>NZ_SBFD01000005.1:0-5074 GCF_014156615.1 Pantoea pleuroti | reverse complement strand
CATCTGCGCAGCACCGGTGATCATGTTTTTCACATAGTCGGCGTGGCCTGGGCAGTCAACGTGAGCGTAGTGACGTGCAGCAGTCTCATACTCAACGTGTGCGGTGTTGATGGTGATACCGCGGGCTTTTTCTTCAGGCGTGCTGTCGATCTGATCGAATGCACGAGCCTGGCCGCCGTTGGTTTTAGCCAGTACGGTAGTGATAGCTGCAGTCAGGGTGGTTTTACCGTGGTCAACGTGACCGATGGTGCCCACGTTTACGTGCAGTTTGTTACGTTGAAATTGCTCTTTAGCCATCGCTAGTCCCTCTAAGACACGGATATATCAATGATATCATCACATTAACCAGGCAATGCCTGACTGCAAGGAAGTTACAGAGAAAATCAGGAGGGAGATTAAAGGAAGTGGTGCTGATACCCAGAGTCGAACTGGGGACCTCACCCTTACCAAGGGTGCGCTCTACCAACTGAGCCATATCAGCACATCTGGAGCGGGCAGCGGGAATCGAACCCGCATCATCAGCTTGGAAGGCTGAGGTAATAGCCATTATACGATGCCCGCATCCTGGAACTCGGCTACCTGTTCTTTCTGTAGCTTGTAGATAACAGAGATGTTTCTCTACTATCTACTGCCTGTCAGCGAAGCTGACCGACTTTGACTTCGCTAACGCTCAGTCTGAATTCAGGGTGATAAGTGACTCACCTGGCAGATAAACAGGTTGTTCATCTGCGTACCCAACCGCGAGGTTGAGATGGTGGTGGGAGAAGGATTCGAACCTTCGAAGTCTGTGACGGCAGATTTACAGTCTGCTCCCTTTGGCCGCTCGGGAATCCCACCTACTTGATGGTGCCGGCTACCGGAATCGAACTGGTGACCTACTGATTACAAGTCAGTTGCTCTACCAACTGAGCTAAGCCGGCATCAAGTGGTGCGCATTCTAGGAAGGTCGGGCTCTGGATGCAACTAAAAAATCGCTTATTTTTTTCTATCGCTTACTATTTGTGCAAATCATCGCATTTTAGTGTTTTTGTGCAGAATATTTGTGCAATCTGGTCCTGTTTTCATAGGTTCAGTCGGCTCGCGCTATTGCCTCACGCCTTTCTCCGGGTCGCTTTTCAGCAGGTAAATAATCTGCAGGCAGCATTTTTATTTCACACGCCTGTACCGAACGATGCTTTTTTGACCTCGCCTGCGCTGTTTTTTTCATGTGCAGGCACTTTTCTGTAGAAAGCAGGCCGTTTTGACATGCGTGTCCCTTATGTCGGTACGACGATGACCTGCCGTGGAGTCGTTCAAAATGACGCTTTACCGTTTGTTCTTTTGCTTTAGTCCTCATGGGACAGATTGAATCTGTACCGCCTCAGCCTCTCTATATGCCCTTATGGCGGCGTTTTGTCATTCAGACGTAGTCAGATGTAAAAAGCAGATAAAAGCCGCACATGCGCTGTGATGACCTGCAATATCATAAACAACGATAAAGCAGTAAAAATTAAAGCTACTATGATGTTTTGTGGGTATGCCGACGAAAGCGAGAGCACGTTTATCTTTTTACTTCTGTTAAAAGCCATACTGGTGATACCCTCCAGCCCATTGTTCTCACTGATAAACCAGCGATTCGTGATTCACTTCACCTGTGCTGTCCTGCTTATCGGATAACACGCGGTTGATAGCCATGAATTTGCGGTCAGATGCATGCTTATGGATAAAACGACCCCCCTGACAACGCCTTATTTAGAGTTCACTCGTGAGCAATGGGCTGCATTACGTGATTCCGTTCCTATGACGCTGTCAGAGGAAGAGATCGCGCAGCTGGAGGGCATCAACGAGGATCTCTCGCTGGAGGAAGTAGCGGAAATTTATCTGCCACTTTCGCGTCTGCTTAATTTCTATATAAGTTCTAACGTTCGCCGGCAGGCCGTACTGGAGCAATTTCTGGGCACCAATGGCCAGAAAATTCCCTATATCATCAGTATTGCGGGTAGCGTAGCGGTCGGTAAAAGCACGACTGCACGTGTCTTGCAGGCTTTGCTCAGCCGCTGGCCTGAACATCGCAAAGTCGAACTGATCACTACTGATGGCTTCCTTCATCCTAATGCCGTGCTGAAAGAGCGTGGGTTAATGAAGAAAAAAGGATTCCCGCAATCCTACGACATGCACCGGTTGGTCAATTTCGTCTCCGATTTGAAGTCGGGAGCCAGTCAGGTGACCGCTCCGGTCTATTCACATCTGACTTATGATGTCATCCCTGATGGCGATAAAGTGATACAGCAGCCTGATATTCTTATTCTGGAAGGTCTGAATGTATTACAGAGTGGAATGGACTATCCCCACGATCCCCATCATGTCTTTGTTTCAGACTTCGTCGATTTTTCTATCTATGTTGATGCAGAGGAAGATCTCCTGCAAAGCTGGTATATCAATCGATTCCTGAAATTCCGCCAGGGCGCATTTACCAATCCGGACTCCTATTTCCATCATTACGCCCAGCTTTCAGAGGCAGAAGCGGTTGAAATTGCTGGCAATTTATGGAAAGAAATTAACTGGCTTAACCTGCAGGAAAATATCCTGCCGACGCGCGAACGAGCCAGCCTGATTATGACCAAAAGTGGCGATCATGCAGTCGATAAGGTTCGCTTACGTAAATAACTGCAGTCATAAAAAAGCCTGCGTTTCTGCAGGCTTTTTTTACTCAGACAGGACGCAGTGATATTTCTCCACCCACCCAGGCTTTTATTTCGCCATCCTGTTCCAGTAACAGACCACCCTGGCTGTCTACGCCTCGCGCAATACCATGGACCTCACGTTCACCGATAAGCAGCTTAACCGGCCGGTTAATAAAGTTATCCAGCGCAGCCCAGCGTGCGACAAACGGGGTTAATCCCTCCTGCTCAAAGAGCGGCAGAGCTTCGCGCAGACTGTTGATCAGACGTGCCGCCAGCTCATTACGGTTTACCGTTACCCCGGCCTCCTGCAGGTTAATCCAGCCCTGATTAATCTGTGATGCATCGGCTGTTCGCATCGCCAGGTTAATCCCGGCACCAATCACGATCTGCGCAGCATCGCCGGTTTTACCTGTCAGTTCAACCAGAATACCCGCCAGTTTACGATCGTTCAGGTAAATATCATTGGGCCATTTTACGCGGACATCATCGGCCCCTAATGAACGTAATGTCTCAGCCATGATAATGCCAATTACCAGGCTCAGACCCATCGCCGCTGCCGGCCCCTGCTCCAGACGCCAGTACATAGACATGTAGAGGTTCGCGCCAAAGGGCGAAAACCACTGACGCCCACGACGGCCGCGACCCGCCTGCTGATATTCCGCAATGCAGGCAGCACCCGACTCCATTTCATGCATACGTTCCAGCAGATACTGATTTGTGGAATCAATCACCGGGATTACCGAGACGTTACCCTGCGTAACCTGTGAGAGTATCGCCTGCTCATCCAGCAGCTGTATCGGGGCAGAAAGACTGTAACCTTTACCTGTCACGGTATAGACATCAAGACCCCAGCTTTTTAACGTCTGGATATGCTTATTTATGGCTGCGCGACTCATGCCCAGCGTTTCACCCAACTGCTCACCGGAATGAAACTCACCATCAGATAAGATATCAACCAGCTTTAGCGGAACATTATGATCTTTCATGCGATCACCCCGATGGCATT
Source organism: Pantoea pleuroti (assembly GCF_014156615.1). Classification (NCBI taxonomy): domain Bacteria; kingdom Pseudomonadati; phylum Pseudomonadota; class Gammaproteobacteria; order Enterobacterales; family Erwiniaceae; genus Pantoea; species Pantoea pleuroti. The sequence goes on along the minus strand of NZ_SBFD01000005.1, from coordinate 1,405 downwards.
ACACTCACCCTGCGCCTGAATAAAGCGCACTTCGGGTTCAAGCCAGACATCGAATTTTTCACCAACCTGAGCTCGCACGGTTTTTGCCAGCGCAACGATATCGTCGGGTGTGGCATTTTCAGCGTTGATCAGCACCAGTGCCTGTTGCTGGTGAACTGCCGCGCCCCCGATGCGATAACCTTTCAGCTGGCACTGATCGATCAGCCATCCTGCTGCCAGTTTGATTTCACCATTTGGCATCAGATAGTGTGGCATAGCCGGAAAATGCGTCAGTAGTGAGCTGCACTGCGCCTCGGTGACTACAGGATTTTTAAAAAAGCTGCCTACATTACCGGTGACTTTAGGATCGGGTAATTTGCTCTGCCGCATCTGGCATACCGCATGATAGACATCCCAGGCATTGGCGGTCACCGGATTGAGCGTTTTCAGATCGCCGTAGGTTAATACCGGTTGCCATTGCTTAGGCAATATTATCCCGACCGCGACGATGACATAGCCTGACTGATAGTGATGTTTAAAAATGCTGTCACGATAGCCAAACTCGCAGGCTTCACGATCGAGACGTTCTGTCTGACCATTGTGCAGATTAAGTACATCCACGTATTCGCAGACGTCTTTTAATTCCACGCCATAAGCGCCTATGTTCTGAATCGGTGCCGAACCTGTCATACCGGGGATCAACGCCAGATTTTCCAGGCCCGTGATCCCTTTTTCCAGCGTGCTTTTAACCAGCTGATGCCAGTTCTCACCTGCCCCGACATGCAATTTCCAGCACTCATATTCATCCTGAATTTTGATGCCTTTGATGCGGTTCAGCACCACTGTACCGGCAAAATCTTCCAGGAAGAGGACATTACTGCCTTCACCGAGCACGAGAAAAGGCGTTTGATCACTCTGGCTGGCCTGCCATGCTACCAGAATGGCGGCTGGCGTCTCGGCGACGATGCGTTTCTGTGTATGTACTTCAAGCCCAAGCGTATTGTCGGCTTTTAAGGAGAGATGCTGGCTGGACATTTGACGGCCTTTACTGAGTTATCTGGCCGTAGTTTACCGTATCAGAGAGGGGTTCTCAGGCTGTTTTCGGGGGTTATGATGAGGTTTTTCACGATCTGCAGACGTGAAAAAGCCCCGCACTACTGTGCGGGGCTTCTTCACTTAATTAATGCCTGGCAGTTCCCTACTCTCGCATGGGGAGACCCCACACTACCAGCGGCGCTACGGCGTTTCACTTCTGAGTTCGGCATGGGGTCAGGTGGGACCACCGCGCTAAAGCCGCCAGGCAAATTCTGTCTCCGCGCCGCCCGTAAGGCCGCGCAGATATATCCGGTACAGGCTGAAAATCGTGTCTCTCAAAAACGCCTCTGGCGTTGTAAGGTTAAGCCTCACGGGTCATTAGTACCGGTTA
>NZ_SBFD01000037.1:0-500 GCF_014156615.1 Pantoea pleuroti | reverse complement strand
GGAAGTTTACGGCGAGGGTCTTCCTCTTTAATTGCTTTACCAATCAGGCGAATGGCCTGGCCATCGAGGCGTTTATCTTGTTCATCTTCCAGGCCAAAGGTGGCGGCTTCTGCAACGGTTTCCAGCTCATCCAGCACCACCAACATATACTGTACGCCAAAGCTCTTTAATACTTTATAGGCGGCTTGCACCAAACTGACTACCAGCGTTTGGTCAGTATAGAGGTCTTCTTCGCTGTGGTTGGCGTTCAGCTGTAAGGCATCTGCTAACAGTTCAGATTTAAAGCCAAATGGCATTAAGCGTTCATAGGCTTGTTTGGCAATTTCACTTTGAATCGATCCATCAAAGGTTTGGGTGGCCAGTGGTAATAGCGCCTGATATAAACCAAAAGCAAACCAGTTATCCGAGTTTTGATAATCTGATGCCACTTGCGAGTAGCGAATATAGAGCGCCAGGTATTTATCTTGCGTATCGCGATTAAATAGCTGCTTATTATGCAG
>NZ_SBFD01000004.1:425562-473335 GCF_014156615.1 Pantoea pleuroti | reverse complement strand
TGCCAGTTAACTGGCCGTCTTGCTGCAAGCCTGACGGTCCGCTCTTCGCTCATAGCGGACATTCGCCTGACTGTCCGCTAAGTGCCATAAGCGGACGTCAGTATTTGTGCTGAAGGATCGCGCCGAAGGCCTCTTGCGGGGTGCGGCAAGTAGTCTTATGATAAATAAGGCTGTCAGGTTCGCATGAGATGAACTCTGGCTGTCAAGCGCCCGCCTGCCCGTTAACTTCTCTATTAAGGAATGGTAGCATTGCCCGGTTCATTGGCATGCCTTATAACCTACAGGGAGCGTTTAATGCAGTTAATGAGAATGACCTACGACGATCTGACAAAGGGCGGCGGCGAGGCAAAGCTGCACGTTTACGGCGTGGGTACCTTCCCGGTCTTTTCCGGCCAAAAGCCTTATACCAATGATCCAAACTGTACCTACAAGCCTAACAGTGCCATTCCGGTCGGGCGCTACTGGATTGTTCCGCGTCCTGAAGGCAGTATCGCTAACCAGATCAGAGGATGGGCCGTCGACACCTGGAACAACTCAAATCATTCAGAGTGGTTTGCGCTCTTTGATTCGAAAACGATGAGTGATTCCATCTTCATCAATGGCGTTGCCCGCGGCGGTTTCCGCCTGCATCCTCTTCGGCCAGACGGCTCCGGAGAAAGTGAAGGGTGTATCACCTTCGTGCGGCGTACTGATTTCTATACGGTAAGACAGGCGCTGCTCCGGAGAAAAACAATCCGCGTGCCGGGTTCGCGAAACAGCTTGATGGCATACGGCTATGTTGACGTTCAGGGAGAAACTAACTTTGCAAACTGCAAAATTCGCTAGAAAAGCAGCGGGTTTTTTCGTCTGCTTTATTGTGGCCTTTATGGTGTCGCGTTACGGGATGCCACTCTATCCGCTGACGGCGTGGCTCGTTGAACATTCTCACCAAATTTTCAGCAGTTATCAGGATGACGTATACGAAGCCGGTACGGATCCGGTTACGTTCTTTTCCCTTTTGACCGTTATCGCGTTTTACGCTTTAGCCATGTATTGGTTAGTAAAAATGACAATTAAAAAAGTAAAACGTGGATAGACTGGTTGCAGTAAAAACCGGGGGTTTTATGCTGCCCTGCAACTCTGTCTGAAAAATCAACACCAAAAAGGGTTCGCGAGCGGGTGTTATATTTATTATGGCAGAACGTCCCTGCCGCTATTATTTTGACGTCCGCTTTTCGCTCAAAGCCACAGCGGCCGCTCATTTTTGTGACCAGTGATGATGCCCACACCAGTCGGCTTCATGGGCTGATCTAACCGCTACTACCTCACCCCGTGGCCCTTGCGCTTCCGGACTACCAGCCGGCTCTTCCTGTTGGCCAGCAGCCCGCATGGCAACCAGTCGACAGTAATTGCCAATATGTAACTCACCTGAAAACTCGTTTGAATCGAACCTCTCCACTCATTTGCATTTTTCATCCCTCCGGCGTCATTGCCCCCCTTCTTCAGTTATGCCTCCGCTGAAATATCGTATCAAGCAGGAAGGTCACCAAAAAATTAACCTAACAAGTGTTAGACATGTGTTGACGTGTTTTGCTTTGACCGCTAATGTTTACCTACCTAACGTTAGTTAGATACCCCAACCATCAACCTGTAGGATCGACCATGACTGCTAAACTTCAGCTTTTTACATCACCTTCGGCCTTTCCTAATCCACAGCGCCTGCGGCTTTTCATGCACGAAAAGGGCATCGCTGACCAGTTTTCCGAGACCATCTATGACATGTCCCCTGGAGGAGAGCAGCGTGGCTGGCGACATTTGAATATGAATCCGTGGGGCGAAACACCTACCCTTGAACTGGCTGACGGTAGTTATATTTCTGAAACGGCTGCCATCGTTCGCTATCTTGATCAGGAGTATCCGGGCCGCAAGATTATGGGAGAAACAGCACTGGAACAGGGTCTGGATAATATGTGGGATAACCGGGTGTGGGTGCATATCCTGTACCGCATCGTTACAGCGTTCCACGTGTTGCACACCGGCCTCGGCTTCAAGCTGGAATTGACCAAAAATGAGGCCTGGGGTGAACACTGCCGTAAAGAAGTTTTGGCTCACGCCGCGCTGGTTAATCGCCATCTGTCAGACGGCCGCGAATGGCTGCTTGGCGGCGATGCCCCGACCTTCTCGGATATGACTCTGGCGACCGCGATCGCCTTCTCGAAATTCCCGGTCAATGCCACTCCACTGGACGAGCGTTTTGAGTTCTTAGATGCGTACTGGCAGCGCTGGACAAAACGTCCTGCCTTCCAGGCGGCCTACGCCGATCGCAACAGCGGCATTCCTGAGCTGGATTCGCCAACCCGGTAATAGCGCCACTCAATGTAAACTCCGGTACGCCGGGTTCGTTATCTACTGACTTTCCCGGTGACCAGAGTGCTTATGATAGCGTCGGCTGTCGATGTTACTTGCTAAACCATGATGGAATGACTTCTGCCTGAGCACCCTGGATGCATTGAACTTACTGTTTTTCATGGCAATCACCCTGTCACCCGGTAAGCGTTTGCTGTAAATTAGCGTTCTCTATTTAAGAGATCATCCCAATACCAAAGGCATCAAGATGAGCGTCAACACCAGGGAAGCCATTTTGCAGGCGGCCAGGAAAATTGCCCAATCTCAGGGCTATAACGGTTTGAATTTCCGCGACCTCGCGCAGGATGTGGGTATCAAAGCGGCGAGTATTTACTACTATTTTCCAGGCAAAGCCGAGTTGGGTATTGCCGTTGCCAGACGATACTGGGAGGACGGTGCGCTCGCGCTCGAGATGATCGAATCAGAAAGCCCATCACCCATTGATGCGCTGCGTCGCTTTCCTGAAATCTTCCGAAGATCACTTGAGGCCGAAAATCGTCTCTGCCTGGGCAGTTTCATGGGCGCTGAAAAAGATACTTTACCTCCTGAAATGAATGCAGAAATACAGAAGTTTGCTGATGTGAACATTGCATGGCTGAACAAACTTCTCGTGGCTGCGAAGGTGTGCGATTCAGGTGAGAGTGAATCCAGAGCGCGTGCAATTTTCACGGCCATTGCCGGTGCCCAGCTTATCGCCAGAAGTCGCTCAGATATCTCGCTTTTTGATTCACTGGTGGATTCATACCGCGCCTTCGGACCTCTGCCAGCATAGCAACTGCCCGCAATCCGATTCAGTGAATGGGCGGTTTTCTGCAGCGCGCCCAATGCGGCGCGGCGTCCGGTAGCGTATGTGCTTTTCCACTCAGGAACTCACCCCTTTAAATCAATGCGCTACGGGCCAGAACGGATAGGCGCTGTGTGTCAGGCTGGACGGGGTGGAAAAGTGAGTTTGGCGCCACTTCGTGCAGCGCCATGCCGGACGCCACTTTCTGCAGTTCCTGAAACTTCGGGATCCAAAAATATTCATTCAGGTACAGGTTGCCGTAATAACTCTGCACGGTACGGGCGTTGGTGTCTAAGAAATACAAGCGCGCGGCGATGGTCAGTTGCATCTGATCCAACGGGCCATAGTCGCCCACTTATCACGCTTAATCCAGCTGTGCACGGTTGCGGATTTCTCTCCCAGCATTTCAGCAACGCGGGTGATGCGGTACGCCTGAGAGTACAGCAGTAAAGCCTGCCTGCGGGGATCGAGTTCGTCGGGGGCGGATGTCATGTTCACGCAGCCAAAATACGGCCACGATACTATTTGATCAAAATAATGCGGCAGATTGCGCAGAGTTCCCCCTCCCCTTTGATTTACGCTGTTATATCCTGGAAAAGATGTTTACATTTGTTCAGCAAAATCATCGGCCGCTCAGCAGAGCGTTACTGACCGACACTCGGATTGATCGCAGGGAAGAACAGCCGTTAACTTCATCATCAAAGTCATACCGCAAACAGAGGCAGGGAAAGAATGAGGGAGCTTGCACCCGATGGCATCACCGGGATGCCGTCACGGACGGCAGAGTATCTTTGTCGCCAGATCGCACGCCTGCTGAAAGGAGGAAGCCTGACCCCGGAGACCTGCGAGCGTATCTTTGCTTTCTGTGGAATCAGACCGTCAGATGCTCAGTGGCGTCAGTTTCTTATCCCGGTTCTTTCCTGTCTGGGATTACTGTCATTGGTTGCCGGAGCGGTGTTCTTTGTTGCCTGGAACTGGGCCTGGCTGCCAAAAATGGCGAAATTTGCCCTGGCCGAGCTGTTGATCGTCGCGCTGGCGGTGATTGTCTGGTGGCGCTGGTACAGCACGCTGGCACGCAACGCATTACTGGCGACAGGGTTAAGCTTCGGTGCCCTTTTTGCGCTGTATGGACAGATTTATCAGACCGGTGCTGACAGCTGGGAGCTATTTCGGGCCTGGTTATACGTTCTTCTGCCGCTGGCGCTGATTGCCAGGCAAAACAGCCTGTGGTTTTGCAGCTGGCTGGTCGCTAACCTGGCGTTCCAGCTCTATTACAACACCCTGCCGTCGTCACTTCTGGATCTCGCCGCGTCTGACAGTTTAACCAGGCTCCCGCCCACTGTGCTCTACGCATATCTGGCGTTGCTGGCAGCCTGCCTGATTGTCAGGGAAGCGCTAGCCTGGTGCGCGATAACGCATCATCCCAAGAGCTGGCTGGCAAGCCGCTGGTTCTCGCGAGTCATGGCGGGATTTTTACTGCTTCAGCTGACCGCCATCGTGGCCGGGAACCTCTCTGACTGGGGCGGCGGTGACCACCTTCCTTATATCACCGGCGGTTGGGTGATCACCCTGCTGGCAGGTTATTACCTGTACCGTTACCGCTATCAGGATCTCTGCATGCTGACGCTGGGCATTGCCAGCCTGACCGTGGTTGGCTGTGCGCTAATTATGCAGTTATTTCTTTTAGCCTACGATACGGGTGATCTGTTTTTGACTGGCATCCTGTTGGCATTCTGGGTGGCGGTAAATGGTTCAATTCTGCTGAAGTGGCAACGCAAACTGGTTGAAAAGGGGCCAATCGATCTGGTTCCGGCCAGGCTGACCTTACTGACAGACACTTTGCGTCAGCAGGGTTTGCTGAACGCCTCACAGGTTGAGGAAATTAAGCAACGCGGTCACGCATCCGACCTGCCCTGGTATCTCAGGCTGGCGCTAAGCGTCGGAGGCTGGGTCGCAGCGATCATCATTCTGTTACTGATGATACTGATGCTCTATGCCACTGATCTGCTGGAAGACCCGAACGCTGCGACCCTTATTATTCCTTCGCTGCTGCTTGCCGCCATTGCGCGTGGCCTGTTAAGCAGTCAGCGTGACGGTAAACATCACCTCGGGCTGGCATGGGCGATTGCGGCAACGTGCGGGCTGATAACTGGCGTTCTGCTGCAAATCCAGAGCAATGATGCCAGCTTTATTATGCTGAGTTCACTGACTGCCTTGCCGATCCTGGCCGCAATGGCGATGGCGATGCCCGACCGTACTTATCGGTTTATGGCCATCACTGCCCTGACCTTTTTCCTGGTGCTGGCGGGCCATTCTGTGGCCCGGCTTTACCTGTCTCCGGTGGCTGCACGCCTTGCTGTGTCCGTACTGGTGGCGGCAGTCGTATTTTTGTGGATGTGGACTGTCAGTCATCAGCTTTGGTTACGGTCAGGGCCGTATGCTGACGCGGTACACCCCCTGCTGTATGGCATACCTTGTGGTCTGATGTTGCTGAGTTTCCTTGGGATTAACGCGGCGTATCTCACGGATTTCCTCTGGTCAGCATCGCAATTTTCCACGCTTCAGTCCGCGACAGGTACAGGAATCGCGGCTGGCTTAGTGCTGAGTGCGCTCAGTCAGAAAAGGCACAGCCAGCCGCTGTTTTCGATCATCACGCTGCCCGCTGCGCTTATCTGCGGGGCCGCCGCCCTCTATGCACCGGGTATAGGGCTGGGATTGTGGTTAATTCTGATGGCACGTTATCAGGGAAGTCTGGGGTTGCTGGTGGTCAGTGGCGGTTTCATGGTGCTGTATGTCATTGGCTGGTATTACTTCCTGGAGGTAATTCTGCTGCAGAAATCCCTGCTGCTGCTGGTCAGTGGTCTGGTTTTACTGGGGCTGGCATGGGGAGTCAAAAAAGTATTACCTGCACAAATCGGAGGTGCCAGTGAAAATGCATAAACAGAGCCGATGGCTGGCTGGCGCTGTGATAGCGCTGGCGCTGATAGCCGTCAATGTCAGCATCTGGCAAAAAGAGCAGTTGCTGAAGCAAGGCGCGGTCATGATTTTACCTCTTGCCCCGGTTGACCCGCGATCCCTGATGCAGGGTGATTACATGGCGCTGAACTATGCCCTCACCCGCCCGCTGGAAATGGCGTTGTATCAACAGGCTGAGTCCTGCGGCGCGACCCTGTCAGCGCCATGCCTGCCCACCAGCGGAACCCTGATTGTTGACCTCGATGCGCAGCGTCACGCGACTCAGGCCCGTTTTGATCAGGGTGAACCTCTGCAGCCAAATCAGCTGCGGGTAAAATACCATCAACATTATGGCTCGCTGACCATCGGCACCAACGCTTATTTCTTTCAGGAAGGTCATGCCGACAGATTCGCGCAGGCACGTTACGGGGAATTCCGGGTGGGAAGCGATGGCACGGCCCTCCTGACGGATCTGCTTGATGAGCAGGGTAAGGTGATTCAGCCTTAACTAAGCGAGACGTACACTGCCCTGCCCCAAAAACCTGACAGGCGGCCTTAATGTCCGGATGCTCCAGTCAGATAGTCAAACGTACAACCTGCCGCCGCAAGCGTTGTTGTCAGATTTGCAAAGGTCATTTTTACCGTAGCCGTAAAATCGGGTTCCGGGGTGCCATTGTCTCGGCTGCCTGTCTGACCCGGGACAAACAGCAAACCGCCTGAACGGATGGCAGCAGCATAACCATGCTGCTGATAGCGGGCGAACTGAATTCAGCGTTTTGCCAGAAGCGGACATGGCTTACCTATGCTGCTTTAATCTCAAGAGAAATGCCTGACTCTCTTTCTGACTTGAACTACAACATGTACGGACTACATTAAGATTTCTCATTTCATTCAGGAGAATTGGTAATGTTTAGTCATGTTCACGTTGGCGCGAGAGATCTCAACGCATTAGTGGCTTTCTATGAACCTCTGCTTGCGAAGTTAGGCTTTGAACAGATGCCAGAGGGTAATGGCGGTCAGGCTAAAGGGGTTGGCTGGAAATATCCTTATAAACGATGGCCTCAGTTTTACGTGCAGGTGCCTGAAAATGGCCTTCCTTCAACCTGGGGAAACGGTATGCAGGTCAGTTTTTTAGTCGCTTCTCAGGAAGAAGTTCAGGAGATTTGGCACCTCGCCATGAAAATGGGAGGTGCCGACGAGGGTAAACCTGGTTTCAGAGAATACGCTTCAGACTTCTATGCGGCTTATTGTCGGGATCCGGAAGGGAATAAGCTGTGCTTTGTCCACGCTCCTGAAGAATAAATGCAGAAGACCGGGCCACTGTTCTCATGTTGTCTGTACAATCTCCGCCTGGCGCTTATAGGACGTCAGTCCCCCTTCTTCCCTGAGGCGGATATTTTCAGACAAGCAATAGCCCGGTGAAGCGTTATGAACATTGCTGGGCTGGCTCATCATGTCACAGGCTGCCAGATAGAGGTGACCTGCAGGTATTGCCCCTTTCAAGCCGCCCACGTGATACGGGCATTGCTGACGCATGCCATACCTTAGCTGCCTTTATTGTCCAGCCAGAGTGATGGAACAGCAGTTGATAAGGGCAGTATTGCAATGGTGCCGGTTAGTGATCCTGACTTCTGCTTTGCCAGATGATGTGCGATCAGATCCTTCTGCTCAGCAAAATTTCGATTTATTCAACAACGTCCGTTGCATCATTATGAAGTAATGATTAAAGCATCATTTTACCTCTAATTGATTTTGCTATAAGGTTCTTCTGCTCGCGCAACTATACAGAGGATGCTGCGCCGGAAGCCTGTTTTGCTATAAACCTCGCGGCGAAAATTTAAGCGGATACGCTGCATCAATATAGCTGCTCAGACATAGAGAAAATTATGACGAACATTACTAACGACAACTGGATTAGGGTATCTGTGATATCAGCAATATTTAGTAGTGTCGTGGGTTCATTACTGGTTTTAACCTATCTTTCCTGGGGAAAAAGCAGTACACCCGTAGTGGGTATGATTTTCACTTATTTTTTTATCGTCATGACGAGTATTATTGGGACCACGATGGGCTCTTTAATAATTGGCATGCCATTAGCGATGATTTCAAAGCGATTTTATCCTGACGCTTCCCTGAGGGGGAGCTTTTTTATCATATGCTCTGCACTCTTCATTTGGCTGGTTGTACTGGCATGGCCTGTTATCCGGATATGTGAAACGCCTTATTCGGATGTTTTGCTTTTAAGCCCCTATGCTTTCTGTTCAGCTGCCGCCCTTGCTTATCTGGTTTACTGGGATTGATGAGTAACATATCAATCAGGATCGGGGCAGAAGGACCGTTAAAAAAGGAACTAATAGTATCATTTTTCAGCCAGACATATGGAAAGAGGTGAGTCCAGGGTGTCGAAATTCCGATGCTTTCCGACACACCTATGAGTAGTTTTAATTACAGACTCATCTGGTTGTTAATTAGATAATGTCTACGTGACAGCACGTGACAACATTTTGCCAGCCAGATAATTATGGATTATGCTCGAAATACTGTTTATCCATCTCGACAAGTTTCTTTTGTAAACCTGTCTCACCTTCAACCACTTCGTAAAATTTACTGTGAGTATAAAGATAAATATGCTCGGATGACGCAAAAATAAACATGTCTGGTGAAGCCATATTTTTGAAGCGACTTATCAATTTGGGCTGTAAAAAGATGACATCATTCCCAACCTGAGGATTATTTTTCCACTCAATAAAGATAGCGATTTTCTATTCCCCCCATTTACATCGGCTTTTTCTTTAAAAAACCCCAGTAGGTAATAGTATAAATTAAACCTGTAGTATCTACCGTGCCACACATGCAAAGAGCGTACTCATGATTACTTTTACTCATCCAGTAAATTACCACCCTATCGACTTGCACTGACTGAATTCCGTTTTTGGAACAATGAGCGCCATATGGTTTTCTGCCATGCACTGTTTAAAAACCTGCTCTTTGTAATGCCCCACCTGTAAACCCAGCATGGTGCTGGACCGTTCCGCTGCGTTCTTTTCAATGTAATAGCCACAATTTTCTTTGAAATCCTGAGGATTATCGCTATGAGACATCGACCATCTCAGTTGAGTTTCAGCTGCACCAGCTGACTGATGCTGAGGGGCGACTTTTGCTGTTGTAGAGCCAGAAAAGAGTGGATTGCCCAGTAATCTCTGTGCAAAGCGTTGGTTTTCACCGGTTATATGGCCGGTTTTACACAGCTGCAGATAGGCCTGCGAAAGGCGTTGCTCCTCAGCATCGGCAGCATGGGTGCATTCCTCAAGGACTTGTTCATTGGTCTTAGCCGGTTTTTTATCTGTGGATCTCCAGTAACTATTTTTAAAGTCCGGAACTGTGCCTTCAGTGGTGCCAAAAGGGCAAAGTGCACTGGCGCAACCCTGTAAAAACATGGGCACCCACGTCAGCATCAGTACACGTAACAAGGGAAAGGCTTTGAGACTATTTATATTCATTTTATTTTCACTTTAGTCAGCTGCGGACATGGGGTCTGAGCAATGTCATTATTTTTAATGTTCCGCTTTTCGCTCATAGCGGACCTACCAGAAGGCAGGTCAGGTTTGTGCCATAAGCAGGCGTTGCAAATACTCAGGTACGTTAACATTTAGCGCGCTGGCCTTACCTTAAGACAAGCCATAGCCGTTGTTCATAAATCGTCAGCAGGATGAAGGGAGGTCAGAACGATCTCCTCGCGTCGTTGGGTGCGAAATTACAATAAATTCCAGGGGAAACTCAGTGTCGTTTCTGGCTTGATGCTTTGACCCTGGTGGAATTTCTAGCCCCTGCAGGGCGTTAATATTATGCATCTGACCTTCCAGCTCCATTGAAAGAACACCATCGAGAACAAAGAAAAACTGTCTGGAAACGGAGTGAAAGTGTCGCTTTTCATAAGTGCCGGCAGGCATTTTCTCATGAATAACCAGCATGTCCTGACGGTTCACCAGATACCAACCATCGCAATCGTCACCCCAGAAATAATGGTCTGCATTTTCCTTTGAAATCATCATCCGTATCCTATTTACATGCGCCCATCTATAAAGACCTTAAGAAAGTTATACCGAAAAATGCTATCGATTCGCAACAGGTTATGATTTGATTATTTACCTAAAGATCTGAACTGCATCGTTCAACATATCTATTAGTTATCAATGTATTGGGATAGCAGAATTTTATCTGGCCACAATGTCCCATTCTCGCTCATAGCGGAAATAGATAAATCCACCCTGGATCACCTATTTCAGTCACTATCACTGGCACTGTTGAAACCGGAGATCAAAGTCACCCCCGATTTACTACGCTGGTTACAAGACAACATTCAGAAGCCGTTCAGCGTTCAGCGTCCAAACATGCCCTTTAGTTTTTGCTTCATGCTCCGGACATAGAATGGCGTAAACTGCGACCTGATATGTGAGTCCAGACCTTTGTCGTTCTGGCCAAGGCGCATCAGATCCACCGCCTGCCCATCCGGAGAGGTATCCGCTGCGACAAGACCCGCACCACGCATCACCTCTTGCACATCACCGCTCATTTCCACCCCCACCAGATAATGCGGTTTATCATCGACTGACGGGTCGTGCATTAAAACCAGGAATGCACGGCTGACCCCGGGACATTTTGCAAACCAGGCAGATAACTCTTTCAGAAGCCTGTCCGGAACAACGGCAGGTACTCCCACTAATACCTGTGTTTCTTCCTCAACCACCCTTGTCTGCGGCAGGCGACCCGTTCCTTCCGCCAGCATGGCTTCTATTTCTTCCGGCACAAACTCCTTTCCGTAATCCGACCTTGGATTAAGAAACACACCCTCTCCCCGCGTCATTTCAAAAAAGGCTCTGGCAGGCAACTTCATGTATTTACTTTCCTGGCTGATGGCGCGCTGCAGGGTGGCAAGCGAGCTGAATACCGGAATGACAGGCGTTCCATCCGGTTTTTCCCAGTGCTGAATCGAGATATTCTCACCCGCCTTTAGTTCGACCTCACCATCACCCGTTGTCCCTCCGGAACTACCAAGGACGTAAAGCGATGAATCTAACAGTACCCGGTAAAACTCAGGTCGTTCTGCTGGATGATCGGCCGCCAGTTTTAAAGCAGTCTCCAGTTTGATTGCCTTTTCGTCAGACATTTAACCACCTTAGGCAGGATTGGATTAGGATCAATTTAACAAAGGTTTATGAGCATAATATAGATAATTTCTACTCGCCAGATTTCTGCACGTACCGGGGGATTGTCTTTGAGGGCTCGTTATTGCGATTAAGGACATGCGTTTGAATGGGTAAATGGCAGAACAGGCACGATCTTTTCCGTTTTCCAGACGCTTCCCTTAAACTACACCGCACAGGCCTCAACTATTAAGCTTACCTGACTGACATCCTGTTCTATAAACTCGTACGTCAGAACCGTTACCAGCGTGTTCACCAGGGTCTGTTTAAAAATCATGTTCACGCTGACGTGCCTGACGGCTACAGAGAACGATGTAAATTCAGCTATTCAAACCAGGAAAATAAGATGTTTTTACCAGATGGACGATTCACAAAAATCTTAACTCACTTCTCATTCCTGGCATGAGTCGTCAGCTGTTTGTTTCTCTGGATGGGCCCAAGGGAACCGGTAAAACCACCCTGCTGGAGTCCATTACGAAAGTACTAAGAGCAGATAACAGGAAGGTGATCCGACTTAGTGAGCAAAAAAGCGATCCCTTCAGGCCGGAAACAATGGCGCTGGTTAACAGGCTCGCCAGAAATCCCTCCGTCGAACTGGAGCAGGAAATTTGTGAACGCTTTGCCGTTAGCCGAGCCTGGATTTCACAGAACGTACTCACCAAGCAGCCTGAGAACTGTATTATCCTGATGGATCGCTGGTATCCGTCTGATGCCGCGTTTCGGCGGCTGGTGCCCTTTGCAGAGATTTTGCAGCGAAACATTGAGCTCAACGTGCGAGCGCCAGACCTGCATGTCGGGGTGGTCACGGCACCTGAAGTTTCATGGGAACGAGCCGCGGCACGATCGCGTGGGCTGGGCAGTACAGTCATTCACAGGCTGGAAGAGCATGTCGCTTGCACCAGAGTGTTCGAGCAGGAGATGACCAACCACGGCTGGTTTTTATGTCGCAATGAAGGAACCATAGAAGAGGCAACGATGCAGGTCATTGCTGAAATCTATAAAACGCTTTGATGCCGTACAGGCATCGTTTTCACGGGCGGATCCTCACTCGAAATAGCCCGTTAACAGGACGACCTGTTCCGTTTCGCTCTCCCCTGCTCGGGCCTCATGAATATATCGCCTCTGCAGATCACTGTTTTCGGTCTTTGACACCAGAAAATAAACCCCATAACAGTCGCGTTATCATCTCTTCTTCGAAAATTCGTGCCACCTTTGGTTGTTAACTCAAAAATCATCCACCTGAATTTTACTTGTCTGAAATCAACATTAGTCAGATTACCGCTGGCACAGATATCCCGCTTTAACTTATAAAATTGCTTTATTTTTCAGATAAGGGCACAGGGAATTGCGCTACGCATCGATACCATTTAATCACAATCAACTGGGCTGGCCTGCGGGTGAGCATTGTTTTCCGCTGCAGCCCATGCTGCGAGAGGATATCACTGCCGACTGGGTTATCGTCGGCGCGGGATTTGCAGGTGTTGCCTTTGCGCGCCGCCTGGCTGAAATTAATCCTTGTCTGAAAATTATCATCGTCGACGCGCACAGCACATGGGAAAGCGCATCGGCACGTAATTCCGGGTTTGTTATCGGTCTGCCTCATAATATTGGCAGCTCGACCGCTGAATTAAATAAGGCCAACGCTTACCGTAACCTGCTTCAGGAAGGCATTCGTCAACTGGAGCAGGTTATTTCTCAGCATCATCTTCAGTGTGACTGGGAACAGGTTGGTAAATATCACTGCCAGGCTGAGCGTGGCAACGATCGCATTTTAAAGGAGTACGCCAGCCACCTCGATTTAATGGATGAGCCATGGCAGATGTCAGACAGCGAGGAGCTTTACCTTAAACTCGGTACGCGCTTTTACAGCAAAGGGATATACACACCAGGCTGTGTGCTGGTTAATCCGGCGCAGTTGGTCGCCGGGCTAAACCACTATTTACCTGAAAATGTTCAACGGTTCGATAATACACCAGTGCTGGGGATCCGCTACGGCAGCGTAGCTGAAGTGCTGACACCATTTGGCACCATTAAAACGCCAAAGGTGATGCTGGCCACCAATGCATTATCGCCAGAGTTGCGACCGGGACTTTCGCGTCAGGCTGCAATGGCGACCTTCGCCAGCATTACCGATCCACTGACCGATGAACAACTGGCTACTCTGCCTCCCATGCAGAGCTGGGGGCTTACGCCGGTTAATGCGATTGCCGGTGCAACCTTCCGTTTTACCTCAGACCGCCGTTTCCTGATTCGCCAGCACGTGATACCCGCACTTAGCGGTCAGGTGAATGCCGCGCAGACCTGGCAGGCGACCCGGCTGCATCAGCGCTTATTTCATAAAGTCTATCCGACCCTGGGCAGCGTAAAGATAACCCACACCTGGTCCGGCACCATCAGTGTTACGCGAAACGGCGCGCCTGAATGGGGCATGCTGAACAACTTTATCTGTACGGCGGGTGGCTGTAATGGCGCAGGCGTTTCAAAACAGACCGTGGCGGGCAGTCTGCTGGCGGATTTCATGATGAAACAGGACAACCCGCATATTGCGGATATGCTGTCGCTGGGCAAGGCCAGTTTCATGCCGCCATCGCCGGCGCTGGATATCGGCATAAAACTGTCACTGATGAAAGAGCGTTATCTGGGCCGTAAAGAGGTCTGATAATCCGTAACTGTAATGGTCGATACACGGGATATTGCTGAAGTGGCCGCAATTAAACTGATAAGGCGCAACCAGGCCGGCGAAGAATTACCGGTCGAAACGCTCAATCTCGTGGGGCCAGATACGCTGACCGGAGAAGAGGCAGCAGCAGCCTGGCAACAGCTTCTGGGCCGTCCGGTAATTTATGGAGGAGATAATCCGGATGCATTCGAAGCCAATATGGCGGAGTTTATGCCGCGCTGGATGGCGTATGAAATGCGGCTGATGGCTGAACGTTACGTCAGTGATGGGATGCTTCCACAGGAGGGCGACCGGGAACGTCTGGTCACCCTGCCTGGCCGCCCACTGCATACCTATCGCGACTTCATTACCGCACTCGCCGGTCAGTAATCTGGATCTGAGGCTTAAGGACAAGCCTGTAGAGCAATGCCGTGGACAATTGATGCCTGAGCCAGCAAGCCACCATGCAAAAATATTCTCAGATCAATCTTTATCCAGAACTTTAATGCAGACAGATTATCCTTCCCGGACGATTTAAACCGGCCAGTTTATGGCACGGTTATTTTCGATAATATCCTGATGAGAGGGCGCATCACCCAGCGTCGCGAAACTGGCATAAAGCTGTGGCAGCCGGGTCAGCCCTTCGCCCTTTCTGGCCAACGGCAGAGCTCGCAGCATTACGGGCGCTTCCCAGTCACAGCAGTAACAAGGTGTGCAGGGCTGCTGACGCCATGATTCAGCGATAGTCCCAGAGAACACAGGATCAAAGCCTGTGTCGTTAACCAGTGACATGGCCGTCTGCACAGCTTCAGGATGATCTCCCGCTACGGCAACCGCCAGACGACCCCGACTTCCCTGCGGCTGGCCCAGCTCGGCGAGCGAGTCGGCAAGGATGTTATTAAAAGCTTTAACCACAGGGTGCCCGATCTGCTCCTGAACCCATTCGCTTTCGGTCTGCCCATTATCCAGTGCAGTAATCGGTGCGTCGCGCAGGCCAGGATAGTAGTTGCTGGTGTCGATCACCGGGACATGGGGTGGAAGGTGATCGAAAAGCCCATCAGGCAGGCTGCTAAGTGCCGGCAGCGGAATGGAGAGAATCACGGCTTCGACGTCTGTAACCGCTCCCCTGATGTCTGTGGGTTCTGCATTAATTTCACCCGCAAAAACACGCACGCCATCAACTCCACGTGAATTAGCGATTTTTACCTTGTGCCCCGCTTCACTGAGCTTACGTGCCAGGGTACCACCGATATTACCTGTGCCAATTACGCCGATTTTCATATTTCGCTCCTGATTCTGTGGTGAGTGAGATACCCTACATATTCACTGAATAAACAACAAGAACCGACAAAATAGTGGGTTACTAACCTGAAGGTAAGTATGGAAAGAGACTGGCGTTGTGATATTCCGGAACAGCGACTGGTGTGGGCTCAGGCTACCACCGAAGCGCTGAAGATTATTGAAGGTAAATGGAAGACAATTATTATCTGTCAGCTTTTCGCCGCTAAAGGCCCGCTGCGCTTTTCAGAGCTGGAGCGCCGGATTGAGGGCGTAAATCAAAAAATGCTGATCCAGCAGCTTAAGCAACTGGAACAGGATGGCATCGTGACACGCACGGTTTATCCCGAAGTTCCACCGCGTGTTGAGTACTCACTTACCGATCTGGGAAAAGCGCTTGGGCCATCAATGACTGCTCTGATTGACTGGGCCTTCCTGCGTCGTGAAACGCTGGGGCTTGATGGCTCCTGAAGCTCGCAATTCAAGCCAGTTATACCGATGTGTCTGAGCGCAGGGCATGGCTGTTCAGGCAAAGGCTGGCGTAACGAGAGAGAAACTCCAGCCGATGGTGGATTATGTCGTTTCTGGCTGGTCCCGATGATCCCGTAACAGCACTTGCGGATAATTCGGAACCAGCCAGCCTGGTTACATCGCCATGTGCTGGGCGGACTTCAGATGCTGTTCTACAACAGGGGTATGCGCGTCAGCCAGCGCCTTCACATCCGGATCCTTTATCTTCGTCGCGTCGCTCTTCAACGTCGACAGCACCATCTTATGATCCATTATTCCGGCGTTTTCCATATACATTTTGTCAAAGGCACCGCCGCTCTGCTTTTCCAGCTTGTCGGCCATGGCCTTATGTTTAGCGTCTGGCGCAGTCGGTAATGTCACCTCTTTTTGCTTAGCAACCGCCTGAACTTTTGTCAGGGCACTGCCATGATCTGCGACCATCTTCTGTGCAAAGGTTTTAACTTCTGCACTTTGTGTTTTGTTCAGCGCAATTTTGGCGGCGGCAATTTCATTGATATTGGCCTGCGCCATATCCTTCAGTGCTTTTTCATCACCAGGGCTGAGCTTGTCATTCTTTACGGTCTGCGGTGTATTCCCACCCTGCGGGGCGCTTGTCTGCGTCTCAGCCTGTACGCTGGCAGTGCTGAAGAGAGCGACGACAGCTGATATAGCCAGCCATCCTTTATAGCTTTTATTAGTTTTCATTTTGAACTCCTGCATATTATGGGAAGACCGATATCAGAAAAATTCTGCTCACAATTACCTGCTCCGTCTCATGAGTCGTCATGTTTTCTACCTCACTTAAGGTGTCTTATGTAGCAGAGTGATTAAGCGTTGTACTAAAATCAGGTAATCGCAAGTATAAACAATGAATTGCAGCAGCATAAAAATAAAGATAATGTATTCCGCCTCGCTTAAAGCCGAAAATTTATCTATTGTTAGCAAGGGTTTCAGCATAAAATTTATACGAAATATCAAAACATCGTACAGCTTTTCTTTGATTAATTTGAGATAATTCTTAAGATTGCTATGTGGTTGTCGGCCGTTTAATGCTGAGTAATAACTAACAGGTGACATAATAATGTGAAGAGGTTGAACTCATATTACCTCCTTACTTCGCTTTATATTTTCTGGTTCAGATTACTGAATAATATTAAGGAAAGATAACATGCTCAAATCTCGCGCTTTAAAAGCCGCATTTGCGGTGGTGATATCTTGTACCGTGCTTGCTGCGCCCGTTTTCGCAAATCCGGGCAACGGCAACGGTGGTGGCGGTCAGGGTAATAGCGGAAACCCGGGTAATAACGGCAAAAACGGAGAGCACGGAAACAAGGGGCATGGTAATGCGGGTCCGAAAGAAAAACATGGAAATCGTAAGAACGCTGGACGACCCGATCACGTCGAGTCAGATATCAACTACTCTCTTGCACGTAAACTTGCCGTCAATTATGGCCTTGTCGGCTATCAGTCTTTGCCGCCAGGAATAGCTAAAAAAGTTGCGCGTGGTAAACCTTTGCCTCCGGGTATCGCCAAAAAAAGTTTGCCATCATCAATGCTAAATGAGCTGCCCTATTACCCTGGTTACGAATGGCGAGCTGTCGGAGATAATCTTGTGCTGATAGCCCTGAGCACCGCTGTCGTGACCGCCGTAATTAATGGGGTTTTCGATTAACCTTCAAAACTTTTTCGAATGGGTTAACTTTCCTGGTGGAGCGCCAGTAACACGCTTAAATGCTTTTCTGAAGGCGCTCTCCGACTCATATCCCAGTGCGGCAGAAACGCCTGAAATCGTCTCGCCTGAATTTTGCAGACGATCGCTGGCGAGCAGCATCCTCCGTTGCGTCAGAGATTCTATGGGCGTAATTCCAACCTTCTGACCAAAGTGTTTTGCAAATGCAGCGCGGGACATCCCTGTCTGTGATGCCAGCATATTTAACGTCGGGCATGTCATCGCAGCGCCCGTCTCCGGTGTAAAGTGCCTGACAGGCAGATTGCCACTCACGCTTTATGCACTCTGTGACAGGCTCCGTTCGTCCCGCTGATCGGGAATGCGCGCAATCACCTTAATTTCAAAATCAAATCCCGCCAGCCACGTTACACCCACCGCTGTCCAGTTAGGATAAGGAGGCTGCGGAAAAACGCGCTGCTTTATCTGCATGATGGTTTCGAATTGTTGCTCCGGATCGGTGTGAAACGTGGTGACATCGATCAGATCGTCAAAGGTACACCCTGCCGCAGCGAGCGTGGCTGCCAGATTCTCAAATGCCCGTTCAACCTGAGCAGCAAAATCGGGCTCCGGCGTACCGTCGGCACGGCTGCCCACCTGACCTGAGACAAACAGCAGATCGCCTGAGCGGATAGCCGCTGAATAACCATGCTGCTCATAGAGAGCGTGACGATTTGCAGGAAAAATGGGTTCGCGGGTGATCATTAGAATTTCCTCAATAGCCTTTAGGGGATTGCAGGATGCAGCGCACACGCGTTTGATTTAATATACGCGGCGTATGTCAAATTAATCACACATACGTCGCGTATGTCAATTAATATACCTCGCGTATGTGAAAGGAGAATCTATGGCCGCTAAACGTCGCGCTGAAACAATGGAAGAGAACCGGGCAAAACTGATTGCAGCAGCACGTACTGCCTTTGCCGAAAAAGGCTTTGCCGCCGCGTCAATGGATGAACTGACGGCCAGCGTAGGTCTGACACGCGGGGCGCTCTACCACAATTTTGGTGACAAAAAGGGGCTGCTTGCGGCGGTCGTCGCACAGGTTGATGGCGAAATGGCGCAGCAAGCTAAAGCGGCAGCGTCTGGGGTGAGCGATGCATGGGAGAAGCTGGTGGCTGAAGGCATCGCCTACATCCGAATGGCAATGGATGCCGAAGTGCAACGCATTGTGCTGCGCGATGGCCCGGCTTTTCTGGGGGATCCCTCGCAATGGCCCAGCCAGAATAGCTGCCTGGAAGCCACGCGCGAAACGATTACCCGTCTTATCGACAGCGGGATAATGAAGCCGGTCAACGTCGATGCCGCCGCTCATCTGCTGAACAGCGCGGCGCTGAATGCCGCACTGTGGGTCGCTTCCAGCAGCGAGCCGGAAAAGGCGCTGCCAAAGATAATCGACGTGTTCACAAATCTGGCAGGCGGCTTGCGCCATAGTGCGATTTAACCCTGAATGTTCACTGCTGCTTTCACTGATAACCCTGAAGCTGTGAGTGCTGACGCCTGCAACTCTTTCAGGCGCGGTGTCGTTTTAATTCAGTGTGACAGCGGAATCAGGCCGCTCTCCTGATAGGTCGCAATCAGGTTATCAAAAATTGTTATATCCTGGCGCGTGCGGGCTATTAACTGCGCGCCGGCAACTGCGGTGTAGATTGCCAGCGCACGCTGCGCATTTTTCTCCGGGTTATCGGGCGACTTTTCGCAAAGGATCTCTGTCAGCCAGTCAACGTTCGCATCAACGAAACACTGAACCTCACACTTCACTTCCTCGGGCAGATCTTCATATTCCGCCGCCATAAAGCTGGAGAGACAGAGCCGGTTGGCATCTTCAAGCGACTTGCGGAAAATCTGCGGATAGCGCTGCAACGCTTCATCCGGTGAGGCACTTTGCTCGCGGATATTCTTTAAATCCTCAGCCGTATCCTGCCAGTATCGGTTGGCGACCGCGGCCCCCAGATTGGCCTTACTGGCAAAGTGATAATAGATACTGGCATTCTTGATGCCTACTTCGTCAGCGATACTGCGAAAATTAATCCCATTATAGCCATGATTCTGGGCAGCACTTTTTGCTGCCGCCAGAATGGCTTCGCGCGCGTTCAGGCTCATAACTCAGTTTTCCTTCATGAGGTGGAGACGTATTATAAGGGGAAAATAATTACCTGCCAACTGGTAGACAGGGATTGACATAAAGAAAGTTCAGCCCCACAATCCACCTACCAATTGACAGGTAGGTAACTTAATCATGACTGATATCCACAATGCATCTGCAGTTCCGTCACTCCCCGCGATGAAGATTTATGACTGGTATGATGGCCCTTATCCTGCACGGGTCAGGATTGCCCTGGCGGAAAAGGGATTACTTTCTGAGGTCGAATTTATTCCGGTCAACCTGTGGAAAGGTGAGCATAAAAAACCTGAATTTTTAGCGATCAATTATTCCGGGACCCTGCCGGTTTTAGCGCTGAATAACGGAACGCTGATCGCTGAATGCACTGCCATTACGCAATATCTCGATGTGCTGGATGATAACCCGCTTCTGACAGGCGTCACGCCGGTAGAAAAAGGCGTAATCCATATGATGACCAAACGGGCTGAGATCGAATTTCTTGATGCGGTCAGCGTCTATTTTCATCATGCCACCGCAGGGCTGGGACCGGAGGTTGAGCTCTATCAGAATCCGGAATGGGGTGCGAAGATGCGTGAAAAGGCCATCAGAGGGATGCACTACTTTGACGGCGTTTTACGCTCGCAGCCTTATGTCGCGGGCAATACGTTTTCGATGGCCGATATCGCCGTAACCGGCGGAATGATTTTCGCGGCTTTGGTGAAACTTGCTGTTCCTGACGAGTGTCGCGCCCTGAAAGCGTGGTATGCAAAAATCCAGAGCCGTCCCAGCTATCAGCAATGGCAGGCAATGGTTGAAGCGGGCCGCCCTGCTGCTGCATCGTCTCAGGACCGGGCGTGAGATCGCGCTGATCGTTCTGGATAACGTGGTCTGGCTGCTGTAAAAACCCCGGAAAATCTTCCGGGGTTTTCTGATCTCAAAACACGTAATTTCAGCGCGTCAGCCTTATCAGAATGCCGCTTCAGCCTGCATTGCGCTCAAAGTGGCTGTTCACAAAGGCGCGGCAGCGTGGCGAGATCGGATCGAGGAACACCTGCTCCGGCGAACCGGACTCCTCAATCATACCCTGATGCAGAAACACCGCTTTGTTCGACACGTCACGCGCAAAGCCCATTTCATGGGTGACGATAATCATGGTACGTCCCTCTTCCGCCAGACTGCGGATCACCCGCAATACTTCACCCACCAGCTCCGGATCCAGCGCCGAAGTTGGCTCATCGAACAGTATCGCTTTCGGCTGCTGCGCCAGCGCTCGCGCAATCGCCACACGCTGCTGCTGTCCGCCGGAAAGCTGTGACGGCCAGGCGTCGCGTTTTGCATAGAGTCCCACTTTATGGAGCAGCGCTTCCGCTTCTTCAATCGCCTCTTTATGGCTGCGCTTCTGCACATGAACCGGCGCTTCAATGATGTTCTGCATCACCGTTTTATGCGGCCACAGGTTGAAGCTCTGAAATACAAAGCCGAGCTGCATTCGCATCAGCTTGATGCGACGGCGCTGCTCGCGGCTCAGTTTTTCGTCGGCGTTATCCAGCGTGACGTTCACCTCACCGACCGCAATTTCACCCGCCTGTGGTACTTCAAGAAACGGGATGCAGCGTAACAGCGTACTTTTGCCCGACCCACTGGCACCAATCAGCGATATCACATCGCCATCCTGCGCGGTCAGGCTGATGTCGTGCAGCACTTCGTGTCCCGCATAACTCTTTCTGAGATGACTCAGCATGATGGTAGGTGCGGTCATGAGCGTGCTCCAAAATAGTAAGGTGATAAGCGTCGTTCCAGCATCGATACCCCTTTGCTGACCAGCATGGTGAGTATCAGGTAGATCACCGCCGCGCTCAGGAACACCTCCAGCGCCCGGAAAGTGGAAGAGACTATCGAGTCGGCAATGCCGGTCATCTCCATCAGGCTGATGGTGCTGACCAGTGACGTCGCTTTGATCATCGAGATGATCTCATTGCTGTAGGCCGGTAATGCCTGTCGAATCGCAATCGGTAAGGTGATGCGGGTAAAGATCTTATACGACGACATGCCCGAGACTTTAGCGGCCTCCAGCGACTGCTGACTGACGGCACGCAGGCCGCCGCGCAGGATTTCCGAGGTATAGGCGGCATCATTGAGAATCAGCGCCAGTAAGCCGCACCAGTAGGGATCGCGCAGCAGCGGCCAGAACAGGCTTTCCCGCACCGCCGGTAAACTGCCCAGGCCGTAATAGACCATAAAGATCTGGATCAGCAGTGGCGTACCGCGAAACAGCCAGACGTAGAAGCGACAGAAAACGCTGCCGACACGCGTCATGCGCAGCAGATTAAGCAGCAGCGCCAGCACGCCGCCGCCAAAGAGTGAGAGCAGCGCCAGGTTGATGGTCAGCGGCAATCCTTTCAGCAGCGCCAGCAGCGTCTGCTGTAAAAACATGATATCCACGTGGACTCCTTACCCCTTCACGCGCTGTTGACCGCGCATCGCAAACTTTTCCACGTAGCGGAAAACCATATCGGAACAGGTGGTGATAATCAGGTAGATCACCGCACCCACGCTGTAGAAGAAAAAGGACATCTGGGTGGAGTTGGCTGCGGTGGAGACCTGGTTCATCGTTTCCACCAGCCCGGTTACCGAGACCAGCGCCGACTCTTTGATCACCGATTGCCACTGGTTGCCCATACCGGGCAGTGCAGTGCGTAACGCCTGCGGCACGATAATGCGGCGAAACATCATCAGCCGTCCCATGCCGGTCACCGTCGCCGCTTCCAGCGTTCCGCAGGGAATAGCGTAGAAGGCGCCACGGAATACCCCGCTCTGATAGGCTCCGGAGATCAGCCCGATGGCAATCGCGCCCGCCACGAAACCGTTCACATCAAACGGTCCCTGGAAGCCCAGCGCGGTGCCCACGGTGGAAACCACCTGTCGTCCACCGAAGTAGAAGAGGTAGATCACCAGCAGTTCCGGCACGCCGCGAAACAGTGTGATGTAGCCTGCGGCCAGTCGCTGCTGCCAGCGTGAACCGGCAATCTGCATCCAGCAGAGCACGCTGCCCAGCAATGCCCCCAGCAGCCAGGCGCAGAGTGACACGCTGACGGTGACGGCGGCGGCATTAAGCAGCACGCCACCCCAGCCCTCATCCCCGAAGCCCAGAATCTGCCAGTCAATATTCATCAGCATCAGCGGTTACGCTTTCGGCGCGACATCTTCGCCAAACCATTTGATCGACAGTTTGCTCAGCGTCCCATCTTTGATCATGGAGTCCAGCGCCTGATTCAGCACCTGCTGCAGCTCACTGTTGCCTTTACGCAGACCAATCGCCGAGCCTGCGCCCAGCACGCCACCGGAGAAGCCATAGCCGCTGCTGCTGATCGCCTCAGCATGTTTTTTCACAAAGGCATTGAGGTTGGTACGAGATGCCATGACGGCATCCACCCGGCCATTCATCAGGTCGGCAAAGGTTTCAGGACCCGCCTGATAGGTGCGGATAGTGGCAACATCGCCCAGGTATTTCTGCAGGAAATCCGCCTGAATGGTAGCGACCTGCACCGCAATGGTTTTTCCTTTGAAGGTGGTTTTCAGATCGTCGATCGCTTTTTTCATGCCGGCGTCATCATCCGCCGTCACAATCGTGCCGCTGCCTGGCAGCGTGGCCAGCGGGCTTTTTTTCGCAGTCACAAAGCTGGAGATGCTGACGGTGTACTGATGGGTAAAATCGATCGCTTCAGCACGTTTTGGCGTTACGGTCACCGCATCGATCACCGCATCATATTTACCGTCGATAAGGCCTGGGATCATGCCCGACCATTTCTGGGCGATGATTTCATATTTAAAGCCAGCACGTTTAGCCAGCTCCGCCACCATATCCGGCTCATAGCCGACGATTTTACCGCTCGGTGTGGTCTGGTTGAACGGAGGATAAGCCGCTTCAGTCGCAAACTTCAGGGTGCCGAAATCTTTCGCCTGGCTGAACGCGGAAGTGGCGAGCAGCGCCACGGTCAGAGAAGCCGTGAACAGACGGTTACACATCATCATATAAACCTCATTTATTTATTATTAAGAGAGTAAATCAATTGCAAGGCGGGTCAGCGCCTGCGTCCCGGCGGTAATGCTGCGTTCGTCCGGCTGATAGTCGGAGTTATGCAGGTGATCGTCACGGCCCGGCGTGGCCGATCCAATATGAATCTGGCAGCCCGGTACCCGTTCCGTGAACAATGAAAAATCTTCGGCACCAAAGCTGGCGCTGGGCTGCGCGATGATGGGCTTATCAAACTGATGCGACAGAATCTGTTCCAGTGAATCGATCAGGCGATCGTCATTCATCAAAGGCGGGACACCACGCTGGAAGTTAACCTCCACCCGCACGTTTTGCGCCAGCGCCACCCCTTCGCACATCCGTTTAAACGAGATTTCCATAGCAGCGCGTACTTCCGGCGACTTAGTACGGATGGTGCCCTGAAACAGGCAGCTATCGGGAATGATATTGTGGGTGGTACCACCCTGAATGTGCCCGATGGTTAATACGGCGGAGTGAGCGGGATCGCGTTCACGCGAGATGAGGGTCTGTAGCTGGCTGATGAGATGCACGGTCGCGATGATCGGATCGGTGCCCATGTGCGGACGTGCCGCGTGGGTCGATACGCCATGCACCGTAACGTCGAATTCATCGCTGGAGGCGGTACTGGCCCCGCGCGTCAGGGCGACTTCCCCCGCAGCCAGTTCAGGCTTGTTATGCAGGGTCACAGCCCAGTCGATGCCATCTGCCGCGCCGTCCGCAATCATCGCCTCAGCGCCACTTTCCGGCGTCTCTTCCGCGGGCTGGAATATCAGCCGGATCCGGCCTTTGAGTTGCTGACGATAGTGCGGCAGGATCGTTGCCACACCCAGCATCGTTGCGGTGTGAATATCATGCCCACAGGCGTGCATTTTTCCGGGATAGCGGCTGGCAAACGGCAGACCGGTCTGCTCATGGATCGGCAACGCGTCCATGTCGGCGCGCAACAGCAGCGTCTTACCCGGCTCTGCGCCGTCGATATCCACCACAACACCGCTGCGGCCAACGCCGGTGCGGGGATTCAGTCCCAGCGCCTGCAGATAGTCTGTGACCAGACTGGCGGTGCGCAGTGTATCAAAGCCTAATTCCGGATGCGCATGGATATCACGTCGAATCGCCACTAACTGCGATTCAAGTTCATTAACTCTGGCTTTTATTTCCCCGGCCAGTCGTGCTTTTTCCTGATTCATAGCAGCCCCGGCAATATGCGATCGGCACTCTGCTGCCGACCGCTATTTTAATCTCATCCTGATGACGGACGTTGATGACCGTTTATTTATTCACAGCACGCGACAGAAAGCAACGCGCAACAGCCTGCTCTACATACTTAAAAATCAATAAGATAGTGTTAATTATTGGAAAACTGTATGAGATAACAGCGGATCAGCAATAATATTAATAATCCGCCACATGACATTACTTTCCCTACTGTCACTGAGCTGATATTTCACTTTTATCCGGAGAGGGAATAAAGAAGTCTGCCAGTATTTCCGCTAATTTCTCGGGTTGTTCGTCGGGAATAAAATGGCCGCAGTTGAGAACCGTTTTACTGCTTACCTGATGTGCTACGGTGCGCAGCGGGGTGGCCATATCGGGTATCGATCCCTGGTCGGCACTGACAGCCAGCAGCGGTAAAGCCAGTTTGCCTTTTAACGCGCGCTGTCGATTCTGCTCTGCCGACTGTGCGAAAGCGCGGTAAAAAGCCAGTCCGGCCCGCAAGGCCCCGGGCTGCTGAAAAACGCGCAGATATTCATGACGGGCCGCCGCATCTATGCAATGTGGATTTGCTGACTTACGGTTAAAAAACCAGTCGAGGTAGATCGCCTCTCTGCCAGTGATCAGCGCTTCCGGTAAATCATCCACACAGTGAAATCCAAAATGCCAGGTTTTCCAGGCGCTATCACCCACCATTGGCAGCGAGTCAGGCAGCGTGATGCCGGGAATGCCGCCATCCAGCAGCGCGAGACGGCTGACCTTTTCGGGATGGCCTGCCGCCAGTGACCAGCCGACCCACGCCCCGATATCATGCCCGGCCAGATGAAAGCGTTCGATACCCAACTGGTTCAGCAGCGCCAGTATGCGCTCTGCCACGCTGTCAGTGTCGTAACCACTGGCTGGAAAGTCAGAATCACCCTGCCCTGGCAGGTCGGGTGCGATCACATGAAAGTGGCTGGCAAGCAAGGGAATAACCTCCCGCCAGGCATAACTGCTTTGCGGGAAACCCGCGAGCAGAACCACAGCCTCAGCGTGTTCACTGCCTGCGCTGAGGTAGTGCAGCCGCTGCGAGTCAATATTAATAAAGTGGTGCTGGTAGAGTGGATATACGGGCATAAAACCTCCGGATAATAAGGAAACGAACATTTCCTTAATGAGTAAAAAATTTAGTCGAGTAACTTCAGTGCCAGGGGGATGATGCTGGCATCGGGCCGGGTAGCAGCCACTTTACCGGCGACCCGCATCCCCAGCACGATGCAAAACATCAGCGAAGCGGTGGCCTCTCTGTCCAGTACTGGATTGACCGAACCATCCTGCTGACCCAGGCTGATTATCTGCTGCAGATTCTGCTGGTTGCGTATTAGCGCCGCGCTGACGGCTCCGGCAAGTTCCTCATCCAGAGTTTGCAGCTCTACGGCGCTGACAGCCACCAGACAGCCGCGCTCACCTTCTACATCGCGCACTGAATCCACATAAAAATTGAGTAGCGCCGCCAGTTGCTCACGACCATTTTCACATTGCGTCAGCCGCGCCGCTAAACTGCTGTTACGCATTGAGAGATAGCGAGCAAAGACGTTTGCAAACAGCGTGCGCTTGTCGG
This sequence comes from Pantoea pleuroti, assembly GCF_014156615.1. NCBI lineage: Bacteria > Pseudomonadati > Pseudomonadota > Gammaproteobacteria > Enterobacterales > Erwiniaceae > Pantoea > Pantoea pleuroti. Next base: position 446,864 of record NZ_SBFD01000004.1, on the reverse strand, counting down.
TAAAAGCTTTATAGATGCTGCCGGTAGTGAGCTGCATAGCCTGGCCCAAATCGCCGATCGAGGTGGCGTGATAGCCCTTTTGCCGGAATACCAGCATTGCGCTGTCCAGTGCCGCATCGGTATCAAACGCCCGTGGTCGTCCCCGCTCTTTATAACGGTTATCGTTCATCGCAAACACCATTAGAGAATGATCATTTCCTTTAAGATAGACTGATTTGTCCGCCAGATAAAGGCTTACTTATGCTTGGGGCTCGCCTGGAAAAGGAACCCGCCCCTCACCATGACCTTTTCAGATAAAACACCGTATCGACGGCGCGTGAAAGGCTTAGGCCCAGACATGTTCGGCACGTCAGGCACACCGTTTTAATCTCGCGTTATGTAATCAGACCCATCTGAGCCACGTATTGCCGATCTTGAGCAGGAGCTGGCATCTCTGGTTCAACTCAATGGAACGCCCTCTGGCAATATCCGCTTTTCCGCAGGGGAGCATGCAGCTCGAACTCTCGTATGGCCGAAATTAAAACCTTTATCACGGGGAGTTTGAGAAGGAAGGAAAATCGTTACGTGTCAGAGTTGAAGAACAGATCACGTTTAATTTTCTGTCAGAAAGAATCGATGCCGTATTATCGGGTTTTGGTATTGCCTGTGTTCCTGAAGATACGATCACGGAGCATGTAAAATCCGCAAAGCTTATTCAGATTCTGCAGGATTGGTGCCCTGCATTTCCCGGTTATTATCTCTGTTACCCGAGCCGTATACAGCATCCGCCCGCTTTTGCGCTGATGATAGATGCGCTTCGGCACCCGGAATAGCGGGTCTACAATTCGATGCAGACCCGCCTGAATCTTAACGGCCCACACGAGCCTGATGCTCAGGGGAGTAACGCTCGCCGACGATTTCTATCGTTTCAAGCGCCTCTTCTATCTGCCGCACGTCGTCCTGTGAAAGCGTGATGTCGGCAGCACCCAGGTTTTCATCCAGCCGGTGCAGCTTAGTAGTGCCGGGGATGGGAACAATCCACGGTTTTTGTGCCAGCAACCATGCCAGTGCTATTTGTGCAGACGTAACCCCTTTTCCGGCAGCCAGTTCACCCAGTAATGAAACTTATGAATATGTGTGAGTCGCGACTTGCTCTGACACATGACCCTGAAAGGTTTAGAGTGACCGGTTTTCCTGATTTACCAGATCCTGAAATTTGCGCCCTTCACACCAAATGGTTATAGTTAAATGACCAATTGGAGGTGACAGATGAAAACATTCAGCTTTTCTGCGAATAAAACCAGGGCGCCACGCTTATGGCAGGCCGCAGGCCTGAACAACGCTGATGGTGTCGCCCTGCTGGGCCAGATTAATGAAGGCCTTGATGGCAACGTAGCTCACCTGATCGTCAACTGGGCGAAGATTACGCAAAACGATCTGCGCAAAATGTCCGGTATTCCCTCCACGACGTTCAGCCGGAGCGTGAAAGCGAAATTCAGCGCTGAACAAAGTGAACGACTGGTACGAATTATCCGTGTCATTGATCGCGCAGTTGAACTGTTCGAAGGTGATAAGGATGAAGCGCAAAAATGGTTGAATGAGCCTAACAGGGCGCTGAGCTGGAAAATGCCCGCAGAACTGATGGCGTCTGAAACCGGGGCATACGAGGTCATGAAATTAATCACGCGCCTGGAGCACGGAGTTTACTCTTGATTCTCTACAGGCTGACCAAGACAAAGTATCTTTCGACAGCCTGGACGGGATTTGGCGCAAAAGAGGCGGGCGGCCGCTGGAACAGCATCGGCATCTCCATGGTTTATGTTTCTGAAACAGCATCGCTGACTTTGCTGGAAACACTGGTCCATCTGCACTCAGCACACATCCTGGACGCGTTCACACTTCTGCGCATCGATGTTCCCGATGCGCTGATTCAGACCGCTGATATCACTGAGTTGCCTGCAAACTGGGCCGATGAAGACGCACCGGCAGAACTGGCTGACTATGGAGACGCCTGGTGCTCTGCCTGCGATGCGGTTGCGTTGCGTGTTCCCAGTGCCCTCTCCCCTGTAGAATATAACTATCTGTTAAATCCTGAACACCCCGATTTCTTCCGTATAGTTCAACAGGCTGAGGCTATTCCGTTCCGGTTTGATCGTCGGCTGAAACCGGATCGTAAATAAATTATCCGCATAGCTTTTAGTCGCGCATTCGTGCGTTGAACAAGAGCCGGTAGCCACCGATGCTCGTCTCTTATGCCCTGAGACAAGCCTTTCTCCCTCTGACCTGACGCAAGGCACTGAAGCTTAAGCCTCATCTATACTGCAGCTTATCTTTGCTGAAGGAGCCCAATCATGGGACTGAGCTGGTTTACCCTCTGGCCGCCGCTGGCACGCGTACTGTTTATCCTCGCCTGTCTGACCATTATTCTGACCGGCCTTTATCTGGCAGCACCGCTGATCAATCAGGTCCTGCTGGCGATGTTACTGGCAATCATGCTTGATCCCCTGATTACCCGTCTGGAAAACAAACGCATACCGCGCATCGTCTCGTCACTGCTGGTGATTATGCTGATGCTGTTGATCATGGTGGTTACTATCCTCAAGTTAACCGTACTGACGCCCGATTTAATGCAGCTCAGCCGTCAGGCGCCCGTCCTGCTGGCGGCCCGGCTTGAACAACTGACGCTGGCCTTTGCCCGGCTTGATATTGGTATGACGCCCGACCAGTTACTGACCTTTGTGGATGCAGGGGCGATAGTGCGCATCGTCACTGCATTTCTGACGCAAATCCCTGGCGTCATCTCATGGTGGATCATGGTGTTCCTGATGCTGCTGTTTATGCTCTATGAGATGCCGCTGCTGAAAGCTGCACTGCAACAGCGGGTAAAGGGAAAACATCAGGCCTTTTATCTGGCGCTGCAGGAGGGAATTCAGAGCGTGATTGTGTATGCCAGAGTGAAAACGCTGACCAGTATTCTGGGTGGGTTAATCGTGGGCGTCGGTGCGCATCTGATCGGGCTGAAGTTTGCCTTTTTCTGGGGCGTGTTGATGTTCATCTTTAATTACGTGCCGGTGCTTGGCTCCTTTCTGGCCGCCATTCCGCCGGTGATCCAGAGTTACATCATGTTTGATTTACAGATCGCGCTGGCGGTAGCAGGATTCTTTGTGGTGCTGAACCTCTGCCTGAGTTCGGTGATCGAACCACTGCTGATTGGTAAACGACTCAACCTGGCGCTGACCACGCAGCTGCTGGCGTTTCTGTTCTGGCAGGCGTTACTGGGGATTACGGGCGGGATACTGGCTATTCCACTGACCTATCTGATTAAAAAGGTCCTGCTGGCGAGCTATCCGCAGCAGGACCCGGAGGCAGAATTAACTCAGTGATGGCGTCTTCACCCGCCATGCGCGGGTGAGGCGTTTTTCGATCTCAACCACGATGAAGATCGCGATGCTGACAATCAGCGAAATCAGCCAGTAGTTAATCGGCAGTGGACGGGTACCAAACAGCGTGTTCATCAATGGCACATAAATAATGATCGCCTGAAGGACAATCAGTACCAGCGTCACCAGCCAGATACCGCGATTTTTCAGCAGACCGCGATCCAGTGAGAAGCCATCTGAATTACGGCAGTTAAGCATGTAAGCCCACTGCGCGGTGACCAGCATCTGCAGCAGCACGGTACGGATAAACTCGGCACTATAGCCACGCGGTTGCAGCCAGGCTTCCAGCACAAAGGCACTGATTGAAATCAGCAGACCGACAAACACCACGCGCCAGATGGCGTAAGCGTCCATCACGTGTGCTTTGACATTGCGTGGTGGCCGGCGCATCGCATTCGCTTCAGCAGGCTCGAACGCCAGACCAAATGACAGCGTGGCGGACGTTGCCATGTTCATCCATAGAATCTGTACCGGGGTTAACGGCAGCAGATTGCCCATCAGAATCGCGATAATAATCAGCAGACCCTGCGCCAGGTTGGTGGGCATGATAAACAGGATGGTTTTCTTGAGGTTGTCGTAAACCCGACGTCCCTCTTTGACTGCCGCAGCGATGGTGGCAAAGTTATCGTCGGCCAGAATCATATCGGCCGCCTCTTTTGTCACCTCGGTGCCTTTAATACCCATCGCAATACCGACGTTGGCCTGTTTCAGCGCCGGAGCATCGTTGACGCCGTCGCCGGTCATGCCGACGATCTCGCCGCTCGCTTCCAGCGCTTTCACCAGACGCAGTTTGTGTTCCGGGCTGGTGCGGGCAAAAATGTCATAGGTTTTTGCCGCGTCGGCCAGTTCGGCGTCGCTCATGTGTTCAAGCTGATAGCCAGTGATAGCAGCCTGACTGTTACCGATTCCCAGCATCTGACCAATCGCCATCGCGGTTTCCTGATGATCACCGGTGATCATTTTGACGCGAATGCCCGCTTTCTGGCACTCGTCAATGGCGGCAATCGCCTCGGGACGTGGGGGATCCATCATACAGGCCAGACCCAGCAGCACCATGTCACTTTTCAGATCGGCATGATCCAGTTCGGTAACGGGTGCAGAGGTTCTCTTCCAGGCGGCGGCAACGGTGCGCAGCCCTTCGCTGGCGTAGGTGGTGATGGCGGCATCCCAGTACGCACGGTCTATCGGCTCTGCCCCCTCCGGCGTTTGCTGCTGCTGACACAGTGTCAGCAGCACATCTGGTGCACCGGTCAGCAGCACATAAGATTCGCCGTTGGCAACACAGCTGACCGACATATATTTATAGAGGGAATCGAACGGAAGCTTGCTCACCACCTCAACCGGCTGAGGTGTCGTCTGACCCTTCGCCGCCAGCACCTTCAGCGCACCTTCAGTCGGGCCGCCAACAATCGTCCAGTGCCCCTGACTTTCCTGACGCAGCTGGCTTTCATTACAGGTGTCTACCGCATGCAGGAACTGCTGAAACAGCGGATCCTGTGCCGCAGAGAGTCCACTTGCGTCGCCCTGCTCAGCAACAATCTCCCCTTTGGGTTCATAGCTGTTTCCGCTGACGCGCCAGCGGCTCTTCGCCAGCACCACCGCTTTCACCGTCATCTCATTCATGGTGAGCGTGCCGGTTTTATCGGAGCAGATCACCGACATCGCGCCCAGGGTTTCAACAGTCGGCAGCTTACGGATAATCGCCTGGGTCCGCGCCATCGACTGCACGCCCAGCGACAGGATGATAGAGATAATGGCAGGCAGACCTTCCGGAACCGCAGCAACCGCCAGGCTGATGACGGACAGCGAGAGCTCGCCCAGTGGAATGTCACGCAGCAGATAGCCGAAGATAAACAGGGCGACCATCATCAGCAGGATGATGAAAAAGATCGCTTTACCGAGTTTGTCGATCTGCACCAGCAGCGGGGTTTTAACCTCTTTTATGCCGCTGATCATTTCGTTGATATGGCCCAGCTCAGTATCACCGCCGCTGGCGATCACAACGCCTGCGGCGGTGCCGGAACTGACGGTAGTGCCTGAAAAAGCCAGGTTGAGACGGTCGCCCAGCGACTTTTCACCGCTCAGCGTATCGGTGTTCTTCGACACCACCGTCGACTCTCCGGTGAGAATCGCCTCTTCAACCCGCAGATTATTGACCTCAAACAGTCGCAAATCAGCCGGGATTTTGTCGCCCGGGCGTAACATCACCACGTCACCAACCACAATATCGCGCGTCGCGACCGTGACCTGTTTGCCATCCCGCACCAGCATCGCTTCACTGGCAAGCATGTTCTGAATACTTTTCAGTGACTTCTCGGCATTATTCTCCTGAATAAAGCCGATCAGGGCGTTGATGACGGCCACGCCGATAATGACAAAGGTATCGACCCAGTGCCCCATGATCGCGGTGATCACCGCCGCGGCCAGCAGAATATAGATCAGCACATCTTTAAAATGCGCGATGAATTTGAGCAGAGCCGATTTCTCAGCTTTTTGCGGAAGGGCATTGGGACCGTGTTTCTGCAGGCGTTCCTGCGCAGTGGCGGTGGATAATCCTGCTGATGAGCTCTGCAGTTCGGAGAATATCTCTGCCACACTACGCTGATACCAGGGGCGCTCAGATAAAGCTAACGCTTTATCCTGCTTATCATTATTTAGCATATATAAACCTCGTGCCATTTAGCGATGAAATAAAGGCGCAATTAAAAGACATGCATTTTGCAGGCAGCCCCTCCTGCAGGTAATGACCGATATCATATTTACGTAAGAAACGTCTGACGAATAACATAAAATGGCTAAATTAAATCTAACCTATATTATGAGAATGACAACGTTGTTTTTGTTTAGCTAAGGTTTAAGTATGCTGATGCAGTGTGCATCGGTTTATACTCTGGCTCGCAAAAGGAAACTCTGATGAAAAAACAGAGCATTATCATGCTTTGCGGTTTCGTTATTCTCGCGGTCGCCGCAACGACTCTGGTGGGCTTACTGACCTGGCTGGTGGTCTCTCAGATGGCGGCGTAAGCCGATTCAGGCGAAGCGGCCCTGCCGCTTCGTTAAACTTATATGACGAAGATTAAAAATAAGTTTATCCCGGTCGCGATAAGCATCAGGATTTATTACGACTTAATGCTTATCAAACCGCAGTTTAAAAGCTGATGTTAAGGCAAAGAAAATGATTAAACGCAAGGTTATCCTCATTTTGCTCTGTTGTTTTTTTATGACAGCGTGCGATGAAAAAAAAGAACCGGATGCTCCCCCGCCCCGCGTAATTAAAGTTTTCACCCTTGAATCGGACATCGCTCAAAATATCCGGGTATTTCCTGCGCGTATTCAGGCGGGTGATAATACCGATCTCGCCTTTAAACGGGCAGGCCAGCTGGTACAGCTTGATATTCGTGACGGAACGCCCGTGAAAGCGGGACAGCTTCTCGCTACCCTGAATGATGCAGATGCGAAACTACGGGTACGCGACCGCCAGACGGCGCTGCAACTGGCGGAGCGACAATTTCAGCGCTTCAATACGCTGGCCCAGCGCAGCGCCGTTTCAAAGTCTGAGATGGATGTGCAGCGTGCTAATCGCGATGCCGCCGCGACTGCGCTGAAAATCGCACAGGAGGAGTTACAATTTCTTAGCCTTCGCGCGCCGTTTGATGGCGTGATTGCAAGGGTACAGGCGCGTAATCATCAGGTCGTGGCCGCCGGACAGCCCATTGCGCTGCTGACGAGTGCCGATTTGCTCGACGTCATCTTTACGCTGCCCGAAACCCTCTTCACCAGCCTCAATATCCAGAATATTGACTATCAGCCTGAGGTGCAGTTTAACGCCCTGCCAGGCCGCTTTTTCACCGCACAATACAAAGAGCATACCAGCCAGACGGATGCCGCCACGCTGACCTATCAGGTGGTGCTGACCATGCCGCGTCCGGCTGATCTCCCTGGCGTTGCCGGTCTCAGCGGCTCGGTGCGCGTCAGGCTGCATAACCTGCCAAATGCCCCTGCCCAGCCGCGTCTGGTCGTACCTGCAGCAGCGGTATTTAATCCCGATCGCAGCCCCACCAATCAGCCGCACGTCTGGCTGGTTGAGCAGGATGGCGAGGCGCTGCGCATCAAAGATCGACCTGTCGAAGTGGGTCGTCTCACCGCCCAGGGCATTGAAATCATCAGCGGGCTGAAGCCGGGCGACCGTATCGTTGCCGCCGGTGTGGGTGAGTTGCGTGAGGGTGAAGCGGTGCGCATCTGGCAGCGCGAGCGGGGGTTATAATGCGTATTCAGGAGCATTTTCTTGATAAACCCATTCGCATCTGGATGGTCATTCTGTTGCTGGGCGTGGGCGGAATCTATGCGCTGCTCAACATTGGCCGCCTTGAAGATCCGCTGTTTACCATTAAGTCGGCGGTGATTGTTACCCACTATCCCGGCGCGTCCGCACAGCAGGTTGAAGAGGAGGTCACGCTGCCGCTGGAGAATGCGCTGCAGCGCCTGCCGTCGCTGGACAATGTCACGTCCATTTCTGGCAATGGCCTGTCACAGATTACCGTTAATATTCATACCCGCTATCTGGCCGATCAGCTGCCGCAAATCTGGGATGAGTTACGTCGTCGGGTCGGCGATGCGGCCCGGCAGTTCCCGCCTGGCGTTCAGGCTCCGCTGGTCAACGATGATTTCGGCGATGTTTACGGCTACTTCTTCGTCATCCACGGTAAAGACTTTACCAACAGCGAACTGCGCAACTACGCCGATCAGCTTCGGCGCGACCTGGTGCTGGTGCCGGGTGTGGCTAAAGTTGCGGTAGCGGGCGTCGAGCAGGAGGAGATCCGCATCGCTCTCTCCGCCAGCAAAATGACCGCCTATGGTATGACGCCGCAGCGCGTCGCCGATCTGCTGAGCCGTAATAACAGCGTTGCCAGTGCCGGAACGCTGCGGGTCGACAGCGAATCCATCCGTTTTCATCCCACCGGTGAACTGCAGACGCTGGACGATCTGGCTAATCTGCCGATTCTGCCCGCTGGCAACCCACAGAACGTGCATCTGCGCGATATCGCCACCCTGACGCGTGGCGTTACCGACAATCCCGCCAATATCTACTTTGCAGACGGTGAAGCGGCTCTGGCTATCGGCATTTCGTTCGCGCCCGGCGTCAATGTGATTGATGTTGGCGACGCGCTTTCCGCCCGAATGGCGCACTATCAGCAGGATACGCCCGCCGGTATCAGCCTGAAGTTGTTCTATAACCAGGCGCATGAGGTAAAACAGTCGGTTGATGGCTTTATCCTCAATTTCCTGATGGCGCTGGCGATTGTGGTGGGAACGCTGCTGCTGTTTATGGGCCTGCGCAGCGGCATGGTGATTGCCGCCTCGCTGGCGCTTAACGTGCTTGGCACACTCCTGATCATGTACCTGTTTAAACTTGAGCTGCAGCGGGTGTCGCTGGGCGCGCTGATTATTTCGCTCAGCATGCTGGTGGACAATGCCATTGTGGTGGTCGAAGGGGTCAAAATCGATCATCAGCGCGGGCACCCTTTACAGCAGGCCATTACCCGCATGGTGCGGCGCACTGCCCTGCCGCTGCTGGGTGCCACGGTGATTGCAATTCTCGCCTTTGCACCGATTGGCCTGTCGCAGGATTCGACCGGTGAATACTGTAAATCGCTGTTCCAGGTGCTGCTGATTTCACTGATGCTGAGCTGGGTCACGGCGCTGACCTTAACGCCGGTATTTATCAACTGGAGTGAGAAGCGCCGCAGCACGGCTCAGCCTGAGCAAACCGAACCCTCGGCACCTTATCAGGGCATCGTATTCCGGCTCTATCGTCAGGCGCTGGTCGGCCTGCTGCGTTTCCGCCTGACCACGCTGACGGTAATGGTGGCACTGCTGGCTCTGTCGCTGTATGGCTTTACCCTGGTGAAGCAGAACTTTTTCCCCTCCTCCAGCACGCCGGTCTTTTTCACCGATCTCTGGCTGCCCTATGGCACCGATATTCATTACACCGCGAATACGGCGGCGGATATTGCCCGGTTCATTAATCAGGATCCTGAGGTCGCAGCCACGGTCACGACGGTGGGCCAGGGCGCTCTGCGCTTTACCCTGACCTATGACGCGGCACGGCAGTACAGCAACTTCGCTCAGATTATGGTGCGGGTTAAGGATGGCCGACAGCTTGATGCGCTGGCGCTGAAAACCGAGGCCTATATTGAGCAGAACTTCCCACAGGTGAATCAGCGCATCAAACGTATCCAGTTTGGCAGCGCCAGTGACAGCGCCATTGCCCTACGGGTGATCGGCCCCGATCCCGAAGTGCTGCGCCACATCGGCAGCCAGCTGGATGCCATTTTCCTGGCGGATGGCTCGACGTTCCCGGTGCGCAACGACTGGCAGGAGCGCAGCAAAGTGATCCGCCCGGTCTATTCGGCACTGCGTGGTCAGGAACTGGGTATCGATAAACGTGACATCGATCAGGCGCTGAGAATGAATTTCAGCGGTGACGCGGTGGGCATTTTCCGTGACGGTTCCCGGCTGATGCCGGTGATGCTCTACCCGGCTGATGAAGAGCGGCAGAGTGTCGATCACATCGAGAACATTCAGCTGTGGAGCGCCGCCCTGCAGCACTTTGTCCCACTGAGCAATGCGATTTCTGACTTCCGGCTGGAGTGGGAGAATCCGCTGATTATGCGCCGCGATCGTACGCGCGTGCTGACCGTACAGACCGATCCCGATCCCGCCTCAGGGTTAACCTCCGCACAGGTGGTAGCGCGGGTTCAGCCACAGATCGACCAGCTTAAACTCCCGGCGGGCTACCGGCTTGAATGGGGAGGTGAGCTGGAGAGTTCACGTGAAGCGCAAAGCGGGCTGCTGAGTTCGCTGCCGGTAGGATTCCTGGCGATGTTCATCATTACCGTGCTGATGTTTAACTCGCTGCGCGACGCCGTCGCTATCTGGATTACCGTGCCGCTGGCGCTGATTGGCGTCACCTGTGGCTTTTTGTTCACCGGTATTCCGTTTGGCTTTATGGCGCTGATTGGGCTGCTGAGCCTGTCGGGCATGCTGATCCGTAACGGGATCGTGCTGATTGAGGAAATCAGGCTGTTCCGGCAGGAGAAATCGCTGCAGCTGGCGATTATTGATGCCGCGACCTCACGTCTGCGTCCTATTCTGCTGACCGCCTTCACCACGGTGCTGGGCCTGCTGCCGCTGCTGCGCGACGTCTTTTTCCAGAGCATGGCGGTGGTGATTATTTTTGGCCTGGGGTTCGCGACAGTATTGACCCTGCTGGTGCTGCCGGTCATCTATCGTTGCTTCCATGGCCGGGAGGCACGCGGTGAATAAGAGCGGACTGGCAATGCTGAAGACGCTGGCCTGTATCACCGCCGTCTCGTTTTTCACGCTTTACCAGAGCTACGACAGCTACCATTACGACATCAATCTGACGCTGAACCTGCTGAGCTTTGTTTCGACAATCGCCACGCCGCTCTATTTTCTGCTCAGCGGCTATATCGACGCCGGTGAGCGGCATACGCCCGCGTGGCAGCTTGGCAAAATTCGCCGCATTCTGCTGATTTTTATCTTCTGGTTCAGCTTTTTCTGGTTTGCGGGTATGCATCATAAGGGCTATCTGATTCAGCCGTGGTTTGTAATTGCGCTGATTGTGATTTATGTGTCGCATCCGCTGATTGACCGACTTATTCAGCGGCCTGGGCTGATGGCATCGGGGATTTTACTGCTGCTGGTGTTAGCTTTTGCCTATGACCTGCTCGCCAGCCTCTACCCGGGCCAGCGGGCCTTTTCGCTGCTGCCGCAATACCGAATCTGGACCTGGGTGCTCTACTATCTCACGGGTCGGCTGATGGCCGCGCCGCGCGTGATGCAGTTGCTGACATCACCCAGAGTGATAAAGATCAGCCTGCTGCTGCTGCCCGCGGTTTATCTCTTTACCTGGCTGTATGAGCGTCATTACTTTCTTGCGCGCTTTCTGGCCACCCATAACGATGTGGTGCTGACGGGCTCACAGGTTTATCTGCTGGTGGTGCTGATTGTGATCAGCATTAACGCCATTCGCCTGCCGGAAAAAGTCCAGTGGCTGACGCCGTTTCTGACGACCCTGGGGAAGACCATGACCGGCGTCTATATCCTGCACTATCTGATTTTTGGCCTGCTGGCGGCGGCAATCCGCATCCAGACGCTGGGCGATAAACTGCTGGTCATCGCCCTGACGTTAATCTTCTCAATGGCGCTGTCACTGCTGCTGTTGCGCATCCCCGGCGTCAGTAAGCTAATCAGCCTGTAGTCGCCGTGCGGCTCGTTCGGTTGCCGCACGGCGAGTGGCAAGAAACTCAGCCATTTTCGCCCGTGCCTGCTCCACTTCCTGTGGCGGTGCGGTATGCGGCGAACCGCTGGTAAACGGCGGTTCGGGATCATATTCCATCTGCAGCTGAACCGATTTCGCTACCGCGTCACCCGAAATTTCTGCCACCAGCGTCAGGGCAAAATCGATGCCAGAGGTCACGCCTGCGCCGCTGATACGATTGCGGTCGCGCACCACCCGCTGACTGACCGGCTCCGCGCCCAGCAGTGCCAGTTGATCGATGGAACTCCAGTGCGAGGTCGCACGATATCCCTTTAGCAATCCGGCGGCCCCCAGCACCAGCGAACCGGTACAGACCGACGTAACCCACTTCGCCTGAACGGCCTGCTGGCGAAGGAAATTCAGCGTGACGTCATCCGACATCAGGGCGATCTGTCCCGGCCCGCCAGGCACACAGATCACATCCAGTGGCGGGCAATCTGCAAACGTAGTGGTCGGCAATATCGCCAGACCACGATCGGAACGCACCGGATGGCGATCTTTCCAGATGAGATGGCATTCGACATCAGGCGTGCGCGCAAACACCTCCCACGGGCCGGTTAAGTCGAGCTGAGTGACATCAGGGAACAGCAAAAGACCAATCTGTAGCAGACGATTCATGCGTGAACTCCGGGCAGGTGATGAAACGCCATCATGCCGCGATGCCCGGTCAGATATCAATTCCGGGTACCGGAGACTATTTCCAGCGTATCCACCAGCGACGAGGATAATATCTGGCCGTGACTCTGTCCGGGATAACGCGACAGAATCAGTCTGGCACCGCTCGGGCGAAGGATGTCAGTAAGCGCACGCTCTTCCTGCTGAAGATTGTCAGAGTGGCCGGTTCGGCGTTCGGTGATGCCATCACTCTCCATCAGATAGAGCGACAGATATTTAAGCGGGCTAGCCTCAGCGCGTCGTGCCAGGGTAAGAATGCGCTGATGATTCCAGCTCAGCGAGGGAGCAGCCGAAAAGTAATGGCTGAACCAGGCAGCATGAAAGAAGGTATCCAGCACGAACAGTCCGCCGTAGGAGTGACCCCAGAGCGCACGCCGCTGCGGATTGCTGGGCGCATGGCTTTCTGCCCACGGGACAATCCTGTTCAGCAACAGCTGACGAAACTGATGGCTCCCTCCACCTTTGCGGCCCTGAGGCTGAGTGACCAGAGTATCAGGCGCATCATTGGGTGGGGTGTAGTCGTAATTACGCGCCGCCACATCAAAGGGCAAATGGGTGTCGTAACCCACCGCGACCAGCACCGGCGGCGTGCCGCTGCTCAGCTTTTTCAGCAGAGGTTCTGTCAAATGTGCCATCGCCGCATTGCCATCCAATAGCCAGAGCACCGGATAGCCGCCTGGCGGCGCATCGCTTTTGGGGATAGCAAGCCACACACGATAGTGCCGTTCCCCATCCTGTGAGACAAACATTTTACTCTGGAAGCGATACCAGGCGGAGCCTGTGTCGGCGATGTTCCTGCCCAGCGGACGCATATCGGGTCGGGCAATGGCCGGAACCGCGGTTAAACCGACTGTTATCACAGTCAGCAGCATCAGGAGGAAACAGGTACGGACAGTGTTCATCCAGCAATCCCTGCAAGGTTATCGGACTAATCACGCCTGAGAGAGTGCCATCCTGACAAATTTTCACCGCGATAACATCCCCGCTTTTGCCGGGGTTAATGACATCCTCAGGGCACGCCGAGAAAACGCAACAGCGCCGTCATTGCCGCCGCCCCCAGAATAATCATAATCAGCGGCGCCCGACGCCACGCCAGCAACAGGGCAAAGCCTACACCCGCCACCCGTGCCACACCGGCAAAATGCTGACCTTCAAACAGCGTGGTGGTGGCCGCTACCGCCAGCAGCAATATCGTGGCGGCGTCGGAGAGCATCTGCTGGGTACGCTCGCTGATCGGCAGTCGGTTTCCCAGCCTGACGCCTGCAAACCGCATCAGATAGGTTCCGGCCGCCAGCAGAGCAATCCCGGCGATAATCATTCCCTGATGTGTCATTTGCGCGATCTCCATGTCAGCAGGCCCAGCAGTGAAAACAGCACCGGCATGCCCGCCGGAACCAGTGGCGTCGCCAGCAAGGAGAGCAGCGCGCCGACGGTCGCGGGGATCCGGGTGCGTCGCTGGCGCAGCGCCGGGAAGATCAGGGCGATCAGGATCGCCGGAAACACCGCATCCAGTCCGATCACCGAGACATCAGGAATAAACTGCCCGATTGCTGCCCCGAACATGACGCTGACCGGCCATATCAAGCCGATACCGATACCGCACAACCAGTAAGCGCTGCGGCGTTGCGCCAGTTGCGGCTGAGAGATGCCAAACACCACACTTTCATCGTTCATGATGTGACAGCCCAGCCAGCCTGACGGACCCTGCCCCACCAGATCCTTGACGGCGATGCCAAACGGCAAATGACGTGCATTTACCAGCAGGCCCGCTGCGGCGGCGGTAAATGGACTGCCGCCACCGGCCACAATGCCGATAAACAGGAACTCCGACGCCCCGGCCAGCACCAGCGTTGAGAGCGCCAGCGGCACCCAGAGCGGAAACCCGTCGGCCGAGGCCAGCGAGCCATAGGATAATCCAACAATTCCATCAGCCAGGCAGACCAGAAAAATCGCTTTGATCACCCCTTTGTCCAGCAACTGCATTTGCGGAAAAAGCATCACTCTGTCTCATAATGAACATATAATCCGATATAATGAACACCGCGACAGCGTTTTACAAGATGAACGTTATGTTCGATATAAAAAACATTCAGGTAATCAGGAGTGCGTTTGAATACCCCTATCAGCATTATTGCCAATGCCTTAGTACGTGAACGTCAGCGAGCCGGTCTTTCACTGGCTGAAGTGGCGCGCCGCGCAGGGATCGCCAAATCTACGCTGTCACAGCTGGAAGCGGGTAATGGCAATCCGGGCATTGAAACCCTGTGGTCGCTTTGCGTAACGCTGAACATTCCATTTTCACGGCTGCTGGAGCCGGATGCGCGTCGTCTGCAGGTGATTCGGCGTGGAGAGGGCCTGACGGTTACCGCCGATCTGGCCGATTATCAGGCCGTTTTGCTGGCCTCCTGCCCGCCCGGCGTTCGGCGTGATATCTATCTGCTGGAAGTTCAGCCCGGCAGCGAACGCATTTCCCAGCCCCATATCCCCAATACCATTGAGCATATTATTATCGCTAAAGGGCGTGCGCTGGTGGGCCCGGTCGACAGTGCAGTGGAGCTGGATGTAGGCGATTACATTACCTATCCGGGCGATGAGCTGCATATCTTTCGGGCGCTGGAAGCCGATACGATGGCGCTGCTGGTGATTGAGCATAGCTGATCACGGTTTAGTGAGCTTCTGCAGGGTTTCTGCGGGCGTGAGGTGAGTAATCAGCTGCACCTCACTGCTCAGCCTGATCTCCGGATAGTGCTCGCGCATCCCTTCCAGCAGCACCTCATCAGGCCATTCCTCCTGTTTCCCCAGCGTCGCGGCGATTTCGCTTAAGCGCAGCGTGTCGACCTGCTTCACCCACACGATTACCGCGTCCGTTTCATCGTGCTGATTCACCAGTCTCAGCGGACCCATAGTGATATCGCCCTCCTGCCAGCGAATCGTCGAGGTTTTCTCTCCGGACCTGACGGCTGGCATCAGACGCGGGACAAGCGTGAGTTGTTGCATTTCCACTCCCTTTTAAAACGCTCATTGATACCCGAAACAAAAACACAAATCCGGATTGAAAACAAACTCATTAATGTTATGTTATAACGTATCTCTAATCGTGTTTTCACAGGTAACACCATGACACTCTCTGCTCTGACATCCGACGATCCGCGTCTGCCGGTTGCCGTTCTCTCCGGCTTTCTCGGTGCCGGTAAAACTACCCTGCTTAATCATATTCTGAACAACCGCGAAGGACAGCGGATCGCGGTGATCGTCAATGATATGTCTGAAATTAATATTGACGCTGCGCTGGTACGCAATGGTGGCGCGCAGCTCTCCCGCACCGATGAAAAGCTGGTCGAAATGAGTAACGGCTGCATCTGCTGCACGTTGCGTGAAGATCTGCTGCTGGAGGTAAAACGTCTGGCTCAGGCCGGGCGTTTCGATCACCTGGTGATTGAGTCTACCGGCATTTCTGAACCGCTGCCGGTCGCCGAAACGTTTACGTTTGAAGATGAAGGGGGTGAAAGTCTGTCAGCCTATGCCCGGCTGGACAGTATGATCACCGTGGTCGATGGCTTCAACTTCCTGCGCGATTATCGTTCAGCCGATGATCTGCAGTCACGTGGCGAATCGCTGGGCGCGCAGGATGAGCGCTCAGTGGTTGATCTGCTGGTGGATCAGATTGAGTTTTGTGATTTGCTGGTGCTGAACAAAACGGACCTGCTCAGCCCGGCGCAGCTGCACCAGTTGAAGAGCATGCTGCAGGCGCTTAATCCGCACGCGCTTATTGTGAACAGTGAGTTTGGGCAGGTTCCGCTGGACTGTCTGCTGAATACCGGCCGGTTTGATTTTGACCGGGCAGCGCAGGCACCCGGCTGGCTGCAGACCCTGCGCGGTGAGCATCTGCCGGAATCGGAGGAGTATGGCATTCGTAACTTTGTCTATCGGGCCCGTCGTCCGTTCCATCCGCAGCGTTTCTGGCATGCAGTAAACCACCAGCTTGATAACGTGATCCGCTCTAAAGGCTACTTCTGGCTGGCCAGTCGGCCGGAATATGCCGCGATGTGGTCGCAGGCGGGCGCAGTGGCACGTCAGGGTTATGCCGGGCGCTGGTGGGTCAGCGTGCCGCGAACTGAATGGCCACAGGATGCGGATTCGCTCAACTTTATCGCTGAACAGTGGCAGGAAGGTACCGGCGATGCACGCCAGGAGCTGGTGTTTATCGGCATTGAGATGGACGAGAAGAGCGTCCGTGCCGCACTGGATCATGCGCTACTGACACCGCAGGAGATGGCAGCAGGGCCTGAACAGTGGATCACTCTGGCCGATCCGGTGCCCGCATGGTTCGATGAAACCACCGCCTGACGCTGCGGTTGACGTACTTCTTTGACTTCGCAATAGTAAACGAACCGGCGGGTAGCAGTTTTCCACTAATCCCTGTTCAGGAGAGACCAGATATGCCACAACGTATTGCCGTAATCGGTGCAGGCGTGCTGGGTTTAGCCGTCGCGCAGTCATTGTCGCGACGGGGCGCACAGGTCACCGTCTTCGATAAAAACTATCCTGGCAGCGGAACCAGTCAGATCAGCTATGCCTGGGTCAATGCCAACGGCAAAGAACCCACCAGCTACCATGATCTTAATGCCCATGCGATAGACGAGCACAAGCGCTGGCAGGCTAACCATCCTGCATCGCCCCGATGGCTGCTGGAAACCGGCACGCTGGAGTGGGCAGCCGATGAATCATCCCTGCGCCAGCTGGCGCAGCGCGCAGCAAAGCTTACGACACTCGATTACCCTGTAGAGAAGCGTAGCCGCGCCGCGTTACTGGGTACAATGCCCGAGTTGCGGCTCGATCCCCGCGTTCAGCACGCCTGGTCTTTCCCGTCGGAGTGTCTGCTTTATCCGAGCCTGTTTATCGCCTCTCTGCTGGCTGACCTGCGTACCAGTGGCGGGCAGCTGGTCTGCAACAATGAAGTGACGACGCTGACTGAATCGGCGCAGGATGTCCATCTTACGCTGGCCAGTGGGGATGAATGGCGCGGCGATCAGCTGGTGCTGGCAACCGGTCGCTGGGCGCCGGAACTGATAAGTCAGTGCGGGCTTGAACTGGCGATGACCGATGCGAACCGCGCCGATCCTGTTGCCTGCAGTTTTCTGGCGCAGACCCAGCCTCTGCCGATCCCACTTAAATGCAATCTGATTACCCCGGAACTGAATGTGCGGCCGGATGGCGGTGGCCGTCTGATGCTTCAGGCGCTGGATCTGGATCAGCACGCCGATCCCGCACGCCCGGTCTCGCCGGATGGACTGATAGGCAAAGAGATGCTGCGTCGATTGCGGCGGCTGTTAAAAAACACCGAAGGCGCGAGAATTGAGCGGATTGAAACAGGACAGCGGTCGCGTCCGTCAGATGGTTTGCCGGCATTAGGCTACATCAGCGAGTCAGCACGCGTTTATCTGATGGTCAGCCATAGCGGCATGACACTTGCCCCATTGCTGGGCAGACTGGTGGCTGAGGAGATGCTGAGCGGCACAGCGTCACCAATGCTGAGTGCGTTTGCACCGCATCGGTTGCTGCGTCCGCTCAGTGCGGTCGCTAAAACAGCGCCCGCTTATCTTCCGTCGGCACAGTAAATACTAGCGACGATTCTTCCACACGGTCTGCACGTTACAGAATTCGTGCACACCAAAGTGCGACAGTTCACGGCCGTAGCCGCTTTTCTTCACACCACCAATGGTAACGCGCGGATCGGACGCGCCGTTGCCATTTATAAACACAGCACCGACTTCCAGCTGCAGCGCCAGACGATCGGCAATTTCTTCATTACCGCTCCAGACGGTGGCGCTGAGGCCAAATTCGCTGTCGTTGGCGATCTCCAGCGCATGTTGTGGATCCCTGGCGACCGCAATAGCGGCTACCGGGCCAAACAGCTCCTGCCTGAACGCGGTCATGTCGCTGGTGACATCAGCGAGGATGGTCGGTGCGTAGTAGTTACCCTGCCCTGCCACTTTCTCGCCGCCCAGTACCAGACGTGCACCTTCTCGCAGCGTGGCTTTTACCTGTCCATCCAGTTCGTCACGCAGATCGGCGCGTGCCATCGGGCCCAGGAAGGTGTTTTCATCCAGCGGATCGCCCATGGTGAGTGCCTGGACCGCGGCAGTGAAGCGTTTTTCAAATTCTTCAGCGATCGGAGCTTCCACAATGAAGCGTTTGGCAGCCATACAAACCTGCCCGGTATTCTGGAAACGTCCAATAACGGCTGATTTAACCGCTTCATCAAGATCGGCATCCGCCAGCACGATAAAGGGATCGGATCCTCCCAGTTCCAGCACGGTTTTCTTAAGTGCTGCGCCCGCCTGTGCAGCGATCGCGGCGCCAGCCCGGACACTTCCGGTAACGGCAACGGCGGCAATGCGGTTATCTTTGATGGCTACGGAGACACCGTCGTTATCAACGTTGATCAGGTTAAAGCCGCCAGCAGGCAGATCGGTTGCCCTGAACAGCTCAGCCATCAGTGTGGCGCTTCCCATGACGTTAGGCGCGTGTTTGAGCAGATAGGTGTTGCCTGCCAGCAACATACTCACTGCGCCCCGCAGAACCTGCCACAGGGGGAAATTCCATGGCATCACAGCCAGGATCACCCCGATGGGACGGAATCGCTGCCACGCATCGGCAATCTGAGTGGGCTGATCGGCCAGCATTGCAGGGCCATGTTCCGCATACCAGTCGCATAAGTTAGCGCATTTCAGAACTTCAGCGCGTGCCTGTGCAATGGGTTTACCCATCTCCAGGGTGATCATGCGGGAAAGATCCTGCTCACGCAGGCGGATCTGTTCGCCAAGCTGACGCAATACGCGAACGCGGTCCGTCATGGTGCTGTGTTTCCATGCTGCAAAAGCAGATGCGCTTTCAGTCAGTGTCTGTTCCAGCTCTGCACTGTTCTGCAAAGGATAGCGTGCCAGAATTTCACCAGTTGTGGGATTACGTGATAGGGCATGTTCAGTCATGGTGCCGTTTTCCTCATTCTGTCAGTGATGGAGAGACGATACGCGCTGTAGTTGATGATGAAAAATGAATAATAGTGAGGAAGTTGTTTATTTATTGAGAATGAATGCTGCTATGGCTGATTAGCCTGTCAGGCATTGGGCAGATTTCGGGCCAGTTTTTGCTGATGGTCAGCACGTCTTAAAATGATGTCACGCCTTAAGTTTTCCACTTATACAGTGACCAGATCCTAATAAACGATCCTTAATAGATCATATAGAGATCCTAAGAGATCCCCGATCGTCGCAGGCCGCACCCCACAAGGGCTGAAAGGGTGATCGCGTTCACTATAATCAGTAAAGTGTTCACTGTAATCAGTACTTTATTCACTGTACCAGGTAGAATGTTCACTGTAAACAGTGCTAATGTTCACTGTAGTCAGAAAACGATCCCTTTCATCCACAGAATGAAGATCTTACGCCATGGCAGATAAAGACAACGAAAACAAAGCGTTACTTGAACCTTTTCTGTCAGTGACAAAAAACAGTGGTGAAGTTATTCAGCTTCATCCCAACAAGAATAATACCGTTCAGCCTGTCGCTTTAATGCGCCTTGGGTTGTTCGTGCCGACGCTGAAATCTACTGCACGCGGTAAATCCGGTGCTATGGCATCAACGGATGCGACGAAAGAACTGAAGAATCTGACGCTGGTGAAAGCGGAAGGCTACGAAAAGATTACCATTACCGGCGCGCGGCTGGATATGGATAACGATTTCAAAACCTGGGCGGGTATTATTCAATCGTTTTCCCGCTACCCGACCAAAGGCGATACCGTCACGCTGCCATTTATCGACTTTGTGAAGATGTGTGGCATTCCCTCTGCCAACTCTTCAGCCGCCCTGCGTAAGCGTCTTGATGCCTCTCTGCGCCGCATCGCGACCAATACGCTCTCCTTTGAAGGTAACGGTAAGGCGTATCATACCCACCTTGTTCAGTCTGCTTATTACGATCGCGAAAAAGATATTGTGCGCATCCAGGCAGACCCCAAGCTGTTCGAACTCTATAACTTCGACCACAAGGTCCTGCTTCAGCTCCGTGCGATATCCCGTCTGAAGCGTAAAGAGTCTGCACAGGCGCTTTACACCTTCCTGGAGAGCCTGCCAACCAATCCGGCGCCTATCTCGCTTGCACGCCTGCGTATGCGCCTGAACCTCGGCTCTAAGACCACCACGCAGAACCATGTCGTACGGCGCGCGATGGAGCAGCTGAAAGAGATCGGTTATCTGGATTACTCAGAAGTGAAGCGTGGACGCTCAGTCTTTTTTATTATCCACAGCCGTACGCCTAAGCTTGATGGCATCAGTAATCTGGAGAGCATCGATTCGCTGGATGAGATCGAGTTTGATGATTAACCCCTCACGTTCACTATAATCAGTATTCCTGCGTGGCAGTGTCACTTTCTGCGTTACCGGTGACATTGCGCCATCTGCACTTAGTTCACTGTAATCAGTATTCTCCAGGCATTCACTGTGATCAGTAACGTTCACTGTAATCAGTATCCGGGCCGCTGCGCAAAAGTGTTTTCATCCCCCTCTCCCTTCTGCGTACCATATTATAAGGCTTTGTAAGTAAGTTAGTACTTACTCTCGTACTGGTTAGCACTCACTTATACTGTGTTTACTGATTACAGTGAATGCTCTGACTTCAGTTGGCTAAGCCCCTCTCTGCTGATTACAGTGAATCCTTTTTACTGACTACAGTGAATGCCTTTGCTCTGCCCTGTTCTCAAAGAGCATTACCGGCTGGCCAGCAAATCATGGCTGGATGCGGTTTACCATGATGGGTCTGCTCAGCGTGTATCAGATGATACTTATGACCAGAGGGAACAGAGGGAC
>NZ_SBFD01000004.1:0-425540 GCF_014156615.1 Pantoea pleuroti | reverse complement strand
AGAAGGAGCAGAAGGAGCAGAAGGAGCAGAAGGAGCAGAAGGAGCAGAAGGAGCAGAAGGAGCGCGTGACACTGTTACTGATTACAGTGAATGTTTGCTGATGGGCACAATTCTCGCAGTCCGGTGAGTTTCCTTCAACGGCTTTCCGAATCGCTACTGATTACAGTGAATGTTGTTGCAAGATGCCCGGTCTGAGGCATGTCATTACCGCCATGGCGGTATGCTGAAGTCCTACTGATTACAGTGAACGTTCTGCTGATTACAGTGAATGTTTGCTGCGGTGTAGCTGAAGGCATCGTGCACTCACTGATTATAGTGAACGTTAAAGTGAAACTGAGACTGCTGACGGCATTGCGAATGTATACGGGGCTGGTGCATGACTGCCTGAAGGGCGACAGATGAAGCCGTTGCTCGCATGGCATGAGTCTTTCACGACCACTCGGCACACACTGATGCAGAACGGAATCGCCTCTGTCTTCTCACTGCTAACTACTGAATCATATTACGACCCTGTCGGCACGCCCTGATGCAGAACAGAATCGCTTCTGTCTACTTACTGCTAACTACTGACTACAGTGAATGTTTGTGTGGCTATTCTCCTTCTCATCCCTCTTCCACTAGTGTTGTTACTGACTATAGTGAATGTTTACTGCTTTCTGGATTTACTGATTACAGTGAACGTTAATGGGCGGTACGCTTCTGTATCGCAGACCAGAGTCGGTTGTGACGTTGCCGGTGTATATTCTCTCTCCAGATTCCTATGCTTTTATAATCCGCTGAGGATTTTTCAACCCATCCTTACTGACTACAGTGAACGTTTACTCTGCCCTGCTCCCTCTTCTGACCGCTGATCGGCAAGTTTACTGATTACAGTGAACGTTGCTCTTCACAGAGCTGAAAACGTAAAACGCCACTGACTATAGTGAATGTTGAAGTGATGCAGTGGCAAAGATCAGTCAAGCCATCTGCAACTACTGCCTGAAAATCCGTTTAAAACTGTATCCATAGCTCATTCGCCTGCTCCATAAGGTCACCGGATGAGACACAAGCTTTACTGACTACAGTGAACGTTTGATGTCGCCGGGGCTGTCTCCTGAGTTCTCCCCTTTCCCGCTCACTGTACCCGGTTTGTCTGATGATTTTTTAAACCTGTTTGCTCACTACAGTGAATGTTCTGCTGATTACAGTGAATGCTGACCGCAATTCACCTGCAAAATATATTCGACAAGACGAAATAATGTGATGAAGCTCACCACAACCCGTGCGGTTACATAAAAACGGAGATTATGTTGAGAAGATAATTTATTGCCTCACGTGCAGGATTTCTGTATAAAGTCATAAATCCTACATGTTTGGAGCAACTATGGCTAATGATGACAAGCAGGTGATGAAGGTTGCGCAGCGTTCAGAACGCATGCTGTTAAGCCTCACCGAGCAAATTCAGGCGCAAAAGCAGGAACTGCATGAAAATACCTACTATCAGGTCTATGCCAAAGCGGCGCTGGCAAAGTTGCCCAAACTGACCCGGGCCAGTGTGGATTACGCAGTTAATGAGATGGAAGAGAGCGGTTATCAATTTGATAAACGTGCGGCCGGTTCTTCCGTTAAATATGCCATGTCGATTCAGAATATTATCGATATCTATCATCATCGTGGCGTGCCCAAGTATCGCGATCGCCACACGGATGCTTACACCCTGTTTGTCGGCAATCTGAAGGGCGGTGTCTCCAAAACAGTTTCAACCGTCTCGCTGGCACATGCGCTACGTGCACATCCCCATCTGCTTTTTGAAGATTTGCGCATCCTGGTTATCGACCTTGATCCTCAGTCCTCAGCAACGATGTTTCTGAACCACGAGCGCTCCGTCGGGCTGGTGGAAGCGACTGCGGCACAGGCAATGCTACAGAATGTCTCACGAGATGAGCTGGTCAACGAGTTTATTGTTCCGTCTATCATTCCGGGTGTGGATGTGCTGCCTGCCTCGATTGATGACGCCTTTATCGCCTCAAGCTGGGATCAGCTTTGTGCTGAGCATCTTCCGCAACAGAACGTTCATGCCGTGTTGTACGACAACGTTATTGCCAAACTGAAAAAAGATTATGACTTTATCTTTATCGACAGCGGCCCGCATCTTGATGCTTTCCTGAAGAATGCGATTGCAGCGTCAGATCTGTTGATGACTCCGGTGCCACCGGCTCAGGTAGACTTTCACTCGACACTAAAATACCTGACACGTCTTCCTGAACTGATTGCGATTATCGAAGACTCCGGCGCGACCTGTCGGCTGCAGGGCAATATTGGCTTCATGTCGAAGCTCTCCAATAAAGCAGACCACAAACTCTGTCATAGCCTGGCAAAAGAGATTTTTGGTGGCGACATGCTTGATGCTGCCCTTCCCCGCCTTGATGGTTTCGAACGTTGTGGCGAATCCTTTGATACGGTTATCTCCGCCAATCCTTCGACCTATGTCGGCAGCAGCGAAGCGCTGAAGAATGCACGATCCGCCGCAGAAGACTTTGCAAAAGCCGTCTTCGACCGTATCGAATTTATTCGCCTGAACTGAGGTTTGTATGAGTGCAAAAAGAATTACGATTGGCAGAACCTTCAGCCAGACTCCACTGGAAAATGACACGCCAGACAGCCAGCACAACCAGACATTCGTTCTGGCAACAGGCAAACGCGCCCTGTTTCGTTTTGAACGGATTGCCGCCAGCGACGTTGAAAGCAAAACATTTGTCACAATGGAAACCAACGGTCGCGATCAGGCAGGCCTGACACCCGATTCACTGCGCGACATTATCCGGACCATTAAGCTGCAGCAGTTCTTTCCCGCTATTGGCGTGATGCGCAATGACCGCATCGAAATCCTCGACGGCTCACGTCGTCGGGCAGCCGCACTCTACTGCAAAACCGGCCTGGACGTGCTGATCACTGACGCGGCCATTACCGCTGATGAAGCTCGCCGACTGGCGCAGGATATTCAGACGGCACGGGAACACAATCTGCGCGAAGTGGGGATGCGTCTTTTAACGCTTAAAGATGGCGGTTTGTCGCAGAAAGAGATTGCTGAAAATCAGGGCTTATCGCAGGCAAAAGTGACGCGTGCCCTGCAGGCCGCCAGCGTTCCGTCAGATTTGATTTCACTTTTTCCTAATCACGCCGAGCTGACCTATCCCGACTATAAAGCGTTGTTACAGGCAGCTGACAAGTTAAGTGAGTCCGGGCAAAGCGTTGAAGCGCTGATTAAGTCTATTTCCAGGGAAATTGATGTGGTCTGTGCCCGTGAAGGTCTGGCCGAGGACGAGCTTAAAAATCATATCCTGCGTCTGATTCGACAGGGCAGCCAGACTCTGATCAAAGAACCGGAGAAAGATAAAACTCAGGCGACTGCGCTCTGGTCTTTTGCGGATAAAGATCGCTTCGCCCGCAAAAAGGTACGCGGACGGATGTTCAGTTATGAATTTAACCGGCAGTCGAAAGAGTTGCAGGAAGAGCTGGATAAAGTTATTGCGGAGACCCTGAAAAAATATCTCAACCGTTAACATATCCGCACTCAAATCAGCCAGCGATGAACGCTGGCTTTTTTTTGATTTATTAGCGAATCGTCGTTAAAAGAGATAGCGGATATCCAGATTTCAGGCTGAAATCGCCAGCTTTCTGAGGGGTTCTATTTAATTAAGTTATTGAAAATTAATAATTTAATTTATTGCGCCTTGCTGAAAAACCGCATGAAATCGCCATTTCGCCGAACTATTTCGCCGAACTATTTCGCCGAACTATTTCGCTGAACTATTTCGCCACATACCGATGCCGCCTCCAAATCCCCCAGGTCACTACAAACAGAGATAACGCTTTTCGTCTGATGTTGTCGTTGTTCAATCTGATCGCCGCCAGCGCGCATCCGACGGTCAGAATATTGCAAGTAATGATTTTTCGGGGCTGGTTCATTAGTGACCAATCAACCTTGCTAAACCTCAGTCACAGCGTACTGGCTTCACGCACTCCGCTAATCCCTCTGCTTAGCCTTTCTCCATGCATTAGCCCGCCAGTGACATTTCATGATTAACTGATTGTTTTTAATATAAAAGATTAAAGAATTTCAGCCTGAAATCGCCATGCCTGCAGCTAATCGCTCCTTCGTTTCACTACTGTGGGATAACAGATAAGATCAGAAAAGAGGCGTATCTCACGGACATTAAAGTCCTGAACAGAGAGTGAAAAAAGATACTCAGAAACTATCCCTCACTTATCCACAGAAAAAGTGGATAACTTTTACCGTGCGATAAAATTTTTTTTGAAGAGGTGTACCAGAAGACGCAGCTTTGGCTTTGAATACCCTGGAATCCTGATCAGTGGAAAAAGATTGTCACAGTCTGGTCATAACGGAAAGGTAGTTGCATGGCATCAGATTCATTGCATTGGGTAAAGCAGATGAAATCGGCGGCTTACGGATGAAGAACTCCTATCGGGCCAACTGATAAAAGGCGATGGCTCAATGCACTGCTGTTTACAGTGAATGGCGACAAATAACGGCTATATGGCAGTGAACCGGGTGATCAGTGGCTGTTATCGGCATACAGCGTAGTTGCTGATGCGCAGAGAGTGCTGACCACTGCAATCAGTAATCAGACCGTTGTGAAGTGACGTAATGCAATGATGATCTTCCACGGCAGTACCGAACCTATGCAGAAGAAAACCGGGCCAGGCCCGGTTTTGATATGAATCAAGCTTCAAGCCAGGCGGTTATTTGCTTAACCATGGCATCAGTTGAGATGCCATAACGGTCATGCAGCGTCGGTAGTGCACCTGCTGCAAGGAAAGCATCCGGCAGAGCAATCTGTTTAAAGCGAGGCGTCACATGGTTTCGCATTAACAGGCCGGCAATAGCTTCGCCTAATCCACCCGTTATCGAATGATTTTCAGCGGTGATAACCAGCTGGTGATGATGCAGTGCTTCCCCCGCCTCACGCAGGATGGTCTCTTCATCCAGAGGCTTAATCATGGGTGAGTGAACCACACCTACCTCAATCCCCTGCTTCTCCAGCGTTTCAGCGGCTTCAAGCGCGCGCATGGTCATCAATCCGCTGCTGATAATGACGGCATGCTTACCGCCTCGCAGGCGCTGAGCCTTACCGTGCTGATAGCGATAGTCATATTTATCCAGCACCAGCGGAACCTTACCGCGCAGCAGGCGCAAATAGACCGGACCCTGATGTTCAGCAATAGCCGGTATTACCTGGCTAATCTCCAGTGCATCGCAGGGATCGATGATAGTCAGGTTCGGCATGCCCCGGAAGATTGCCAGGTCATCAGTCGCCTGATGACTCGGTCCATAACCGGTGGTCAGGCCCGGCAGCGCGCAGGCGATTTTAACGTTCAGATTCTCTTCTGCGATAGCCATGCAGATAAAATCATAAGCGCGGCGGGAAGCAAAGACGGCATAAGTGGTGACAAAGGGCATAAAGCCTTCGCGCGCCATACCCGCTGCGGCGCTCATCAGTAACTGTTCCGCCATGCCCATCTGATAAAAGCGTTTCGGAAAAGCCTCTGCGAACAGGTGAAGATCGGTGTATTTACTTAAATCAGCCGTCATCCCGACCACATCTGAGCGCTGCTCTGCCAGAGAAACCAGAGCATGCCCAAAAGGAGCTGAAACCGTGGGCTGACCTTCAGCGGCGATCGAGGCGATCATGGCGGATGTGGTCAGACGTTTTTTTTGCGGTTGTGAACTCATCTCATACTCCTTGCTCAAGTGCGGTCAGGGCTTTGTCCCACTCATCGGCATCAACCCGAATAAAGTGGGTTTTCTCACGACTTTCCAGAAACGCCACGCCTTTGCCCATTCGGGTATCGCAAATGATGACGCGCGGCTGGGGTTCCGGCCAGCTGCGAGCCGCATCAAAGGCGGCCTGCAAAGCAGAGATATCGTTGCCATCAACCCGCTGGGTGTACCAGCCAAAAGCCTGCCAGCGATCCACAATGGGTTCAAAAGCGAGAATCTCACTGCTATGGCCGTCAGCCTGCTGATTGTTGACGTCGATAAGGGCGATCAGGTTATCAAGTTGCCAGTGTGAGGCGGACATTGCCGCTTCCCATGTAGAGCCTTCATTCAGTTCACCATCTGAAAGCAGGTTATAGACTCGTGCCTGCGAGCCTTTCTGTTTCAGCCCCAGACAGGCACCCACAGCAATACCTAAGCCATGACCCAGTGAACCGCCGGTTATTTCCATGCCTGGGGTATAGGCGGCCATGCCGGACATCGGCAAGCGGCTCTCATCAGTCCCATAGGTTTCCCTTTCCTCTTCAGGTATCACGCCTGCTTCCAGCAGGGCGGCGTAAAGGGCGATAGCGTAATGGCCAATCGACAGATAGAAGCGATCGCGCTCTTCCCACTCAGGTTGATCCGGCCAGTAATTCATGGCGTGGAAATAGCTGACAGCAAGCAAATCGGCGGCACCCAGCGCCTGACCGATGTATCCCTGCCCCTGAATCTGCCCCATTAATAAGGCATGGCGGCGAATATTGGTGGCTCGTTGCTGCAATGAGATCATGTGTGAATCGTGACGAGAGTCAGTCATGTTACCTCCTGATTAACGATTAACGTCCGCTGCCCGGATGCGCAGCACGCATAGCGCGCCACCCAGCAGGACGGCAGCAATAAAGTACATTCCGGAAGCGGGCGTACCGGTTGCGGTGGTGATGGTGCCAATCAGCCACGGTGAGAAAAAACCGGCCAGATTAGCAATGCAGTTCACGGCGGCGATGCCTGCGGCGGCAGAGACGCCACCTAACAGATTGGTCGGCAACATCCAGAACAGTGATGAGGCGGAAAGAATGCCTGCAGCGGCAATACAAAGGGAGAGCAGTGACAGGGAGACGCTATGGCTCAGCAGAGTTGCCAGCGTCAGTCCGGTGAGTCCGATCAGCATCGGAACAATCAGATGCCAGCGGCGTTCACGATAGCGATCGCCACTGCGCCCGGCCAGCAGCATAAAGATAATGGCGCAGAGGTAAGGCAGACTGGTCAGCAGCCCAATATGCAGCGGCTCACTGACGCCTGAGTTTCTCACCAGCGTCGGTAACCAGAACGTCAGGGCGTACTGACCCATCACCACACAGAAGTAGATCAGCGCCAGCAGCCACAGACGACGGTCGGCGACAAAGGCTTTTACCGTGCCATGACAGGCTTTCTGCTGATTATCCTCGTCCAGATCGGCACGCACCCGGCGTTTCTCATCTTCATCCAGCCATTCAGCCTGTTCAACGCGATCCTTCAGCACCAGCAGTACCACTAATCCCATAACAAGGGTGGGGATAGCTTCCAGCATAAACATCCACTGCCAGCCTGCCCATCCGTGAAAGCCTGCAAAGGTCGCCATAATCCAGCCTGAGAGCGGGCCGCCAATCATCCCTGAGAGCGGAATGGCGACAAACCAGAGCACGGTCATACGTGCGCGACGATGTGATGGAAACCAGTAGGTCAGGTAAAGCAACAGACCAGGCGCAAGACCGGCCTCGGCGACGCCGAGCAGAAAGCGCAGCAGGTAGAACTGCCATGCGGTTTCTACAAAGGCGAACAGGGCTGAGATGATTCCCCATGTGATCATAATGCGGGCAATCCAGCGGCGTGCGCCGACACGGTGCAGGATCAGGTTACTCGGCACCTCAAAGAAGAAGTAGCCGATAAAAAATATCCCGGCACCCAGTCCATACACGGTTTCGCTGAGTGACAGATCATCCATCATCTGTAATTTAGCGAAACCCACATTGACGCGATCAAGATAGGCACAGAGATAACAGAGCATCAGCCAGGGCATCAGGCGCCAGGCGATTTTGCGATAGGTGATATCGCGCGCAGCAGAGGCTGCGCTCAGGTTAAGCGTGGTCATGGTGTTCACTCCCGAAGTTAGCCCGCCAGGCGTGCGGGCAGGGAAGGGCGCTATTTAATGGATCAGCATGCCGCCGTTCACATCCAGCGTGATGCCGGTGAGATAACCGGAGAGATCGCTGGCGAGGAACAGCGCAGCGTTGGCGACGTCACTGGCGGACCCAAGGCGGCCGGGCGGTATCCCATCGAGAATGGCGTGGCGGCGTTCATCCTGTAACAGGCCACCAGTGATGTCAGTCTGGATCAGACCGGGCGTCAGGGCATTAATGCGTATCTGGTCAGGGCCAAATTCGCGCGCCATCGCTTTTGTCAGGCCCAGAACGCCCGCTTTAGCGGCACTGTAGTGCGGGCCACCGAAAATCCCGCCGCCGCGCTGTGCTGAGACCGAGGACAGGCAGACGATGCTGCCGCCTTTCTGCTGCTGCATGGTGGGGATCACCGCCTGAGACATCAGCAGCGTGCCGCGCAGATTGACATCAAGAATACGGTTGTAATCCTCGATGCCGATTTCCAGTGTTTTAACCGGCTGAGTAATACCTGCATTGTTGACCAGCACATCAATACGACCGAAGTGCTCAAGTATCTGGTCGATGGCACGACGAACAGAGAGGGGATCGGTCACATCGGTGGCCAGGCCGAGATGCCCCTCACCACAAGACAGTGCGCTGGCCTGGGCGGCCTGCAGATCTAAATCGAGCACCACCACGCGCGCACCATGCTGAGCAAAACAGGCGGCTGTAGCCCGGCCAATGCCGCGCTGAGAGGCGGCACCTGTAATAATCGCAACTTTGTTTTCGAGTAACATTGTCCACTCCAGAAAAATAATTATTAGTGGTTCGGTATCGCTACCGGCAGGGTCACGATCAGAATTGATAAAGCGACTAATATTGGCAATGCAAAAAAATTCATTTGATGCTGAATGAATTTGTTGGTTTGATGCAGTTAACAATTCTGCGATTTAAAAATGGGCACACATCACAAAATTTCTGTATGGAGAGGCGGATGGAAAAGCAGTCTGATCACTTACCTTCGATTAAATCACTGCGGGTTTTTGAGCAGGTGGCCCATTTTGGTAATGTCGCGCGTGCGGCCGAGGAATTAAGTATTACGCCATCGGCGGCCAGTCATCAGCTGGCAAAACTGGAGCGTGAACTGGGCTGTATTCTGTTTAATCGTTCGGCAAAGGGCGTAGTGCTGACGCTGTCGGGTGAGCATTACCTCAGGGAGGTTGGTCCGATACTGCTGAGTCTGACGCAGGCGACAGCACGCATCAGTAACGAGAAAGCCCGCAGCAACCTCAGGATCCACTGCGCGCCCAGTTTCGGTCTGCTGTGGCTGTTGCCGCGCATCCATAAATTTCGCGACAGCTATCCTGAGTTCCAGCTTACGCTCTCCTGCTCTTATGAGAATTTATCTTTCAGCCGCGACAATATTGATATTGCGATACGCCATGGATTTCCGGACTGGAACTCATTCGAGATTAAAACGATCCGCCACGAAAGAATGTCGGTGCTGGCCTCGCCTGAATATCTGAAAAAGCATCCTGTTAATCAGGCCGCTGATTTAATTCATCATGCGCTGATATTATCGGAGTCGCCGCTTATTCAGTGGCCGCAGTGGTTTGCTTCTCAGCAATTACCTCAGCCGGATAAAGAGTGGTTATTTCGCTTCGATCGCTCTTATATGAGTCTTGAGGCGGCGATGTTAGGCCACGGTCTTATATTTGAAAGTGAATTGCTGGCGGAGGATTATCTGCGCAGCGGAAAACTGGTCAGAGTCTTATCCGAACAGGAGAGTCTGCCCGTTAGCGCCCATCATCTGGTCTTCCCGCGTGGATTTGCCCAGTTTCCCCGCGTCGCGCATTTCCTGAGCTGGATCCAGCAGGAACTAAAAGTGTTAATCTAATGTTAAAATAACTTTCGCGGCGTCATTATTGCGCTGGTTTATTTCTCAGGTTAACTATCCCCGTTATAAAAATCGCATTGCTAAAGCTAACTTTTAAATACCGTCTACACTTCTTTACCCACTCGGTAAATATGATCCATTTCTATTCCGTATGAAATTTAATCAAACGGATGTTTAACTAATTAATGGCAGGGATATTATGAGTACGAATACACCAGACTCTGGTGAAGCGGGCGATCACGCGCCTGCGGATACGGTACGCCAGCGTATTTTTTTAGTGGTACTGGTTGCCACTATGGGCGCGCTGGCTTTTGGTTATGACACCGGGATTATCTCGGGTGCGTTACCTTATATGACCTCACCACCCGATCAGGGTGGACTTGGACTGAACTCATTCACTGAAGGGCTGGTAGCCTCTTCGCTGGTGTTTGGTGCCGCGATCGGTTCTTTCCTGAGTGGTTTCTTCTCTGACCGGTTTGGCCGGCGTATTACCCTACGCAGCCTGGCGGTTATTTTTGTGCTGGGTTCACTGGGAACAGCGCTGGCGCCTTCTGTCAACGTCATGGTGGCAATGCGCTTCCTGCTGGGGATTGCTGTCGGCGGCGGTTCTTCTACCGTGCCGGTGTTTATCGCCGAAATTGCCGGACCGCGCCTGCGTGCGCCGCTGGTCAGCCGCAATGAGCTGATGATCGTTACCGGACAGCTCATTGCTTATGTTGCCAGTACGCTGCTGAGCTATCTGCTGCATGATGAGCACCTGTGGCGCTACATGCTGGCAATTGCCATGGTGCCGGGGCTTTTACTGTTTATCGGCACGTTCTTCGTTCCCGCCTCACCACACTGGCTGGTGGCGGAAGGGCGTCTGAAAGAGGCTAAAAAGATCCTGAAGTACCTGCGTGAAACGCCGCGTGAAGTGCGCCATGAGATGGCGCAGATGAAGAAGCAGGCGAGGGCAGCAGAACGTGGGCCGGATGCGAAAACCCTGATCCGTGAGAAGTGGGTGATTCGCCTGATGGTTATCGGCGTCGGGCTGGGCTTTGTTGCCCAGTTCACCGGGGTAAATGGTTTTATGTATTACACCCCGATCATCCTTAAACAGACCGGACTTGGCACCAGCGCGTCGATTGCCGCGACCATCGGTAACGGCGTGGTCTCAGTGGTGGCGGCGATTGTCGGTATCTGGGCGGTCAGTCGCTTCCCGCGCCGGACGATGCTGATTACCGGCCTGTGTCTGGTGGTCGCTTCGCAGATTATGCTGGGCAGCGTGATGACCTTTATCGCTCCCAGCCTGATGCAGAGCTACCTCGCTCTGGGCTGCATTCTGCTGTTCCTGTTCTGCATGCAGATGTGCATCTCGCCGGTCTACTGGCTGATGATGTCGGAACTGTTCCCGATGCAGTTGCGCGGCGTGTTAACCGGCGGCGCTGTCTCACTACAGTGGATCTTTAACGCGATAGTCGCCTTTGGTTTTCCACCGATAATGGAATATGCCGGCAGCACCACCTTCTTCATCTTTGCCGCGATTAACGTCGGGTCGCTGATCTTCGTGATGGCGATGGTGCCGGAGACGCGGGGCAAAAGCCTGGAAGAGATTGAGTCACACATGAAAGAGAAGTTCGGTGAAAAGCCGAAAGAGGCTGAAGCCTCCTGAGTCTCCCACCGGATTCAGCCCACCGGCTGAATCCGGTTTTACCTCCTTACCTCCTTACCTCGTTATCTTCTTACTTACTATTGCACCGCATTTTCCCGGTCCTTGTCCTCATTAAGTCCCATACGACAACATTCACTGTAATCAGCCATTTTTCCCCGATTAATTTCCATACAGGTCTGGCGATTTCAGGCTGAAATCGCCAGACCCTGTTTAATGATCGGTCGTTGTTGTCTTCAGAAACTACCGGTTAAGCGAAGCATGACCGCTGACAAAGATTGCCTCAGGCTCTGCGCTATACTCATTTTTCATCTGCTCCGCACGCTGACCGGTACGCACTATGAAAATTTTAACCACGACGGCAGTTTTTGCCGCACTGCTGACTGCTGCGCCATTGCATGCTGAAAACACACCGATCTCCTCCTGGTGGAATGGATTCACTGACGATGTTGCGCAGACCTGGAACGCGCCTCAGCATACCGATCTCTACCTGCCATTTATCAGCTGGCACGCCCGCTTTATGTACGATAAAGAAAAAACCGATAACTATAACGAGAATCCCTGGGGAGGCGGTCTGGGTATTTCCCGCTACAGCGACAGCGGCAACTGGAGCGCGCTTTATGCAATGGCTTTCAAAGACTCACACAATGAGTGGCAGCCGATTGTCGGTTATGGCTGGGAGAAGGGCTGGTATCCAGGTTCGAATCAGGACTTTCGTCTTGGCGCGGGATTAACCGCGGGTATCACCGCACGCGAAGATTTTGATAACTATATTCCGCTACCGATTATTCTGCCGCTGTTCTCTGCCGGTTATAAGGCGCTGAATGTACAGTTCACCTATATTCCGGGCACGTACAATAATGGCAACGTGCTGTTCGCGTGGTTTCGCTATGCATTTTAATTTTTCAGGAAAGGATTTATGAGCCGGAGATGGAAAACCATCACTCGCAGGCTCTGGCGCCTTGCGATTGCGTCTGGTGTACTGTTACTGCTGCTATTGATTGTCCGAATCTATGAAGCAGAGCGCGGGCCGGAGTTACATCGCTGGCACACCTGGGTCCCGCATGAACTGACAGTGGAACAGCTCGATAATGCGACGTATGCCGACTACCTCAAGGCCGAAAATCAACTGTTCGACGAGATGAAGCAGCAGGTCAGCGACCGGCTGGATGCGGAAGAAAAAACACCACTCAACCGATACTATGCTGGCAGCATGATCTATCCGGGGCATTTCGCGCAGGACTGGAACCGTTCCTATATTCTGCAACCGACGGGCACGCCGCGCGGTGCGGTGGTGCTGTTGCATGGACTGACCGACAGTCCTTACAGTCTGCGGCATGTGGCAGAGGCTTACCGTCAGCAGGGTTATGTGGCAGTGGCGATACGGTTACCGGGTCACGGTACGGTGCCTGCGGGTCTGACCGATGTTGACTGGCAGGACTGGATGGCCGCTACACGCCTGGCGGTGCGGGAAGCGACCCGGCTGGCGGGCAAGCAGACGCCGCTGCATCTGGTGGGTTTCTCGAACGGTGGAGCGCTGGCGGTAAAATATGCGCTCGACAGCCTGGGCGATCAAACGCTGCGTCGTCCGCAGCAATTGATTCTGTTATCGCCGATGATCGGTGTGACTCGTTTTGCCCGGTTCGCAGGTGTTGCCGGGCTTCCCTCTGTTTTCCCTGCCTTCTCGAAAACGGCCTGGCTGAATATCGTGCCGGAGTTTAATCCGTTTAAATATAACTCTTTTCCGGTTCACGCTGCCCGGCAGACCTATTTGCTGACGCAGGCGCTGCAGAAAGAGATCCTGCAATACGCGCGTAATCAGCAGCTCTCCGGTTTCCCGCCCGTGCTGACCTTTCAGTCGGTCATGGATTCCACCGTCAGTACGCCATCGGTCATCCGCTCGCTCTATAACTATCTGCCAGTGAACGGCAGCGAACTGGTGCTGTTCGATATCAATCAGGCGGTCAGCGTCAGTCCGTTATTCCGCCACTCCTCATATACTGCGGTTAATCAGCTGTTGCCTGCGGCGCGTCGGAATTACTCATCCACGGTGATCACCAATGCCACCACCACCTCGCTGGAGATGGTGACAAAAAGCGTTCCCGCCGGAGAGATGCAGGAACGGATTCAGCCGCTGTCAATTGCCTATCCGGCGGGTCTCTACTCGCTGTCGCACGTTGCGATTCCGTTTCCGGCTGAGGATGGGTTATATGGCAGTGCGCCCGTGAAGAAGAATGAGTTTGGTATCAGTTTTGGGACGTTGTCACTGCGCGGTGAGAGTGCGGTGCTGATTGTCGGGCTGGACTCAATTATGCGCGCCACCTCTAACCCGTTTTATCCCTACATGATTAACCGAATCGATCACCACATCAGTTGTAGCGACAAGCCTCAACTTGCGGCCTGCCTCAGCAGTTTCTGAATCAGTACAGCATAAGGCCCGCATCGTGCGGGCCTGATGTTAAATAGCGTTCAGCTTTTCCATCACCTCATCCGACAGTTCCAGGCTGCCGCTGGCAAGGTTCTCTTTAAGATGTTCCGGGGAAGAGGTGCCTGGAATAAGTAAAATATTGGGCGATCGCCGCAGCAGCCATGCGAGTGCGACCTGCATCGGCGTGGCATTCAGGGATGCAGCCACTTCATTAAGCTGATCCGACTGCAACGGAGAGAAGCCGCCCAGCGGGAAGAACGGCACATAAGCAATTCCCTGCTGCGCCAGCAGATCCACCAGCTCATCATCCTGTCGATGCGCCAGGTTATACATATTCTGCACGCAGACAATCGGCGTCATCGCCTGAGCTTCTGCGATCTGCGTGGCGGTAACGTTACTCAGGCCAACATGGCGAATCAGTCCGCGCGCCTGTAACGCCAGCAGCGCCTCCAGTTGTGGCTTCAGAGAGCCTTCTTTCGGCCTGGCCGGATGCAACATACTGCGCAGGTTCACCACCTCAATCACATCCAGCCCCAGGTTGCGCAGGTTATCTTCAACTGCCTGCGTCAGCGCCTCTGGCTCCATCGCCGCCAGCCAGCCGCCTTTGGCGTCGCGGCGGGCACCCACTTTGGTGACAATGCAGAGATCCTGCGGATAGGGATGGAGCGCCTTTTTAATCAGATGGTTGGTTTCGTGCGGGCCATAAAAGTCGCTGGTGTCGATATGATTAACACCTGCCGCGATAGCGTCGCGCAAAACCTGAATTGCCCGGGCTTCATCTTTTACCGGGCCGAACACGCCCGGCCCGGCCAGTTGCATTGCGCCGTAGCCAATACGGTTAACTTCACGATCGCCTAACGTAAAAGTCATGGTGGTGTTTGACATGAAAACCTCCTGCGTGAATGTAGAACAATTGTAACGGTGATTCAGCTGTGCAACTATCCGGTGAAATCAGGACAGACTGTACGGGGTGATGCACAATGGCGATCGATATGGCGCTGCTGGAGGCCGTCGTGGCGGTGGCAAAAGCGGGGGGATTTAGGGAAGCGGCACGCATCACCGGCAGCAATGCGTCACGCCTGAGCGATGCGGTACGACGGGCGGAACAGCAGCTGGGTATTCGTCTGTTTCACCGCACCACCCGCACCGTGGTGTTAACCGAAGCAGGCAGGGCGCTGATGGAACGTCTGCTGCCCGCGATCAATGAAGTTAACGCCGCGCTGGATGCGGTGAATCGCTACCGTAACACCCCTGGTGGCACGCTGCGGCTGAATGTGCCGGTCAGTGCTACGCGGCTGGTGCTGCCCGCGCTGGTGCCGGAATTTTTGCAGCGTTATCCCGACATCCGGCTGGAAATTGTGGCGGAGAGCAGCGTGCAGGATGTCTTTCGTGACGGATGTGACGCCGGGATTCGTTATGATGAGCGGCTGGAGCAGGATATGGTGGCGATGCCCATTGGCCCCAGACAGCAACGGTTCGCGCTGGCGGCTTCTCCGGCTTATCTGGCAGAACATGGCCGGCCGGAACATCCGCGCGACCTGATCCATCATCGCTGTCTGCGTGGCCGTTATGCCAGCGGCATCATGGCTGACTGGACCTTCAGCCACGAGGGCGAAGAGATCAGCGTTGAAACCAGCGGGCCGCTGGTGGTTTCGGTCGGTGGCGCAATGGATCTGGCGGTGGAGGCGGCCATCGCCGGAAGCGGCGTGATATATCTGTTTGACGAGTGGCTCAGGCCAGCCCTCGACAGCGGCAGGCTGGAACCGCTGCTGCAACCCTGGTGGCTGACTTTCTCCGGTCCGTGGCTTTACTACAACGATCGCCGCCTGATTCCTGCCCCGCTTCAGGCGTTTATCGACTTTGTGCGCGAAAAAAACGGGCGCGAAAAAACCTCAGCTATACCAGCTGAGCCCCTGCGGCACCCGTGAAAATCCGGCATGTCGCAACGCGTTAAGCAGCGGTGACTGCGACACCGGTTCACCATCTACCTTCTCCAGCGTGAAACTCGCGGGCTTTTCACGTTTCAGCGCCAGGCCCAGCGCCGCCACCGCGACCTGCTGCAGCGCGGGATCGTCGATGAATGTCAGCAACTCTTTGCCTCCCGGCGTCAGGTAGAGTACCAGCGCGCCGCCTGCAATCACCACTCGTCCCCCCTGACGGCGGGTCGGGCGGATGCCGCTGGCGTGGAGCGGCCAGCTCAGCAACGCGCCAAACGGATTCGCCGGGTCCGATGCGGCCAGCGCCACCGCCTCTGTCGCGGTCAGCGGCTTTTCTGCCAGCTCCCGCAGCCGCTCAATGGTGTTATGGTCGGCAAACTGCGCGCCGCCCGCACCAGCGACAAACCGGCCACGCAGCAGTCGTCCGGCATCTTCCATGCTGCGTAATACCGGCTGTAACGCCGGGAATCCGCCGGGGATCTGTTCCGATATCGCGCTACCCCGGCTGATCACCCCATAACGGTCGAGAAGATTTTCCACCAGCGACAGGGCCAGCCGGGCAGGGGCTATCTCCTGTCGGTTAACCCGCGACCATCGACCAGCCAGCGTGTTGACCGCCGGTCGGCGTGCAGAAAGTGCGCCCGGGGTGAAGCGCTGACCAAAACGAGTGCGCAGGGTACGCGCCGGACGTGAGCGGGTCGCGCCTGGCGTGGTAAGCAGCCCACGCACCGCAATCCAGCTATCGGCAGTGACATAGCCCTGCCACACCAGTTGCCACAGGGCAGCATAAATATCGGTGGTTTGCGTCTCTGCCTCATTCATCTGTGCCATGATCTCATGAACAAACCACGAGCCACCCCGGCTCAATGCGTCGAGAGTCGCCTGCTGAATCAGCGTCAGAGGCTGCGTAGTGTCAATCACCGGCAGTGTTTCAGCGGCATATTCCGTGAGGTGCAGTGAGATCAACCCATCATTCTGACCCAGGGCTTTGTGTCCGCACCAGGTAACCTCGCCACTGGCTAACAGTTCATCAAGCATCGCGGGCTGATAGTCGGCTATCCTGGCGCGCAGGATTTGTGGCTCCCACAGCGAGGCCGGTAGCGGCACGCCCGCAAGTTGCTCAATCACCCGTAACAGCCCGCTGACACCCTGATGCTCTTCACGCTGCGTGTTAAGCACACCGTGACGCTCCAGCAGCAGACTAATCCAGGCGGCAGGTGGAACAGGCCGGGTTGCTTCACGTGCTGACTGCAGTGAACGTAAGCGTAACCGTTTGAAGATCTCTGTGGAAACCCACTCCGTTTCCGATGCGCCCTCTGGCGAACCCATATTGAGCAGGTTGCCCTGCTGATGCAGGGAAAGCAGTACCTCATTCACGACGGCCACACCCAGACCAAAATGCGTGGCCAGCTGTCGGGCGGTGAACAGGGTATGGGTTCGGGCGTAGCGGTTAATGAGATCGCGTAGCGGATCGGCCTGCGGCTCCAGAAATGTTTCGGGCAGATCGTCAGGCAGTACAACGGCCAGTGCATCGCGCAGGCGGGCTGCATCTTCAATGATCGCCCAGCGCTCTTCACCGGCAAGGGTGATCGGGATCATTCGCTGCGCGGCCGCGAACTGCGTCATGGCTTCCGCGATCTGCTGGGCGTTGCCACTAAAACGTGCCGCAATACCGGCAACCGGGAGCGGGCCAAGATCGCGCAGCAGATCGATAATGCCTTCGGTGTGTTGCGCCTGATAGCGGGAATCGATGCGCTGCAGTTCCTGTTCAACCTGCTCAACGACGTCAGGTGCCAGCAAATCACGCTTGCTGGTCTGGCCGAGTAGCTCACCCAGCAGATTACTGTCGAGCGCCAGCAGTGAGGCGCGCCGTTC
The DNA here is from genome assembly GCF_014156615.1 of Pantoea pleuroti. Classification (NCBI taxonomy): domain Bacteria; kingdom Pseudomonadati; phylum Pseudomonadota; class Gammaproteobacteria; order Enterobacterales; family Erwiniaceae; genus Pantoea; species Pantoea pleuroti. Next base: position 407,859 of record NZ_SBFD01000004.1, on the reverse strand, counting down.
TGCCTGGGGGGCGTCGCTGGCGTAAATAAATTCTGCAACATAGCCAAACAGCAGCGGCGCGGCAAAAGGGGAGGGCTGTTCGGTCGTCACCTCGACCAGCTTTACTTTCCCCTGTGCTATCTGTTCCATCAGCTGGTGCAGGGCAGGCAGATCGTAGACATCCTGCAGACATTCGCGTGCAGTTTCGATAAGGATGGGGAAATCGTCATACTGTCGTGCGACTTCCAGCAACTGACCGGCGCGCAGCCGCTGCTGCCAGAGCGGCGATCGTTTGCCCGGATTACGCCTCGGCAGCAGCAGAGCGCGTGAGGCACATTCACGGAAGCGGGCGGCAAACAGCGCCGACTGACCGACACTCTCAGTAACTTCCCGGGTCAACTGGTCAGCGTCGAACATAAACAGGTCAGCGCCGGGTAACACTCCCTCGCTGGCGGGAAAGCGGGCCACAATGCCGTCATCGCTGGCCGCAACAGAAGCATCAATGCCCAGGCGTTGCTGGATTCTGGCGGCAATCGCCAGCGCCCAGGGCGCATTGACCCGCTTTCCCCAGGGCGAATGCAGGATCACCCGCCAGTCGCCGATTTCGTCACGGCAGCGTTCAATCAGCAACGTGCGATCGTCCGGCACTACGCCGGTGACGGCGCGTTGTTCAGCCAGCAAAGCCAGCAGATTCGTGACTGCGCGGGCATCCAGCCCCAGCGCGCGCAACTGCTCCTGCGCATCCGCCGGTAAAGCCGCATCCAGATGACGCAGAAACAGCCCGAGGCTGGCACCCGAATCGGCCGAGCGGCCCACACCTTCTCCGCGCCAGAAAGGCAGACGAGCCGGACGGCCTGGCGCAGGCACCACCAGTACCTGGTCGTGGGTAATCTGCTGAATCCGCCACGACGTTGCGCCCAGGGTAATAATGTCATTGACCCGCGACTCATAGACCATCTCTTCATCCAGCTCGCCGACACGACGTGAGCCAGCCTGCTCTTCGCCTTCCGGCAGGATGACGCTGAACATGCCGCGATCGGGAATGGTGCCGCCGCTGGTCACGGCCAGATGCTGAGCGCCGGGTCGCGGCGTCAGCAGTCCGCTCTGACGATCCCACACCAGCTGCGGCCGTAGCTGAGCAAAAGCGTCTGAGGGAAACTTACCCGCCAGCATATCGAGCGTGGCATCAAACAGCCGACGCGACAGAGTGCGAAACGGATCGGCCCGACAGACCTGCGCGTACCACGCATCGACCTGTAAGGGATCCATTGCGACGGCCGCCAGGGTTTGCTGCGCCAGAATATCGAGCGGGTTACGCGGCGGAGCCAGCGCATCGAGCTGGCCCGCACGCATTGACTGCAATATGACGGCCGAATCCAGCAGATCGCGTCGGGTGCGCGGAAACAGGATGCCGGTTGATACGCCGCCGACCTGATGCCCGGCGCGTCCCACCCGCTGCAGTGCGCTGGCGACTGAAAGCGGTGCGCCCACCTGGATCACCAGATCCACCGGTCCCATATCAATGCCCAGTTCAAGACTGGAAGTCGCCACCACGCAGCGCAGTCTGCCCAGCTTCAGTGCGGCTTCAATCTCGCCTCGCTGCTCTTTCGAGACGGAACCGTGATGCGAGCGGGCAATAAGATCATCACTGTCGTCGCGTTCTGCATCCCGATCGCCAGCGGCTGTCTGCTGCGCCAGATAACGCGCATTGAGCCGCGCCGTCAGCTTTTCCGCCAGGCCACGCGAATTCACAAACACCAGCGTGGCGCGATGGGCCATGACCTGCTGCAGAATGCGCGCTTCAATGTGCGGCCAGATCGAACTGCTGGCAGAGGTGGCTTCACCGGTCAGATCATCGGCGCTGGCAATATCGGTCATATCTTCGACCGGCACCTCGATGGTCAGGTGCAGCGTCCGGTCGGCGGCCGGATTAACGACCTGAACGGGCTGACAGCCGCCAAGGAAGGCGGCGACCCGCTCAACCGGTCGTACCGTGGCGGAAAGCCCGATACGCTGGGCGGGCTGTGGCAGCAGCGCATCCAGCCTCTCCAGGCTCAGCGCCAGCTGGGAACCCCGCTTTGATCCCGCCACCGCATGCACCTCATCGACGATGACCGTGGTCACGCCCTGCAGCGTCGTGCGGGCTTTTGAGGTCAGCATCAGAAACAGTGACTCGGGCGTGGTGATCAGGATATCGGGCGGGCGGCGCACCAGCCTGGCGCGCTCTGCACCGGGCGTATCGCCGGATCGCATTCCGATATTCAGAGTGATCTCTGGCTCATTCAGCGCCTGCCGCTCAGCGTAAACGCCCGCCAGCGGCAGATTAAGGTTGCGCTGTACGTCCGCGGCCAGCGCTTTAACCGGTGAAATATAGAGTATGCGGGTGGTCGTTTCACGCGAGGGTGAGGGCTGGTTGGTTCGGAACTGAAACAGCGTGTCGATGGCGGTGAGGAAAGCCGCCAGCGTCTTCCCTGAACCGGTCGGGGCGATCACCAGCGCATGTTCTCCGCTGGCTATCGCCTGCCATGCCGCCTGCTGCACCGGCGTGGGTGCAGCGAAGGTGGCAGAAAACCAGCGTCGTGTGGCGGATGAAAACCGGGCTAAAACCGCATCAGATTGGGATTTCGACATCATACTCATGGTATCACGCAGCAACTGCGCCTGAAATTAATCCGTTGAGTGTATGTGAAAATTACCGTTTGTGGATGACGCGGCAGATATCTGGCCGCGTCGGGTGGGTTTGTTAACTGACCGCTCCGGCTAAAGCGCGACCCCTGATCGCCAGCAGCGACACCAGTGCCAGCACGATGATGGTCATGCCATAGAACCAGGCGGTCTGGTTCAGCCCGATATGGGGCGCTGCCATTCCGGCGGCAATCGCAGGCAGGGCAAAGGCGAGATAGCTTTTGATCAAAAAGGCGGAGAACAGTCCGGCGCGTTCATGACTTTCAGCTAACTGCATAATGATCTTCAGCACGCTGGAGAAAATCGATCCAAATCCCTGACCCGCAATGGCGGTGCCGAGATAGAGCCAGGCCACGCTGTGCAGAGAAAGGCCTGTAAGCGTGACGCTGACGCCCGCTATCAGCATCAGCGTACCGATAACTAATGCCCGCGCAGGCGGTAACGGGCGGAAGAGAAATACTGCTGCCGTTGCGCTCAGCATCAGCGTCGCCACAATCGAGCCGCCGATAAAAGGCGATGTCAGGCCGGTTGCGTTCGCCACCATTGAGGGCATCAGTGAAAGGTAAAATCCGCCCAGCATCCAGGTTGCGATGTTAACCGGCGTCACCATTAACAACGGACCCAGTGCGCGTCTCGGTATGCTGACCTGAGGTCGCAGTGCGGCCAGAACACCCGGCTGAGGCGCAATGGTTTCTGGTATCAGCGGCAACAGCGCCATGGCAAACAGCATCAGTATCAGCAGCAGCGCATAGAGCGTCACCGTGGGAAAGGGCGCAAAGGTGACCAGTATGCCGCCCGCCAGCGTGCCCAGCGTCATCCCCAGAAAGGCGGTGAACGAGTTCAGCAGAGGTCCGCGGGTTTTACTGGCGTCAATCAGGCTGGCACCAAAGGTTGGCAAGGCAATACCGGTAGCAAAGCCCTGCACCAGCCGGGCAACGATTAAGGTAGTGGCAGAGTTGGCAGTCATAAAGATCACCAGCGCGATCGCATTGATCGCCAGCGCCAGCAGCATCAGCGGACGGCGGCCGGTATAGTCGGACACTTTGCCCACCGTCAGCAGCGCAGCCAGCAACGCGAATGCATAGGCGCCAAAAATCAGTGTCAGCATGGTCGGCGTCAGATGGAACAGGCTGCGATAAAGCGGGTAGAGCGGCGTCGGCGAACTGCTGGTGGCGGAAATCAGCGCCGCACCGGTAAAACTGAAAAGCGTGGTGCGGGCAGCAGCCTGAGGCGTCAATGTGGGGTTCATGGAAATCACCTTAATGCAAAGTATTAGCTTTTAATAAGGTATACGGCTATCTGTGCCTTAATGCAATATCTTTGCTTTAACGTTTATTGCGGTGAGGGTAATGACGATAGATAAGAGGTTACCAGGCGCGGCGCGCGACATAACAGCATGACTCCATGCGGGATAATTCCGGCTGTCGGCTTTGGTTTGATAAGATCGAAGATTGGCAGGTCTGATGGAGAAACATGCTTTCGCCCTGAGGTCGATCAGGGCGAAGGATTACTAATAAAGTGAGTTCTTCAATCTATCAGGCAGCGCTTTGTCGTAGGCGTCGCCATCAATCTCTGCAATCTGTTTGAGGATGGAACCGGTGCTGGGCAGCGACTGCCGTGAGATCTGCGTTTCGGCATCCCATAATCCGGAGCGAATAATCGCCCGGCTGCACTGAAAGAAAACGCTCTCCACAGTGATGCGCAATACGGTTTTTGGCAGTTGATTGTTGATGGCAAAGCGCTCTAGCAGCGCCGGGTCGGTACTGATCGCTGCCGTGCCGTTCACGCGCAACGTCTCGCCAATGCCAGGGATGAGAAAAAGCAGCGCTACCCGGTTGTCATGCAGAATGTTGCGCAGGCTGTCGATGCGGTTATTGCCGCGTCTGTCGGGTAATAACAGGGTCTTGTCATCTTCGATTTCGATAAATCCGGCCGGATCGCCGCGCGGTGAAACATCCAGTCCCTCGGGCCCCGACGTTGCCAGCGCCACAAAAGGCGAGGCGGCGATAAACGGACGATAAGCGGGATGAATATGATCGGTCACCTTAGCGACAGAGGGCCGGGCGACCGTGCCGTAAAGACCTTCAAGTTCGGTAAGTTCAGTGATAATGCTGCTCTGTTCAGCCATTTTTGCACTTTCCTTTTATTACTCCGATTCCCAGAACGCTTATGATACGCCACAAACCCGACATACCAGCTAAAGCATAACGTTAACATCAGTAACACCAGAGCCAGCAAGCGACTCTTTACGATAATGAGTTTGCGCGTACCCGTCACTCCTCCGCCTGAAAAAAGTTTATTACCGGCCGTGGCTACAAATTCTTCACACAATGCCGATAGCAGAAAGACATGACCACCTTATTACATCCACTCATGAGACTCGCCTGTGAAAATTTCAACTCGTCTGTATGCCGGTTTTGGCCTGCTCATTCTGCTGTTTATTCTGTGTAGCGGGATTGCTTTACACGCTCTTAACAATGCCCGTGATGGCATGAACGATGTCGTCAATGTGAAGATGAAACGCTATCAGATGGTACTTGATATGCGGGGTGGCCTGCGTGACATGGGCATTGCAGTGCGCAATATGGCGCTGCTGACCGATACTAAAGCGATGGAACCGGAATGGAAACGGCTGCAGACTCAGAAAACGCTTTACATCACTACCCGTGAGTCGCTGACCCGTATGATGGGTGATGCCACCCCTGCTGCACGCGAAGCGTTCAATAAGGGGCTGTCAGTAGAGAAAGCTACGCTCGACTCCCTTGAACAGGCTGGCCGGTTGGGGCTGGATAATCGTTCTCAGGAAGCCACTGCCTATCTGCTGACCGTGACGCGTCCGGCGCAGCGTAAGCTGCTGGATGCGCTTAACACCCTTTCAGCGATTCAGAGTGAAGAGAGCCAGAAAGCGGTGACGATGAGCAGTGATTCGTCGGCGCGTACTGGCTTTACGCTGATGATCCTCGCGGGCATCTCAATTCTGCTGGCAGCGGCAACCTGCCTGTTTACCGTGCGTATCCTGATGCGTCAACTGGGAGGCGAACCGGCTCAGGCTCAGGCACTGGCTGCCGCTATCGCCTCAGGCGATCTCACCACGTCAGTGGCATTGCGACGCGGTGATACCAACAGCCTGCTGGCATCGTTGGGTGGTATGCAGGCTAATCTGCGTGAGCTGGTTTCCCGTATTAAAGAGGCTGCGGGTTCCGTGGCGCTGGCCGCTGATGAGATTTCTCGTGGTAATACCGAGTTATCTTCACGAACCGAGGAGCAGGCGTCTGCGTTGCAGGAAACGGCTGCCAGCATGGAGCAACTTACCGCGACGGTAAAAAGCAATACCCTTGGCGCACAGCAGACTGCCGGTTCGGCTCGTGAAACGGCCTCGCTGGCTCGCGGCGGTGAAAATGATGTCCAGCGTATGTCCGAAACCATGAATGGCATCTCACTGAGCGCCGCGAAAATCCGCGACATCACTGGCGTTATTGAAGGTATCGCTTTCCAGACCAATATTCTGGCGCTTAACGCGGCCGTTGAAGCGGCAAGAGCCGGAGAAGAGGGGCGTGGATTTGCCGTCGTTGCAGGTGAGGTTCGCTCGCTTGCACAGCGAAGTGCAACCGCGGCACGGGACATCAAATCGCTGATTGAACAGACCGTCGGACAGGTAGAGCAGGGTGTCTCGGTGGCGGCCGGAACCGGCCAGAGCATCCTGAAAATTGTCGGTATGGTCAGTGAGCTGGCCGAGGCGATGGATAATATCTCCCTGTCTTCCTCCGAGCAGATGCAGGGTATTTCGCAGGTCAGCATCGCCGTGAGTCAGATGGATGGCGTGACGCAAAACAACGCCGCACTGGTTGAAGAGTCTTCGTCGGCTTCTCAGTCGCTGTCTGAGCAGGCACATGCACTGCGTGGCATGGTTGATTCGTTTAGAGTGCACAGCGAAGCTTAATCGCCAGACGCAACAGAACAGACCGGACGCGAACCCCAGCCGCGTCTGCTCTTTTTGACCGGATTCCAGCAGGATTCTGGCACGGCCTTGCATCGCAGGTTTTCTGTGTACTTACGTCAGAGGTGACATGCTGCAAGTGATTAGCTGCCAGCCGTTGAGTCGGGTTAACAGAGTTGGTGACAGCAAAAGTTGCTGATATAAAGAGTAAAGATTGCTTATTCAGCACCCAAAAGGAGCGCAGGATGGTTTGGGAATCAGAGCGACTGCTCTACAGGTATACTCTTCGCGAGGATCTTGATGACCTCTTCAGAATCTATGGCGACCCCAAAACACATAAATTTAACCCGCGAGGTCCATGGCCCGACAGAACGTATGCCATTCAGGCCATAGAGCGCATATTACAGAGCTATCAGGAACAGGGTTTTGGCGACTGGACGATATTTGAGAAAGCCCATCCGGATAAAATCATTGGCTTTGGGGGCGTTTTCAGAAGCCAGTTTGACGGTCGTCAGACGAATAATCTCGGTTACCGGTTTGAGCCTGCTGCCTGGGGAAAAGGGTATGCCACCGAGCTTTCCCGCAGAGCCATTCGCTACGGATTCGAAGAGGCCGGGCTGAGCATCATTACGGGTGTGACGCGCGAAAACCATCTGGCTTCGCGCCGGGTACTGGAAAAAGCGGGCCTGACCTTTTTGAAAAAGGTCGACGATCCGGAGGGGTTGCCTCCCAGCCTGATGTACACCCTCACACGACGTGACTGGCTTGCGGCTGGCAACATCGTTACCGCATAAGTTTGATCTTTCCCGTTTGTGATTCAGGCGTGGCGAAATCTGCGCCACCTTTTCGCGCAAAGTCCCTTTAAACCCTCTCTTATCCCGCGATTAATACTCTGCTGTGTGGATTACTTTAGCCACCTTAATCAGGGGAGGCTTTATGGATATTCGTACAATTTTTATTTCAGCAGTCATGGCAGTCAGTCTTTTATGGATAGGCGCATCAGATAACCGTTCGTCACATCTCACCGCCGAGCCGGTTAAATCGGTCCTGAGTAAACTGCAACCTTGATGCTCAACCGCCCGATAGCACACATTAGCGCCTGCTCAGCCTGAGATGCGGTACACTGCCGCTATCTGTTAATGCAACTTCGTTGCTTTAACCATGACGTTCAGGCTGATAAAAGCGGGAGAAAGAGATGGCGAGGGAGATGATTCGGCAGGGTGGACGCAGCGCACGTATTCAGGCGGAAGTGCATAACACCGTTAACCGGTTGCTGGAAACGCTTGATCGTTCAGCTATTACAGTGCCGATGATCGCCGAACAGGCGGGTGTGACACCCTCCACGATCTATCGGCGCTGGGGCGATCTGTCCCAGTTGCTGGCGGATGTGGCCGTGGCACGGATGCGGCCCATTGCAGAACCGGAAGATACCGGATCGACGGCTGGCGATCTTACCGCGTTCATCCAGCAGTATGCTGAAGAGATGTCGTCCAAAGTCGGTCGTGAGCTTCTGGCTGATGTTATAGGGAGTCAGGCTGAAGCGGCGAGCCAGAAATGCTGTGGGTTTACCTATCAGCATCTTGAAACACTGAAAAGTCGGGCCGAGGCCCGCGGCGAATCAGGTTTTGACGTTGATCGCATCATCGATGTGGTCGTGGCACCGGTGATGTTTCATCTTCTGTTCGGTGACCGTGACATCTCAGCAGAATACTGTTCGTCTCTGGTTCAGCGGGCATTTCAGACAGCAGTCAGCGCTGAATAAAGGGCAGGGCGGCTTGCGTGATCAGATGCTGCAATAGCGCTCGCGCCGGATCGTCACCCTGATCGGAGCGGGCGAGCGCGATACCCAGATTGCCGGGCATTGGCAGCCGGTGTGATTCAATCACCAGCGTCTCCGGCAACCCGGCGCGGGTGCGCAGGGTGATGCCCAGCCCGGCCTGTAATGCCGCCCAGATCCCGCTAAGACTGTGGCTGGTGAACACTACCCGCCACGGAATACCTGCCTTATCCAGCGCCTCGATGGCGCGCGATCGCATGACACACGGCGCATCGAATGCCACCAGCGGCAGCGGCTCGCCGCGCTGCAGATATCCCGCCAGATCAAACTCCGGATGCTGTATCCAGGCTAACGGACACTGACCAATTAACTGCGTGCCAGCCTGCTGCTCTGCCTGCCACAGCAGCGCCAGGTCCAGCTCATGACGGGCCAGCGCCGTAAGCAGCGGCAGATTTCTGTCGACGCGTGCGGTCAGCATCACCTCCGGATGCTGCCGGTTGAACGCGCCGAGAATGGCCGGCATCAACGCCTCGCCAAAATCCTCCTGCATCCCGATGCGTATTTCGCCCTGTAACGCTTCGCCTTTCACTGCCCGCAATGTCTCATCGTTCAGCGACAGCAGGCGTCTGGCGTAACTCATCAGCTGTTCACCGCTGCGGGTCAGCTGCACATGCCGCCCTTTTTTCATCACCAGCGCCGTGCCACATTGCTGCTCAAGTTTCTTAAGCTGCGCACTGACGGCCGAGGCAGACCGACACAGATGCTGTGCCGCCAGGGCAAAGCTGCCGGCATCAATGCCCGCGACGAAACTGCGCAGCGCATCCATATCGAGGGACTCCGGTACCTTATTCATGATTGTCCTGTAAATCTGGATGATAAATGCTGATTAATTTGATTTTCAGGATTGAAGGCCTGAGTGACACTCTGTCTCACCACTGAGGAGTGTGCAATGAAAAAATCGCTTGATCGGGAAACACTGGCGCAGCGCGCGCCAAAACTGGCCGAACTGACACAGCAGGTGCTGTTTGGCGATATCTGGCAGCGCGAGCAGTTGTCTCCGCGTGAACGCAGCCTGCTGACGCTGGCAACGTTAACCGCGCTGGGGCGGGTCCAGCAGCTGCCGTGGCACATCGATTTCGCCCGACAAAATGGGCTGACGCAGGATGAGCTGGTGGAGAGCTTCACCCATCTGGCGTTTTACGCAGGCTGGCCCGCCGCCGTCACCGCGCTGGGTTATCTGGAGGATAATCAATAATGCCCTTTACCCGAATTACCCTGCGTCAGGGCTACAGCGAGGCGGCTCTGCATCAGATTTCCACGCTGCTTCAGCAGGGGCTGGTCGCGGAATTTGACGTTCCTGAGCATGATTGTTTTCAGGTGATTGAGATGCTTCCCGCCGGACAGCGGGTATTTGATCGTCACTATCTCAGCGGCGGGCGTAGCGATAATTTCGTGCTGTTTCAGGTGACGGCAGGCCGACCGCGAACCCGCCAACAGAAGCAACGGTTTTATCATTCACTCTGTACGACGCTTCAGGCAGAGATGGCGATCGATCCTGACGACGTGATGATCATTATTCAGTTTAACAGCACCGAAGAGTGGAGCTTTAGCGGCGGCCGGATGCTGGCGCAGGAGGCGTTATGATTATCATGCACTACCGTTTTACCCTGCCCGCTGACTACGACATGGGCATCATCGAGCAGCGCATCAGTCTGAACGGAGCCCGGCTTGATGGCTTTCCAGGGCTGGTGGCCAAGGCGTATCTCTACGCCTGCCGTGATGATGACGGACAGAATGAAAACCGTTATGCACCGCTCTATTTCTGGCGGGAGGCGAGTGGCATGCAGCGTTTCCTGCAAAGTCCTGGCTTTGCGACACTGGTCAGGGATTTTGGCTGGCCGATCATCGAAAGCTGGCTGGCGCTTGAGGGGCAGACCCACATCCCTGATCTGGCCGACGCCCGCTTTATAACGCTGAACCGCTGGACGATTCCACCGCATTCAGACCTCACGACACTGCCGGTAACAACAGGGATCAGCGCCTGGGATGTGAGCCGCTGGCAGGGAGTAGACGTTAACGCGTCACTCCAGCGCCCCGCTGGCGAGCAGGAAGTCTATCGCATCGGTTATCTGGCGCGGGGTGCAGCCGCAGCAGATCTGCAGCTCTAGCATCGGGAATGTCGCTGTTTTCTACTCAGAGGGCAAAAATGGCTTCAATCTCTATGCGCAGGTCAGTGGAGAAAAGTCCGCTGACCTGTACCAGCGAGCTGGCGGGCAGATGCTCGCCGTAGTTGCGATAAAGCACTTCCCGCAGCGCGGTGATCTCTGTGAAAGAGGTGATGAATATCATGACCTTCAGCAGCGATGCGAGCGACGTATGCTCAGCCGCGGCAACCGCCCTGAGTTGATCAAAAATGGCTTCTGCCTGTTCAGCCATATCTCCCTGCTGAGCCGCCGTACCGAAAGCGGTCAGTCCTGAGACATACAGCGTCGCGCCATGTTTCACTGCGTGGACATAAGGTGCTTTTACTTCGCCCAGTTGCAGATAATTTTTGCGTTCTGGCATCATCATATTTTCTCTTTTTAAAGTGATTTCATACCATACAGGCTACCGGCCTTAAAAAGGCCGAAAGTTGATAGCGGGTTGAAGGATGTTTTGAATAACGAGGAGGTTCGGGAAGCCAGCCGTTTACCGGTTCCGCTCTCTCCTGCACGCCGTGCAGCGATGCAGGCCATTGCTGTCGTCAAAACAGGCATGACGAAATGCGCATTGTGCAGACTATCCGTATGCACAAGCTTTATTCGAATTCTCAGGGGGCAGCAAGTGGGAAGAAAGAAAGAAATTCGCTTTTTGCGGCCTTCAATGACTGACGCCGAATTCAGAGGTAACAGGCAGGCATGGCTGGCAGCACTTACAGGCTGATTGTTATAGCGGGTGAGGACTGCCCGCATCCACTGAACAGTTATGATGCTCACGATCTGTTTCCGGATGGCGGTGTCAGGACACGGAGCTTAGCGATGAGAAGTATTTCCGTCAGTTCCGTCGTGAGAAAGAGGAGTGAAAACGGACTTATCATACGGCAAAAGGGCAGGCTGAGATTGATCTGGCTTTCCATACGCCGGCAACTGTCATCAGATGGATATCCCGCTGGTTAGATTCGCTGCTGCATCATATCGAACCGGAGATCATGTTTTATCGCTGGAGTGAGGGATTCTCTTCCATGAAGGCTTGTGAACGCTGGGAAATAGAAGGCCTGCAAGTGTAGAAACTGTAGGCAGAGGTCGGGTGGGAGCTGGATTGTTGGGTAGTGCTGAATAAGCTGCCATTTCTCAGGCTGAAACTATGCGTTTTTTAGGAGGCTCGGGGTTTGCAGGGCTGGTAAAAACGACTGATATGACTTCACGAGCTTTCGCCGTTCAGGCCCTGCAGCGCGACGTCTCAGCATTGCTATGCTGTCCATTTAGTCTGCAGGAGTGAGGTTGCCGGAGCAATCAACCTCCGGCAGACCGCGTTAACGACATACGGATAGCTATTTAGCTCCACTCATCCCGGGAGAACCATCATGTCCTCCCTGACTCCCGCCGCTGCCAGCCTGACCGCCGACGCCGCCAGGACCCGCATCGCCTCCGTTTCCGCCATCACCGGATCCGTCACCATTACCTCCGTTTCCTCCATTTCCGCCGTTTTCACCCCCATTACCGCCGTCGCCGCCATCTCCATTGCTGCCAGAACCAGCATTCCCTCCGTCTCCCCCGTTTCCGTCACCGCCACCGTCACCACCGTCGCCACCATCACCGTCTGCCCATGCCGCAGTGCTGAATATTCCGGCCGCCAGAGAGGACGTTACAGTGAATACGACTATGAAAGGTCTCAGTAAAGCTGAGGTCAGAATAATGAGGTATGCAACTTTTATGAGAAGGTTTTTCATATCATCCCCTGCGTTATGAATTATATGCCGCCGCCATCACCACCATTACTGCCGCCATTACCGCCATTACCGCCGTCACCACCATCACCACCGGGGGAATTATTCCCGCTTCCTCCGTTGCCACCATTCCCTCCATCGGCTCCGTTTGTGCCTCCATCTCCGCCATTACCGCCATCTGAGTCGGAACCTGTGCCAGCATTACCGCCGTTACCTCCATTTCCGCCGTTTTCACCCGGACCGCCGTCTCCGCCGTTTCCGCCATCAGAAATCAGTGATAAAGAATCAGGAGAAAGGACGGGGTATGCCGGAGAGGCATAACCGTAATGTGTTAAAACCACCAGTATCAGAGCTGAGCACCTTAATAAGGTCCGGCATCGTTTACAGATGTTGTGACTGGTCATTGTTACCTCCGTCGCCGCCAGCACCTCCGGGGGCATTGTCTGTTGACCCACCATCACCACCGTTTCCACCATTAGCGCTACCGTATGTATTTTTATGATGTTTATGGTGCTTGTGATGTGGTTCAGTCCCGGCGTTTGCACCGTTTGCACCGTTTGCACCGTTTGCACCGTTTCCGCCATTTCCGCCATTTCCGCCATTTCCGCCGTTACCACCAGAAGCAGAACCGTTACCGCCGTTACCTCCGTTCAGGCAGCCGGTGCCGGGCACGCCGTCTTTACCGTTTTCCCCGTTGGGCGAAGTGGCATTCCCATCCTGTCCGTTCTGACTCTCACAGGCAGACAGCTGGATAGTGCCCTGCGGAAATGTCTGACTGAATACCGGCAGGGAAAAAAGCAGCCCTGCAGAAAGCGGGAAAAGAATCAGAGTGTTGTGCAGCTTTGACATAAAAGTTTCATCCTTTGATTAATGGCCGCCTTCAGGAGGCGACCATTTTTAGTTAGATTAAGCAGCCAGATTAGGCACCGCCGCCGTCACCACCACCGTCACCACCATCACCACCGCCGTCACCGTCACCGGAACCATTGCCGTTAGCTGAGCCGTTGCCAGTACCGTTACCATTACCGCTGTCGTTCCCGTTACCGCTGCCGCTGTTATTGCCGCCATCGCCTCCGGGGCCACCAGGAGAATTGGCACCAGCACCTCCGTTCCCGCCGTTACCACCATTAGCATCGTCGATAAGTAAGAAGGTATGTGGGGAGTGATCAGTCAACGGTTCGTTATGTAAGGGTGCGGCGACAGAAAATCGCGCCGCAGAGAGAACAAAAATACCCAAAGCAAGAGCTAATTTTTTATGTCTCATAATCCATCCTTAAAGGTAAGAAATACATGAGATAATCGTTGGCCCATCCCGTAGCTAATGAGCCATTTAATTAAGAGTAAATTAACTTAAAATTAAAAACTAAGGATTGTAATGAAAAGTTTACCGATGTTTTATTATGTTTTTATTTGGATTTAATCGAAGTTATCGGAGGTATTATGTTATTGTTAAGTGGTTAAATTTAAAAGATATTGATGCATAATGATTATCCTGCTAACAGTTTACTGTTTTCATGAAAATATACACATTATATTTTTATTAAAGCAGTGCGCTTACCAAAAACCGGAAAATAAAAAATAAATTCAAAAAAAGCAGAAGCAAATATCATTTTTATATAATTAATCTGACTTTTAAGAGGCATGGTCATAGGGGAAACTGTTTAACCACTCTGAATTCGTTTTACCGAACCTGTGAAATCCAGAAATTTCAGGAAGCATTATCAGAACTGCGGCAGGCGGGACCTCAACAGCTAAAAAAACCGGCTCATTATCGTGCGTGCAGCAAACAAAATAGTGGTGCTGTGAGAGCGTTCAGCTTGCAACCGGTCAGGAGTATGCGTGAATTTACGTCAAACTCTTCACTGCATGACCCTCCGGCTCCTGCCATGGCGGGCAGTCGTCGAGCTTCACTCCGCTAAGCTTGCAGGCGAGTTCGTGCCTGACGGCTGAGGACAACGGTTGCAACCGGCTATCAAAAGAGAGGTGCTCATGAGCGGTAAACGTTATTCCGAAGAGTCAAAAATCGAAGCGGTTAAACAGGTCGTTGATCGTAGCCATTCCCTTGCAGGTGTCGCCACCCGTCCTGGTATCATCACGCACAGCCTCTATGCCTGAGTAAAAAAGTAGGGCCCTGATTCATAAACCACTAAAGCGCATTCTGATACCTGGTCTGAGAGTCGGCGACTTCAGAAAGAAGTGAACCAGGTCTGGCGACTGATGAAGCGTGCCGGAATAAAAGCTCAGATCGAGTACAGGAACCTACGAGCACGCAAAGGTGAAGCCAGCATAGTGTCACCCAACAGACTCCAGCGTCAGTTCAATCTGGAGGCTCCTGATGAGCGCTGGGTGACGAATATAACGTACATCCGGCCGCATGAAGGCTGGCTTTATGTGGCCATGGTGGTTGATCTGTTCTCCTGGAAAGTTACCGGCATTGTCAATGCAACACGCCCGTCAGAAATCAGCATTTCAGCAATTGCTGGCAGGCGAGGTTATCCTGCACGGCGCGCTGCTGCTCATCAGGCGTCAGTTGCTGCCAGCGGCCAATCACGCTGCGACCCAGCCCCGATTTATAGGTGATTTTTTGCAGCGCATAATCAGAGTTGCCGCCTTCAATGACGTTCTGCATCTGCTGGTCGAGTGGCTGCTTACTATCATGATCAATCGCGCAGAACACCGCGACGTAATACGCTTTATCTTCCTCACTGTCGTGTGGGATAAACCACCAGGCGGCCAGGGCGAGGATCAGCAGCAGGGGCAGGATATATTTTACTTTAGCCATCGGAGTCATCGGTTGTGGGCAGTTAAGTCAGCCAGATATGGCCAGACGCAGGGCGTGTATCCTGCCACAATTTCTGCTCACCGTTAACCTCGTTCAGCCGCTGTTGAGGCAATGTTCAGTTTGCTGGCGCTTCAATCAGCGTCGTACTGATTTGCGCTCCCGGCATCATCTGCTGTAATCCCGAAACCAGATCGTCGCTGGCCTGTTGCAGCGCGGAAAGCGGCATAGCGGGCAGACTTTCCAGAATGAACCACATCTGCTGCGCGCTGGCATCCAGTCGGGTTCTTACACCCTGACGCCAGTTCCAGCGGCGACAGGTCACGCCCTGATCGTCGCGCCAGATCACTTCGCCCGGTTCCGGCGACTCATAAACCACCTCGCCCTCTTTAACGGTATCGAAACGTTCACTGCCGTCAGCAATCACCAGACGTGGCGCGCCAGCATAGGCCGCGATATTTTCCCCCCCGACCGGCAGCGCATAACGAATGCTGATGGCGTTATAGAGATCGACAACCGGATCGATGGCAGGCAATGCGCCATCCCGCAGCACGCGCTTACGCAATGCTTCAGCCGAACAGGGTGTACGTTTCGCTTTGGCACCAAAGGCTTTAAACACCTCAGCCCAGGCGGCGAGATGCGCGTCTGCCCAAGCCGCATCATCATTTAATACCTGCTGGCATGCACTCTTCAGTGCTTCGCTGGCAACTTCTGGTCGGGTAATCGGTGTGGTTTCCACCACAATACTCATGGCACGAAAGCCGGGAGCGAGCGCGAAAACAGCGGGATCGATTGACGGATGAACAGATAACATCGGATACTCTCTCAGTGACTAATTTATTTCATAGTAATGACCGATGACCAAAAAAGTCAATATAACGACCGATGCGGGTGCCGATGTCGCCAGTGTCAATCAGGCTGTTTCGGACAGCATCAAAAGCTGGCGTAAAAGTCAGAAACTCTCGCTGGATGAGTTATCGCGCCGGGCTGGCGTCAGTAAAGGCATGCTGGTGGAGATCGAAAAGGGTGCCGCCAATCCCAGCATCGCCATTCTCTGTAAAGTGGCTGCCGCGCTGGGCGTCTCGGTGGCAGATATCGTTAACGTTGCGCATGCGCCTGACGCCTGGCTGATTGAGAACAGCGAAATGCCCCGGCTGTGGCAGGGTGAGCAGGGTGGTTATGCGCAGCTGCTGGCGGGAACCCGTGGGCCGGATATGATCGAGCTATGGCGCTGGCAGATGTTTGCGGGCGAAGCTTTCCGTTCTGCCGGTCACTCCTCAGGCACACTCGAACTGTTGCATGTCGAGCAGGGCTCGCTCGCCTTAACGGTGGGTGAGCAGACCCTGGTGGTGCAGCAGGGCTGTGCAGCCGTAGCGCGAACCGATATGCCGCATGCCTATGCCAGTGCCGATCAACTGCCGGTTATCTTCACCATGACAGTGGCCGAACTGCAGCGCTGACGGCGCTATTCTGCGGCTGTCGCTTCGCCTGGACACACCAGCAGCAGCGTTTTCAGCAACCTTTCCAGTTCGGCACGCTCTGAAGCGCCAAGCGGGGCCAGCAGCGCCTCCTGCGTAGCGGTATGGACGCGGAGTGCATGCTCAATCTGCTGCTGCCCGTGCGGCGTCAGCCCGACCAGCATGCTGCGCTTATCCTCTGGCGCGGCAATACGCTCAATCAGATGCTGCTGCTCCAGCCGGTTCAGACGATTTGTCATCGCACCGGAAGTCACCAGCAGCGCC
Organism: Pantoea pleuroti; assembly: GCF_014156615.1. Taxonomy (NCBI): domain Bacteria; kingdom Pseudomonadati; phylum Pseudomonadota; class Gammaproteobacteria; order Enterobacterales; family Erwiniaceae; genus Pantoea; species Pantoea pleuroti. Next base: position 391,035 of record NZ_SBFD01000004.1, on the reverse strand, counting down.
TGGTAGAGCTGGGTGGGCGACAGGCGAAAAGGCGATCCCGCCCGTCGCAATGTCGCCAGCACATCAAATTCCCCCTCCTGAAAACCAAAAGGCTCCAGTGCCTGACTGCGCGCTTTTGTCAGATGTTTCATCAGACGCAGCACTCTGCCGAAGATCCGCATTGAAGAGGCGTCGAGATCGGGCATCGCGTCGTCCCACTGGCTGACAACGAAATCAATATGGTCATGCATAAATCACCTTTAAATATTGTGGTTATTTTGTCGGGTTGTGCGCAACCTCTTAACACCGGGGGCAATTTATCTTAACGTTAAGATAAATAGTGGCAGCCCGGTGCTGTCATCGTCAATCCTCTTTTAAGGCGTCGATGATGAAAAATAAGGTGTTGTTCCCCGTTCTGTTTGCCGTGATCGCTTTTCTTATCGGGCTGAACCTGCGCCCTATGCTGGCGATTATCGGCCCGCTGTTCCCGGTGTTGCAACTGCAGGCCGGGCTGACGGCGACGACGTTCAGTCTGCTGATTACGCTGCCATTGGCGATGATGGGCCTGGCCGCACTCTCTGGCCCGTGGCTGATCGCCCGCATCGGGCCGGTAAGGGGAATCGCCGCCGGTTTGCTCTGTCTGACGGTCGCCTGCCTGTGGCGCGGCGTTACGCTTACTCCCTCTCAGCTGCTGCTCACCGCGCTGGCGGGGGGCGCAGGGATTGGCGTGATACAGGCGCTGATGCCCGCTCTGATCCGGCAACGCTTTGCTGAGGCCGCGGCGACGCTGATGGCGCTGTTCAGCACGGGCATTATGGCGGGCGCGGCACTGACTGCTGCCGGTGCTGACCCGCTGTTTTCATGGCTGGGCCTGCAACCCGCGCTGGCGCTTTCCGGCGGGTTAACGCTGGTAACGCTGCTGATCTGGCTGACTTTAGTCAGGCGATCGCCGCAGGTGAGCGTGGCCTCTGATGCAACGACGCTGCCTGTGCGGCGTACCCTGTTGCTGATGCTCTTTTTCGGCATTGGCACGGGTGCTTATACGTTAGTGCTGGCCTGGCTGCCGCCATTCTATATTCAACTGGGCTGGAGTGCTCGCCACAGTGGCTATCTGCTCGCCGCGCTGACGTTAACCGAAGTGGTAGCAGGATTCATCGTCTCGGCGACGTTACATCGCTTTCCCGATCGCCGTCCGCTGCTGCTCGGCGTGCTGGCCCTGCTGCTGCTGGGGCTGCTGAGTCTGGTGTTTTACCCGGGCACGATGCCGATACTCTCTTCGCTGTTACTGGGTACGGGCATCGGTGCGCTCTTTCCGCTGTCGTTGATCGTCACGCTGGATCATGCGCGCAGTGACAGAGAGGCGGGCATTCTGTTGTCACGCGTGCAGGGAGGCGGATATCTGATTGCGGCTCTGATGCCGCTGCTGGCAGGCTGGGTGCGTGATAGCGGCACGTCAATGACCGAGGCCTGGCTGATCATGAGCGCTGGCGTGGTGCTGTTAATGGTGATTGCCCGACGCTTCAGACCTCAGAACAGTATCAACTGAACAAAGCCGTTGCCGATCAATGTCGATCTGGCATGCTGGAATAAAACCCCTGAACCCGGAGTGCATGGTGAAAGTGATTGGTCTGTTAGGCGGTATGTCGTGGGAGTCTACCGCGCTCTATTATCGTATTCTCAATCAGCAGGTTAAGCAGCGGCTGGGCGGCCTGCACTCGGCGGAGCTGGTGCTCTATAGCATCGATTTTCAGCGCATTGAGCAGCTACAGGCCGCGGGCGAGTGGCAGCAGGCGGGAGAGATACTGGCTGAAGCGGCACGCAATCTGGAACGGGCTGGCGCGCAGTTCATCGTACTCTGTACCAACACTATGCATAAAGTGGCAGCACAGATCAGCGCCGCAACAGGCATCCCGCTGCTGCACATCGCCGACGCCACCGGACGACGCATTCAGCAGGCCGGGGTGCGTAAGGTCGGATTACTGGCGACGCGATTCACCATGGAACAGGATTTCTATCGCGGGCGACTTCAGCAGCAGTTTGGTCTTGAGGTGATCACGCCGGATAGAGAGGATCGGATTTTTGTGCATGAGGTGATTTACCACGAGCTTTGTCTGGGCGAGATCAATCCCGCGTCGCGTCGCCGTTATGGTGAGATCATGCAGCAGCTGGTCGCGCAGGGGGCGGAGGCCATTATTCTGGGCTGCACCGAAATCACACTGCTGGTGGATGCCACGGATGCCAGCGTGCCACTGTTTGATACCACGCTTATCCACGCGGAAGAGGCTGTTACCCAGGCGCTGGCCTGACGTTTATCCTGCACTTAGCCTTGAGGGAATCGCATGAAAATTGAAAATCTGCCGTTTGGCCTGACCCAGTGGGATCAGATTGAAGAGACAATTCATCCCGGCGACCAGGGGCAGGCGACCTGGCGAACCGTGAAGTTTAACGATATCCGGGTGCGGATGGTCGACTATTCACCAGGCTATGTCGCCGACCACTGGTGCACAAAGGGCCATATTTTGCTGTGTATGGCGGGTGAATTGCACACTGAACTGGCAGATGGTCGCCGTTTCGTACTGACACCGGGGGTCAGCTATCAGGTGGCGGACGATGCTGAACCACATCGCTCCTTTACGTCCACAGGCGCACAACTCTTCATCGTTGACTGAGTTCACCGTCAGCCTCTCTGGTGATCACCTGCTGGTGAATCATCGCGTCGTTGACACTTTTAAAAGTAAACTGAATCAGCTTTATAAAAATCAGCAAAATTAATGGCTTATTTCATCAGAGTTATCTGGTTCTGACAGGAATAATTCCCATCAGGCTGTATGCTGGAAGCCTTATAAGAACGTTTTGCATTCACCTGAGGTGGGGAAGCCTGTGCTGATAAAAAAGAAGAAAGTTCGTTCGCATACCGAAGATCGACTGCTGGCGCTGGTGCTTGCCACCACCGCCGGCATCCTTAATGCCATGGCGCTGGGCGCGTTTGGATTTTTCCCATCGCATATGACCGGTAACACGTCGCAAATCTCCCAGGAAGTGACCACCAGCGACCTTCATACCATGCTGTTTTTGATGGCACTGATTATTGCCTTTGTCATGGGCTGTACCGTTGCCCGACTGGCGGTGGTGGTGGGGATCAGACATAAGTTACGCACCATATTCTGTCTGATCATTCTGGCGGAAGGGGCGGCGCTGACGGCGGCATCGATCTTTGAGATCGTGTTCTACCGGCCAAGCTTTAACGGGGAAGTGCTGTTGATGCTGGGCTTTTTAATGGGGATTCATAATGCGACCTCAACGCAGCTCTCCAATGGCCGCGTCAGATCGACCCATATTACCGGCACGCTGACCGATGCGGGTATTGCGCTGGGTTCGTGGATCTTTGCCCACACGTCCCACGCCGTGCATCTTGAAACCGACGATCGTCGCTTTTTCCAGAAGGTTCTGCACACCCATCTGACTACCGTGTTTTCATTCCTGAGCGGCTGTATTGCCGGGCTGCTGCTGTTTAAAGTCTATGGCTTTAACGCCATGGTTGGACTGGGGATATTTCTGATGCTGGTGGCACTGACGGCCATCGCCATTACCGTGCAGCGTACCCGCAGAAGCCTCTACTGACAGTAAAACCTCCCGCCCGATGCACATAGCGCATCGGGCGGGTTGCTTACTGCTGCGTTCGGGTTGGCCGCACCACGATTTCGTTCACATCCACCTCTTCAGGCTGTTCAATGGCATAGCGCACGGCGCGTCCAATGGCGTCCGGCTGCAATGCGATAGCGCGATAGTGCTGCATCGCCTCGGCGGCTGCCGGATCGGTAATGGTTGATGCCAGCTCGCTCTCCACCACACCGGGATGAACACAGGTTATCCGCAGCTGGCTGTTCTCCTGGCGTAATCCGTCGGAAATCGCCCGCACCGCAAACTTGGTGGCGCAGTAGACGGCCGCGGTGGGCGACACGGCCAGCGCACCTATCGACGCGATGTTAATGATGTGACCGCGCTGGTGGGCCAGCATGGTCGGCAACACTGACGCAATGCCATACAGCACCCCTTTGATGTTTACATCGATCATCTGTTCCCACTCTTCCACCCGCAGCGACGCCATCGGTGACAAGGGCATAATACCGGCGTTATTGACCATTACATCCACCCGGCCCCATCTCTCCAGCGCATACTCAACAAACTGCGTCATCTCTTCGCGGCGTGTAACATCCAGCGCCTTGATCGCCACCTCTGCACCATTGAACTGCAGCTCTTCAGCCAGCGCGGCCAGGCGGCTTTCCCGCCGCGCACCCAGCAGCAGAATGGCATCTGTTTTCGCCAGTTCACGTGCAATGCCTGCCCCGATGCCGCTTGAGGCGCCGGTAATTAAAATCACTTTCTGAGTCATTTTGTTTCTCCAGTCAGGTTGTCACTGGCGATCATACGGCGACTGGATTATAAAGATAATCCACTGAACGCTTTACTCACTGGTAACTCAATCTGACCAATGAATGCCGATAAAAATGCTCTCGAAGTTTTTGTGATTGTGGCGCAGACGCGAAATTTCCGGCTGGCCGCAGAACAATTGGGTGTTACGCGTCCGGCGATCAGCCAGAGTCTGCGACGTCTGGAAGACCGGCTTAACATCACGCTGATGCAGCGCACCACACGCTCGGTTCAGCTGACAGAAGCCGGGCAGCGGCTTTATGCCGAAGTGGCGCCGGCGATCAACCAGCTCAATCGCGCCGTGACCGATATTGCAGAACTGGCTGCAGAACCTCGGGGCCAGCTGCGGCTGGCGATTTCCTCGATTGCAGAGCGGATGCTGGGGGGAGAACTGCTGGCGAGCTTTATGACCGCTTACCCGCAGGTTGAGCTGGATATCACCGTCACCGATGAGGAGTTTGATATTGTCGGACAGGGCTATGACGCGGGCGTGCGACTGGGGGAGGTGATTGCTCAGGATATGATTGCGGTGCCGGTATCTACCGCGCAGCGTCAGGTGGCGGTGGCGTCACCCGCCTATCTGGCTCGCGCAGGCACGCCGCAACATCCTCAGGATCTGGTCAGTCACCGCTGCATCGGCTGGCGAAAAGGACCAGGTCTGGCCCCTTATCGCTGGGAGTTCGCAGAGCAGGGGCGCGAGTTTGATGTTGCCGTCAATCCGCAACTCACCACCAACGATATGGGGGTGATGATTCGCACCGCCTGCGCCGGGGGCGGCATCAGCTTTGGCATGGAAGAAACCTTCCAGCCTTACATCGCACGTGGCGAACTGGTGACCCTGCTCGACGCATGGTTGCCCGCCTTTGCCGGTTTCTATCTCTATTTTCCCAGCCGAAAAAATCTGGCGCCCAAGCTAAGGGCGCTGATCGATCACGTCAGACTCTAGCGACAGAATGCACGTCTGATTTAGCGCTGATATTGCCGATCGCTGACCTGCTCCAGCCAGTCCACCGGCGAGCCGTTCAGTGATTCAGCGATAGCAATATGCGTCATGGCGTTATCCGGCGTTGCACCGTGCCAGTGCTTCACGTTTTCCGGGATCCAGACGATATCACCGGTGTTCATCACCTGAATGGCTTCACCCTCACACTGAATCCAGCCCTGGCCATGCGTGACGATCAGGGTTTGCCCGAGTGGATGGGTATGCCATGCGGTACGGGCACCGGGTTCAAAAGTCACCGTTGCGCCACCCACGCGGGCGGGTTCGGTTGCCTGGAATGGTGCATCAATCCGAACCGTGCCGGTAAAATATTCAGCAGGTCCTTTACGCGAAGGCAGCGATCCGTTGGCGATAATTTTCATTACTCACTCCTGTTGTTAACATGTCATCCACAGTGTAACCGGCAAGCCGGAGCGTGATTAGCCCGCCCAGTCGGCAAACGGTTATGAGCCGGGCTCATTAATTGCCTGACAGTTTTTCAGGCTGTCATGTTGTAACGGGTGATGATGTTGATTTTAGAGTAGGGCGCGGGCGGTTCTGAGGCGGGCAAAAACCCATGAAACGCCAGCAGCGTTCTGAAGGCGTGCAGCGCATCAAGCTGTAAATTATGCTCGATTAATGCATCAATTTTACCGGCCTGCAGCAGTGCACGATTCTCACGATCGAGATCGTGACCAATAAAAGCGTTAACCGTCCGCTTTTGTTCGGCAAAAGCGCGCAGTATGCCGGGATTACCGCCACCGACTGTGTAGACCGCATCTGCATCCGGATGTCTCTGCAAAAACTGTGTCACCGACTGCTGCATCCGGGCGTCAATGCCATAACCGCCTGCCACCACGCTTACCTGATGCCGGGGCGCAAACTCCTCCATTGCTCGCTGAAACCCCTGAATTCTTTCGTGTTCGCCAATGAAATCGTGACTGCCGGTGACTGCCACAATATGCGAACGACTCACGCGCAGCCATTTTGACATCAGAAAAGCCGCCACTTTACCGGCATCAAAATTATCCATGCCGATATAGCGCAGGCGCGCGCTGCCGGGCAGGTCGCTCATCATGGTGACCACCGGAACGCGTTGTTTCAGCAGTGATTCAAGGGTGGGATGAAGTTCTCCGGAACAGGCTGCCTTAAGAATGACGCCGTGACTATGCAACGCTTTTTTATTCAGCAGCGCGTTAATCGCCTCCGCTGTAAGATTCGCGCCGAAGTGGAAACGTAACTGAAGTTTAAAGGCAGTAAAGCTGGCAATCTGACTGCTGAACGCCTCACGGATCAGTGGCTGAAAGCGGTCAGGTGTATGCATGATGACGTCAAAATAGATTGTTCTTCCCCTGGCGAGCCCCGCTTTTTGCATCAGTTCCAGGTCTGCTATCGCCTGCTGGATTCGGTGCTGGGTCGTGGCATGCACATTGCCGCGCTGATGCAGGGCCCGGTCGATGGTCGCCAGACTGAGTCCCGACTGGGCCGCAATCTGTTTCAGGGTAAATTTAGCCATATGCTGCTCGTGACACCAGAGGATGACGATAGTTTTATCATACTGCTGGCCATTGTCTGATGATCATTTGTGAAAGGCTGGTCAGGACATATCAGGCCGGGAAAGCTGCCGCGCAGGTTATCGCAATAAACTGTGAGTCGTAAAAGTGTTTATAACACATTCAGCCGGGAGTCTGTTTCCCCGATATATAAATACCCGACTATCATCATAAACGGGCAAAAATAGATTACAGCGCTTGCTACCTCCGTTTTAGCTATTTATAGCTTCAGGGCTGCGCCGGGTAAAAATAAATCCAGATAATATTCTGAGGCTGTATAGTTAATAACCTTTCTGCCGCTTCGCTTATATTTCCCGCCCGACGGCTTTTTTGTTTTTTGGCTCCCGATAATGATAGACTGTATATGCATACACCATCGGGAGGTCGTGTGAAGTACGACAACGATAATGAAATCCGTGCGCTGGTTGGTGCGGTAGTCAGTGATTTGATCAAGGCGGGAGAGCCGGTTCATTTCCACGACATTACGGACGCGCTGTTTCGCCTGAGCGAAGAGACGCGTGACAGCAGGCTGAAAGCATTGTGTCAGGAAGCGATAAGCTTTTTCACTCGTAAGATGCATTAAGGCTGACAGGGCTGATGCCGGGCGTTATCCCGGACTGTGTCATTATAGCGGCCCTGCTACCTTTGACATCGGCGAGCATAAGAGGCTTTGCATATTGCTCGCAGCCTTTAAAAGGGATTCTACTGTGAGTCGATCGTTTCTTTTTTATTCAGCGAGACGGTTGATGACAAAATTAAAAATGTCAGTCAGATCCTTCTGTTGATTATTCTTAGTGAGTAGCGAATTTCTGATAAAGAAGTGCATCTTTTCATTGGCAGGTCTTATTAAGTCTGAATGATCTTCTTCAGGCATGATTGCAGAAAAGCGTTATCGTCGGGATCAAATCCCTGCCACATCATTACCTGCAAAAGAATTTTTATATCGGATAATTTCTGTGTGGCATATCGGGTATACAGTGAAAGTCAGGGATGGAAACAAAAGCGGGCGTTGCAGGCAGGGGATCCTGCGTTACCAGAGATAACGCAGAATGGCGTATCAGATGCCGGTATCGTCTGGCGTGCGGCCAACCACGATTTCCAGCGTTTTGCGTAACACATCCAGCCTGACAGCATCTGAAGTGCATTCCAGTTCAGCGATCAAATAGAGGATGATCGCTTTATTGGTTACACGTCCCTGATCAGCAACAATGTCACGAATCACTGCGCCCAGCAGTTCAGTTTCCGGAGCAAGCTGATCGCCTGCGCTACGGAAGTAGTCAATGATTGAAGAATCTGATGATGAATGCTGCATGATTATTCTTTCTCTGAGGAAAATGAGTCAGATGCAATGGTTGAAGTCAAAAACGAGTGTAGGCGCAGTTTTCGTTTTGCCCAGCCCGCCTTAAAAAATTCTGTTCAGGTCTGCCGCTTCGCTTAAAATTAGCCGCATGTATCAGGTACGCAGTACGCTCAATCAGTGCTTTTTCGAACCTTCAGGCGGGCCATCACTGTTCATACGATGAGCCGTGTTATCACGTTCGGCACCGTCGCCCTGTACGCGTTTGCGCGCTGCAACCATACCATTACGGACTTCAGTGATGGCTTTGCGAATCACTGACACTTTCACGGCGTCGTCAGCATCAGCAGCCATCAGTTCGAGCTGTGCGATTAAGGCGTTGCTGGATACCGGTTTGTCTGACTTGAGTAATGTCAGAACGGCTTCGCCGATCATAACATCTGTCAGTTTCTCATCTTCACTTCTGTACATACTGGCTTCTCTGATTGCGAATCAATGGCCATGCTGCGGGTCCGTATGCGTCAGCGGGTGCGACTTAGTGCACCTGATACGGGAAGCAGAACTGGGCTTTATTGCTAGGATAGATCTTCCTGGGTGATGGCTGAAACAGACGTCCTGATGAACATGCACGACCGTGAGAGGGCATTAATCTTCGCGACGAAACAGCATCGCAATGAGTTCATGCAGATGACTCTCTTCTTCTGGCGTGGCAGCCAGTTCAAGGCGACTCAGCAGTTTACTGCAAATCGTTTTCCGACTAAGGCTATGACCTGCGCGCAGAATTTCCACCACAACCGAACCCAGCGTCTCCTGTTGCGACGGTGAACTGGCCTGATTGAAGTAACGGGCAATATCGCTGATCGTTTCCGGGGCTTGTCCGTTCTGACGCATGTTGTTGTCCTCAGGTGGTTTAAATGTATGCACTCTTGATGCGCAAGTTATACATCTTTGCAAAACTTGTACAGAATTTTGGATTTTTGGGATTAATTTTTTTGTGCAAAAAGTGCTAAGACTTTTAAAACAGGGTGTTACGAGGAGTTTGTGGCGAGGTAAAAATTGTACCAGATTCTTGTATCATTCACACCCCACCGACGCTCCGACCTGAATATTAAGGCCGGAGAGGAACGGCACACATGGGTTAGTGTTTAAAGAAGATGTCATCGGCAGAGACTGGAGCTGCGGGCTCTTTGCCAGTGGTTTTGGCAAGCCAGTTCGCCGGGGCGGTGCTGCGGGAACCGATGGTTTTGAACCCCATCAGCCATTGAAGCGCATGCTGCATCTGCTCAAGGCGAGTCTCATTAACTTCAGAGTCAGCCATGACCTTTAGCTCATTAATCAGCAGTTCAACATTCACTTCCTGACCGGCATTAAACAGGTTCATTGCGGCTTCGCCAATGATGACATTCGCTTTTTCGTCGCTGGAAAAATACAAATTATCCTCCTGGGTGATTGCGGTAAGTAACATTAACTGTAGCAAAAAAATTTACGAAGCTTAATCAATTCAGCCTATTAATAAGATTATTTTAATTGTCGCTCTGCTGTGCGTGTCATGTGAGTGCCGCCAGGTGTCAGAACGTTTTTCGGTAAAATGCGCCGTCAGGATGGCCTCTTTTTAATCCTGTTATCGTTCCTGCGGTTTACTCAACCACAGATGAGAAAGGCGTAAAACCCGGTTATAGCTATACATCACGCTTTCCATATACTTCCCATCATTGAAATTAAATTTCTATATATCAACAAGTAAAGCGATTAGCTTACAAAACTTCACATTCGGGCCCGGACGCTGAAGAAACTTCACAACCCTTCGCTGTTACAAAGGTATAGCCTGTGCTATAAAAAATAGCCTATGCTAATTATGTTCTGTTTTTAATCACCTCTGGAGATCGCCCTATGGTCCCGAAAAGAAAAATAACCATGATGCTACTGAGTGCGCTACTGACAACCCTGATGGCGACCAGCAGCTATGCAGCAGAAAAATTTAAGGTAGTGACGACGTTTACGGTCATCGCTGACATGGTAAAAAACGTGGCGGGGGATGCGGCCGAAGTCACTTCCATTACCAAACCGGGTGCTGAAATACACGAATATCAGCCGACACCCGGCGATATCAAACGGGCGCAGGGTGCGCAGTTAATCATGGCGAACGGGCTTAATCTCGAACGCTGGTTTGAGCGTTTTTATCAGCATCTGGATGGGGTGCCGGAAGTGATTGTCTCTGCCGGGGTAAAACCAATTGGTATTGGCGAGGGGCCCTATAACGGTAAACCGAATCCGCACGCCTGGATGTCACCGGACAATGCGCTGATCTATGTCGATAATATCCGTGATGCGCTGGTGAAATATGATCCGGCGAATGCGGAAACCTATCGCCAGAACGCAGCCGCCTATAAGCAAAAAATCACCGCAGCACTGGATCCCCTACGCCAGCAGATTGCCGACATCCCGGAGGATAAACGCTGGATGGTGACCAGCGAAGGCGCATTCTCCTATCTGGCTCGCGACCTGGGCATGAAAGAACTTTACCTGTGGCCTGTAAATGCTGATCAGCAAGGCACGCCGCAACAGGTGAGAAAAGTGATCGACCAGGTGAAGAAAAATGCTATTCCGGCGGTGTTCAGTGAAAGCACCGTGTCGGATAAGCCAGCCCGCCAGGTCGCGCGGGAAACGGGTGCGCATTACGGTGGGGTGCTTTACGTCGACTCTTTAAGCAACGCTCAGGGACCGGTGCCGACCTATCTGGATCTGCTCAGAGTCACCACGGAGACGCTGGCGCAGGGCATTAAAGCGGGAGAGAAAGCGCAATGACAGACACCATCGTTGTTTCCGATGTCACCGTGACCTATCGCAACGGTCACACCGCGTTGCATGATGCCAGCTTCAGCGTGCCGGGTGGATCGATTGCGGCGCTGGTGGGCGTCAATGGCTCCGGCAAGTCAACCCTGTTCAAAGCGCTGATGGGTTTTGTCCGGCTCGCCAGCGGCAGCATCTCGGTGCTCGGCATGCCAACCCGTGAAGCACTGCGTCAGAGTCTGGTCGCGTATGTGCCGCAGTCGGAAGAGGTGGACTGGTCTTTCCCGGTGCTGGTGGAGGATGTGGTAATGATGGGTCGCTATGGTCATATGGGCCTGCTGCGTCGACCCAAACCGCACGACCAGCAGATTGTCAGTGATGCGCTGGCGCGGGTCGATATGCTGGATTACCGCCATCGTCAAATCGGTGAACTCTCCGGCGGACAGAAAAAAAGGGTATTTCTGGCGCGCGCCATTGCCCAGCAGGGCAGCGTTATCCTGCTGGATGAGCCGTTTACCGGCGTGGACGTTCAGACTGAGGCCAGAATCATCAGCCTGCTGGGTGAACTGCGCGATGAAGGCAAGACGATGCTGGTCTCAACGCATAATCTGGGATCGGTCACGGAGTTCTGCGATTACACCGTGATGGTCAAAGGCACCATTCTGGCCAGCGGCCCGACCCGCACCACCTTTACCGCCGCCAACCTTGAGCGCGCGTTCAGTGGGGTGCTGCGTCATGTAATGGTGAAAGGGCTGGACGATCAGATTATCACCGACGATGAGCGGCCTTTTATTGCGCCACGTACGGCACCTGAAGACGGGAACTGACCATGGAACTGTTACTGGAGCCTTTTGGTTATCACTACATGCTCAATGCGATGTGGGTCTCCGCCATGGTCGGCGGCCTGTGTGCGTTTCTCTCCTGCTACCTGATGCTCAAAGGCTGGTCGCTGATTGGCGATGCGCTGTCGCACTCCATCGTGCCGGGCGTAGCGGGTGCTTACATGCTGGGACTGCCCTTTGCGCTGGGCGCGTTTCTCTCAGGCGGGCTGGCGGCGGGCAGTATGCTGTTACTCAATCAGCGCACCCGCTTAAAAGAAGATGCAATCATCGGCCTGATCTTCTCCTCCTTCTTTGGTCTGGGTCTGTTTATGGTGTCGCTCAATCCGACCGCGGTAAACATTCAGACCATTGTGCTCGGCAATATTCTGGCGATTGCGCCCGCGGATATACTCCAGCTGGCGCTGATTGGCGGGCTGTCGATCATCATTCTGCTGTTTAAGTGGAAGGATCTGATGGTCACCTTCTTTGATGAGAATCATGCGCGCGCTATCGGACTGCGCCCTGAACGACTGAAAGTCCTCTTCTTTACCCTGTTGGCAATATCAACCGTGGCGGCGCTGCAAACCGTCGGTGCATTTCTGGTGATCTGTCTGGTGGTGACGCCAGGCGCGACAGCCTGGGTGCTCACCGATCGCTTCCCGCGTCTGCTGATGATTGCCGTAGCGATTGGCAGTATCACCAGTTTTCTCGGTGCGTGGGCAAGTTACTACCTGGATGGCGCAACGGGCGGCATCATCGTGGTGGCGCAGACGTTGCTGTTCCTGCTGGCGTTTGTCTTTGCGCCCAAACATGGCTTGCTGGCTAACCGGCGTCGTGGCCGCCATCGTCCCGAAAAGGAGCCTGGCTGATGTGGATCTTTGAACCTTTCCAGTTCGCTTTTATGAACAGCGCGTTGCTGATTGCGCTGGTGGTGGCGATCCCCTGTGCGCTGCTGTCGGTCTTTCTGGTACTGAAAGGCTGGGCGCTGATGGGCGATGCCATGAGCCATGCGGTATTCCCCGGCATCGTCCTCGCCTGGATGGCCGGGCTGCCGCTGGCGGTGGGTGCGTTTGTCGCCGGTCTGTTCTGTGCCGTTGCCAGCGGATTTCTGCAGGACAACAGTCGCATCAAGCAGGATACGGTGCTGGGAATCGTCTTCTCCGGCATGTTTGCGGTGGGATTGATCCTCTATATCGCCGTGAAACCGGAGGTGCATCTTGATCACATTCTGTTTGGTGACATGCTGGGCATTACGGGCGCTGACATAATTCAGACATCGCTTATCGCAGCGGTGATCGTCGGGGTCATTGCGGTGAAATGGCGTGATTTTATGCTGTTCAGTTTTGACCCGCAGCAGGCACAAGTCTCTGGCTTACCCGCACGCTGGCTGCATTACGGGCTGCTCTGCATGGTATCGCTGACCATTGTGGCGACGCTGAAAGCAGTAGGGATCATCCTGTCGATTTCCCTGCTGATCGCGCCCGGTGCTATCGCAGTTCTGCTTACCCGCCGCTTTTCACATGCGCTGCTGGTGGCGGTCGTGGTGTCGGTGCTGGTGTCGCTGAGCGGGGTCTATCTCTCGTTCTTTATCGACAGCGCGCCAGCACCCACGATCGTGGTGCTGTTTGCACTGGTGTTTATCGTGGCGATGGTGATTTCAGGCCGCAAAACGCGACAGCTGGAGCGCCAGCGGCTTAATGCCAGCTGACTGGTTATCGCGGCTGTCTCTCAACCGCGATAGCGCACCGCATCAATCAAACGTGTAAAGGCGCTGGTGTGCTGTCTGCGGCTGGGATAGTAAAGATAATAACCTGGAAAAGGCTCACACCAGTCAGCCAGCACCTGAACCAGACGGCCACTTTTGAGGTGTTCCGCAACGCTATCCTGCGGCACATAGCAGATCCCCATCCCGCTCAGTGCCGCATCAATGCGCGACGCGAGATGATTAAAAATTAACTGACCCTGCGTTTTGACCCTGATCTCCTTGCCATCACGCATAAACTCCCAGTTATAGAGGCCACCCAGCGTCGGCAGCCGCAGGTTGATGCAGTTATGATGCTGTAAATCATAGGGCGTCTCGGGTCTGCCATGCTGCTCAAAATAGCTGCTGGCTGCCACCACACACATATTCCAGTCCGGCCCGATGCGCACCGCCACCATATCCTTTTCGACCTGCTCACCCAGTCGCACGCCGGCATCGAAACGGCCGCTGACAATATCGGTCAGACTGTTATCCACCGACACTTCAACATGGACATCGGGGTATTGCTGAAGAAAGGGCCTGAGCAGCGGCCAGAGTGTAGAGGTGAGCGCATGTTCGCCTGCGGTGATACGAATGTTGCCGGAGATTTCCCCCTGACTGTCAGTGACACTGACCAGTTCAGACTCAATCTCGCTGAACAGCGGGGCGAGGGTAGTGATCAGCCGTTCACCCGCTTCTGTCGGGGCAACGCTGCGTGTAGTGCGCGTCAGCAATCGGACGTTAAGACGCTCTTCCAGAGCGCGAATCGCGTGGCTCAGTGCCGACTGCGACACACCCAGCTTCGCCGCTGCCCGGGTGAAGCTGCGCTCTTCTGCTACCACCACCAGATAGATCAGATCGTTAAAATTTTCTTTCAGCATAGGCCCTCTGACCTGTTTGATCGGTTATCCCGGTCGGGACAGGCCGATTTATCGACGTTACCTGCGGCTTCGCTACCCGACCTGCTATCAGACCCGAAATAGCCTGTCAGGTTGCACATTTCGCGGCAGGATTAATGAGGCGCACCGATAAACCCTATGAATGACGGCTATAAAAGCTTTTTTCAATAAAATTATTAAAATCATTAAGATGAATGTTGTACGAATACGTATTTATCCCGATTCAACCTCGCTCCGCCATTCAGATAACACTTACTTTTCCCGGATTCCCCGCAAAATTGCCAAAAAGCTGCTAAACCTTAAAGCAGAGATACGCGCGTAAAGATTAGGGTTATCACGATTTTCCCCCGATTCGAACCCCGTCAGAAATAAACCTATAAAAAATTACATCTTTTGGCCCCCAACAATGGGAAGCAGACAATGTCGGAAAAAATATCGCTAACAATGCAGGTTAATGGTCAGTCGCAGCAGATGCAGGTCGATCCCCGAGTCACCCTGCTTGATGCGCTGCGTGAGCATCTTAACCTGACCGGCACCAAAAAAGGGTGCGATCAGGGGCAGTGCGGTGCCTGCACGGTACTGATTAATGGCCAGCGGGTGCTGAGTTGCCTGACGCTGGCGGCTCAGGCGGATGGCGCCGAAGTGACCAGCATTGAAGGACTGGCTTCCACCGAAGGTGAGCTGCACCCGGTGCAGCGCTGCTTTATGGAGAATGACGCCTTCCAGTGCGGCTACTGTACACCGGGTCAGATTATGTCCGCCGTCGCCTGCATCAAAGAGGGCCATGCGGGTTCAGAAGATGAGATCCGTGAATATATGAGCGGCAACCTCTGCCGCTGTGGAGCATATCCGCACATTGTGGATGCGATTAAACAGGCCGCAGCAGAGATGGCGAAGGAGTCCGCATGAATGAATTCAGCTGGAAAGTCGCGCAGTCGCCTGAGCAAGCCGGAGCCCTGAAACAGCAGTCTGGCAGCCAGTTGCTGGCAGGTGGCACCACACAGCTCGATCTGATGAAGTGTGGGGTCTTTGCGCCTCCGCAGCTCATCGGCATCACTGGATTGAGCGGGCTTAAAAACCTGCAGTTTGACGACGATAAGATCATGGCCGGCGCGCTGGTCACCATGAGCACCCTGGCCGAACATCCCGCCTGCCAGCAGAACGCGCCAGCCATCTACGGCAGTCTGTGGCAGGCCGCGTCACCGCAGATTCGTAACATGGCCACGCTGGGCGGTAATTTACGCCAGCGTACCCGTTGCGCCTATTACCGCGATCCGGCGACCTTTACCGCCTGCAACAAACGCAATCCGGGTTCCGGCTGCGCCGCACTGGATGGCGTTAACAGCAATCATGCCATCCTGGGCGCCAGCGACAGCTGCATCGCGGTCTATCCCGGCGATCTGGCGGTGGCGCTGGTGGCGTTTGACGCCATCGTGGTGCTGCAGAATCAGCAGGGCGAAACCCGCCGCATCGCGATTGATGATTTCTTCCTGCTGCCGGGTGACACACCTGACCGTGAGCACGATCTGCGCGATGACGAAATTATTGTGGCCATTGAAGTGCCGCAAACCGAGTCATTACGACACTCACACTATCTTAAAGTCCGTGACCGCAGCTCTTATGAGTTTGCTGCAGCCAGCGCGGCCGCAGGCTTCACCCTGGAGAACGGCGTGATGCGTAAGGTGCATATTGCGCTGGGCGGCGTCGCCACCAAACCCTGGCGGGTCAGATCGGTGGAGCAGGCGCTGGAGGGCCAGCCGTTTAATGAAGAGACGGTCTTCCAGGCGGCAGAACGGATTACTCAGGAGACGCAGGCGCTGACCCACAACGCCTATAAAGTAAAACTGGCGCCGCGTGTGATTGCACGTGCGCTGATGGCAGCAGGAGAAACCGCATGAGTGACGTAAATGACAAATCACGTCGGGAGTTACTGAAGGTGACGGCGGCGATCTCAGCGGCGGGCAGCCTGGGTCTGAGTATGCAAAGCGCCAGTGCCAGTGATACTGCCACGGCAGAACCAGAAACCACCGATCCGATTGAGGGACTGGGCGCCGGGCGCTCGCGGGGTGACGGCAAAGTAAAAGTCACCGGTGAGGCGCGATATGCGGTAGAACATCAGCCGGAAAATCCGCTCTATGGCGTGGTGATCCAGTCTACTGTTGCCAGCGGCCGTATCAGCCGAATGTCGACGGAAAAGGCGCAGCAGGCCTCGGGTGTGGTGGCAGTTTATACCCATCTGAATAGCCTGAAGATCAACAAACCCACCGCGATTGCAGACGGCGGCGCGGCGCAGTCAACCTATACCCCGATTCAGGACGATGTGATTATTCACAACGGTCAGAACATCGGTCTGGTGGTAGCAGAGACGTTTGAGCAGGCGACTTATGCTGCCTCGCTGGTGGAGATCGACTATGAAACCTCGCCTGCACTGATTTTTGCCACCGATGAGGGCGTTGAGCCGAAACCGGTATCGAAACAGGATATCGATATGGGCGATGCGCAGGCGGCGATGCAGCAGGCCGAGGTGCGTCTGAGCCAGCGCTATACCACGCCGCGCGAATACAACATGCCGATGGAACCGCACGCCTGTGTCGCTGAGTGGCAGGATGGACGCATTACCGTCTGGGAGCCGAGTCAGTGGGTGGCAGGCGCGCAGGTGGAAATCGCCGAGTGGATGGGCATTGACGTTGAAGATGTGCGGATTATTTCGCCCTATGTCGGCGGGGGATTTGGGTCAAAGCCGGTGCCTTATACCCACGTCGCACTGGCCAGTGTGGCGTCGCGGGCGCTGAAGCGTCCGATCAAAGTGTCGCTGACCCGACCGCAGACCTTTACCGGTCTGGGCGGACGTCCCGCCACCTCGCAGCAGCTGGAACTGGGTGCCTCGCGTGACGGCAAGATCCAGGCGATTAT
Organism: Pantoea pleuroti; assembly: GCF_014156615.1. NCBI lineage: Bacteria > Pseudomonadati > Pseudomonadota > Gammaproteobacteria > Enterobacterales > Erwiniaceae > Pantoea > Pantoea pleuroti. Next base: position 373,632 of record NZ_SBFD01000004.1, on the reverse strand, counting down.
CCAGCGCAGCTTCAGTGAGACCTCATTAATCGATGTATTTGCTGAGAACTGCAGCAAAGTCACCGCGCGCATGTATGCGGTGGGCAACGTCTCCGCACAGCATCAGGTCAGGCCGATCAATACCGTGACGCCAGGCTGGATGCGTGCGCCAGGTGAAAACCCCAGCGCCTTTGGTCTTGAAGTGGCGATGGATGAGATGGCCTATGCCCTGAATATCGATCCGCTGGAGTTGCGTCTGCGCAACTGGGCGGACAAAGATTATCAGCTCGATCTGCCGTGGAGTTCGCGTCGCCTTAAAGAAGCCTATCAGAAAGGCGCTGAAGCCTTTGGCTGGGATAAGCGCATTATGACGCCGCGGTCGATGCGCGAAGGGCGTGAACTGATTGGCTGGGGCATGGCCTCTGGCACCTATCCGGTCAACAAACTGCCTGCTGAGGCAAAAATCATCCTGACGCCACAGGGTAAATTTGTGGTGCAGTGCGCCGGTGCGGATATCGGCACCGGGACCTACACCATTTTGGCGCAGACCGCTGCCGACATTCTTGGCGTCGCCTCCACCACCATCGAGGTTCAGCTGGGTGATACTGAGCTGCCGCGTGCCGGTGTCGCAGGTGGATCGCAGCTGGCAGGCAACGTGACCGCAGCGGTAAACGATACCGCCAGACGAATGCGCGACCAGCTGCTGAAACTCGCCAGCGAGCTGCCACAGTCGCCACTGAATGGCACTCCGGCATCTCAGCTCACGCTGAAAGGCGACGGGGTTCAGCATAATCTGCGCAGCGGTCTGGCGGTCTCATTTGCCCGGCTGGCAAGCCTGGCACCGGTGGAGAGTCTGACGGTGAAAGGCGGCACTTTCCCGGACGATCTGTCACAGAGCGAGCGCGACAAGATGGTGCGTAATCTCAATGACATGAGCCGCCCTGAAAAATTCTCAGCCCACAGCTGGAGCGCGCAGTTTGTCGAAGTGCGGGTCGATGAAGATTTCGGCACTATCCGCGTCAAACGGATGGTGGCGGCGCTCGACAGCGGTCGTCTCTACAACCCTAAACTGGCGCGCAGCCAGTGGATTGGCGGCATGATCATGGGCGTCGGTCAGGCGCTGATGGAAGAGGGCATCGTCGATCCACGCAATGGTCGGGTGATCAACAACAACCTGGCGGACTATCTGGTGCCGGTTAACGCTGACATCCCGAGCATTACCACCATCAACGTTGGCGAGCCCGATTTTGAGGCGACCACCATGGGCGGTAAAGCCGTGGGTGAGCTGGGTATCGTGGGCGTTGCGGCAGCGATCAGTAATGCGGTGTTCCATGCCACTGGCAAGCGGGTGCGCGACTTACCTATTACTCTCGATAAGATTATCTGAGCCTGTTCCTGACCTGCTGCCAGCAGGTCGATGTGAGGATATGCGGGCGCGGGCTGAAACCTGCGCCCGTTTTTCACGCTTAGCGGAGAGAATAAGTGAAGATAGCGTTGATTGTGCTGGCTGCCGGGCTGAGTCGCCGTTTTCGCCAGCAGGCAGGTGGGCATAAGCTGCTGGCCGACCTGAATGGCAAACCGGTGCTGCAACGCACACTGGAACAGGCTGCTGCCTGTGGTCTTGACCTGTTTGTGGTCACGCGCCCGGACGCCGCTGCGCTTAAGGCGCTCTGCTCGCAGGCTACCCTGGTGCTGTGTGACAGCGGCGGGCTGGGCGAATCGATCGCCGCAGGTGTCAAAGCCAGCCGTGACTATGACGGCTGGCTGATTGCGCTGGGCGATATGCCGTTTGTCACGCCTGAAAGTTACCGCGCCGTCAGCGCTGCGCTGGCGGACAGGCCGATCGTCAGGCCGTGGATTGACGGCAGGCCGGGCCATCCGGTGGGCTTTCAGCACCACTGCTACCCGATGCTGAGCACGCTACAGGGCGATGCCGGGCCGCAGGCGGCGGTGAAGTCACTCGCCGTCCGGTTGCCGCTTCAGGATCGCGGCTGTTTGTGTGATATCGATCTCCCCGCTGATCTGCAGTTGATAGAGGAATTTTCATGATAACGCTGGATCAACGTGTGATTAATGCGGCACTGAGCAGCTGCCAGGCGGGTCAGCAGGTCTGGCTCTGCACGGTGCTGCGCACCTATGGATCTTCGCCGCGCGCGCCTGGCACCCTGATGACGGTCAATGAAACGGGTGCTTACTGCGGATCGCTGTCGGGCGGCTGCATTGAAGAGGACTTTCTGGCGCAGCTGGCGGCAGGGGCCTATCGCGCCAGCAGTCAGCGGGTGCGGTACGGGGAGGGCGGGATGCGTCCTGACGTCAGCCTGCCGTGCGGCGGCAGCCTGGAGATCGTCATTGAGTTTCTGCCGCCCGATGATGCCACGCTGGCGCTGCTAAGGGCCATGCAGCGCGCGCTGAGCGGACAGCAGCCGATGGTGAAAATGATACGACCCGGCGAACGTGCGCAGTGGGAAGTGCTCGCTCCTGACAGGGTGTTGCCTGCGCTGGATGCCAGTGAACAGCAGATGTTACTGCCGGTTGGTGCGATACCTGAACTGCTGATCGCGGGCTACTCGACTGTGGCATATGAGTGCATCCGGCTCGGGCAGATGCTGGGATTTCACGTGCGGGTCTGTGAGCACCGACCGGAGATGCTGACTGAGCTGGAGAGCCACTTCAGCGCTGCGGACAACGTGACGCTGGTGTCACAGCATCCGGCGCGCTGGCTGGAGCTGAACGGCGCGCATGCAGCGGTGGCGATTGTGGCACTGACACACGATCCCCGCATTGACGACCTGACGATGATGGAGGCGATCGCGACACCCGCGTTCTATATCGGCATCATGGGCTCGGCGAAAAACAGCGAGAAACGACGGGCGCGACTGCAACAGATCGCCGGCATGGATCGTGCCGAACTGGACCGCATCCATGCGCCCATCGGTCTGCCCATCGGCAGCAAAACCCCGGCGGAGATTGCGCTGTCGGTAATGGCCGATATCGTCCGGGTGAAAAATCGCGGGTTGTCAGCCGCCTGATCCCGGCGTCGCCTCCGGTGCGAGCCGATAGAGGTAGCTGCCCGAATAGGGGATCGGCAGGAAATCATGGAACAGCTGCCGCAATGTCTGTTCAGGATCGACATCGCGGAACAGTTGCGGGTAGAGCGTGGTGGCGAAGAATTCTGTCGCCACCACGTGCCACGGACTGAGGTAAAAGTTGTGCCAGATTGCCCCGGCGTGACCGTCCCGTAATGCCGTCAGCTGCTTCAGCGCATTCTGCTGACCGGTCAGCGCCAGCAGGCTCTGCCGGGTCTGCGCTGTTGTGACGGCGGGGCCGAGTTTTAAGGCTCCCGCTTCATCGGCGCTGCCGGTGCCGGTGGCGAAGTAAAAGTCTGGCTGTGCAGCAATCACACTCTCCTCACTCAGCCGCCCGAATACGCCTTTGATCTGCTGACTGGCGATGTTATCGCCACCGGCAAAGCGCAGCAGCTCACCCAGATTGCCATTCACCGACGTCACGCAGCATTCACTGCGCCGCCCGAGATGCAGCTGCAACAGAACTTTAGGTTTAGCACCGTGATAGCCCGCCAGTCGGCTCTTAATGCGCTGCATATGGCTGCGGTAAAAGCGATTGAAGTCAGCAGCCCGTTGCGGCTGATTCAGCACCTCGCCCAGCAGCGTCATGCTGCGCTCGGTATTTTTCAGCAGCTCAACCCGCAGATCGATCTTCACCACCGGAATATGCGCCGCGCTGAGCATCTTCTCCAGCACTGCTCCGCTTTCACTGCCGCGCGCCAGCTGCGGCAGGATCACCAGGTCCGGTTTCAGTGCGATCACCTGTTCGGGATTCATGTCATTGACGCCATCCAGACCCAGAACGGGAATGTCCTCCATCTGCGGAAACTTCCTGGCAAAAATCTGCCAGGTCTGGGGATCATACTTTTTCAGATCCTGTGGCCAGCCAGCGATATGCTGCAGCGGATTGCCGGGCGTAAGCAGCGCGACGCTGTAGAGCATCCTGCTTTCACCCAGCACAATACGCTGCGGATGATCGGGTATCTCTACCTCACGGCCGGTGATGTCGGTCAGCGTCCGGGCGGTCGCGCCGGTGCTGACCAGTATCACGCTAAGCATCAATAATGCACAGCGCAGCGATTTAAAATTCAACACGGGCCTGTACCATCAGATTGCGGGTTTCACCTTCACGGACGCGCAGGTTGCCGCCGCTTGAACTGTAGTAGTGCTGGTTAAACAGGTTATTGATGTTCAGACGTAGCTGTGTTTTTTCACCGAACAGGCGGTTGTTCCATGCCACGAAACTGTCTGCCACCACATAGTCGGGCAGGGTGAAACTGTTATCGGGATCGCCCGCACGGCTGCCGACATAGCGTGCGCCGCCGCCGAGCCGGAACGAGCCGGGCAGGCTGCTGATCTGCATCTCATGACTGAGATAGAGCGCACCGGCATGACGCGGCGCATTCTGCAGACGATTGCCATTGTTATTCGGATTTAACCGGTCATTAACGATTTCTGCCTGATCATAGCTGTAGTTCGCACTCAAATCCCAGCCGGGTGCAATTTCGCCATTCAGCTCAAACTCAGCACCGGTCGAACGGGCTTTATCAATAGCCCGCGTGCTGCCATTAATATTCAGCGACATCGCTTTTTCATCTATCCGATAGAGCGCGACGGTGGCAAACAGTTTCGGCGAGAGTTGCCATTTACTGCCAACTTCCCAGCTGGTGCCCTGTTCCGGTTTGCCGACATTGCCATCATCATCCACGTCGGTAGAGGGTGTGAACGACTTACTGACGCTGGTGTAGAAAGAGAGATCAGGTGTGAGTTTGTAGATCACCCCCGCCTGTGGCAGAAACTTATTACCCTCATCATTCAGGGTTTCCACCTGCGGATTAAAGCCGCGTGAGGCGCGCTGTTCATAATGCTGATAACGACCGCCCAGCACCACAATCCAGTCGGGTGACAGAGAAATGCTGTCTTTGGCGTAGAGTGACCGGCTATGAATGCGGTTCAGGTTATTGGCGGCTGCGCTATTTTCCGTGCTGGCGTCCGTGACCGGTGATAGCAGGTCATATTCAGGCGTGAAATAGTTGAACTGGCGGTTGACCTTGCCCTGATACTGATGGGCGCGATAAGTCTGGTTCATCTCATAGTCGGTGCCCACCACCAGCGCGTGCTGCATACCCAGAATTTCGGGATTGCCCAGCAGATCCCAGCTCAGATATTTGGTTTTGTGGTTAAACCCGCGATTGGCATCGGCGCGACGTGTGACCACGCCGCTGCTGGCGTTCACCGCCGTCACGCGTACTTCATTGTTATCATAGCGCCGCTGGTTCCAGCCCAGGGTTAACCGGGTGCGCCACTCATCATTAAACTGCCAATCATAGTGGGCATTCAGGGTTTTGTTATGGCCCCAGGCGTGATTGGCTTTGTCATCCAGCCGATCTTTATAACCGATGTCGATTGGCTTGCCGTCGATAAAGGCCGTGCCGCGATCGTAGGGAATGTCATAGCGGTAGTCGGCATAGCTGATCAGAAAACTTGCCTGCTCGCCATACCATTGCAGAGAGGGTGCCAGCAGTGTGTGCTCTTCACTGCCAAAGTTGCGCCAGTAATCCTGATTCTGCTTTTCGGCGATCAGGCGGAAGGCGAAACCCTTGCCCAGCGGACCGGTGACATCCAGCGTGCCTGCACCGCCACCTTCACTGGCGTAACGTCCGCTGACGCTGGAGTGCCAGCTGTATTGCGGCTTTTTGCTGACCACATTGATAATGCCGCCCGGATTCTGAATGCCGTAGAGCAGCGAGGAGGAGCCTTTCAACACCTCAACCCGCTCGGTCGTGGCATCGAAATTCAATCCCTGACTGCTGCGGATACCATCCCTGTAGATGGAGCCATCGGCGTTGCTGCCAAATCCGCGTCGGACAAAGCCATCTTCAGTGCCAGCCAGCGTGTTCGCTTCGGTCACACCGCTGACAAAGCGCATCGCATCCGCCAGTGAGCTTGCCTGGTAATCGTCCAGTTGCTGCTGCGTCACCACGCTGACAGACTGCGCCTCATCAAGCCGCGCGGTCGGCATTTTACTGGCGACGCTACTCTGAGTGGCGCTGTAACTTCCCTCTGAGCTGGCATCCGCGGTCACGGTCATATCCGGAGCGATGTCGGTTGCTGCATTGACCTGTGGCAGCATAATGCTGCTGCAGATCGCCACGACCAGAGCGGGGTGCCGGGCCGGATATCGTGAGTCTTTGTTTTTCATTTTTCTTTTGGTGTCTGTTACTGGCAGTTTCTGAAGCAAATACGCCCTGCATGACGGTCTGTCACTCAGGGCTTCCCTGGAGGTGGTCTGCAATGTGCAGCGCTTTAAGCAGAGGAGAATCGCATCAGGGGTCAGACATCATTTCGTCTCCCGGACGACAATACTTCTCATCTGTAATTGAGAATCATTCAAGCATCCGCTATTGTAGTAGTAAACATAATTTGAATAGAATTGACTACATTTTTGCCGTGTCGTTTATCGCTGCAAAAATGTTGGCTGTCAGTTTTATTTTATTGAAAATAATGAATATGTTTTTATAGAGAGGTGAGGGGTTTGGTTAAATCCACATCTTCTGCAGGTGAAATATAAAACAGCATGACGCTTTTACTACATCTCCCGGCCCTGAAACCTGACCCCTTAGCCAGACTACCGATGAGCCTTTCACACGTTTAACCCCAGTTGCAGGTGCAGCATGAAACAAAACAGGCCCGTTAAAAACAGAGTGGATGTGGTGGCAGAGCGTCTTCGCGCCCGTGAAAAGCAGCTTTCACCCCGCCTGCTGGCGGTGGCGCGTTATATCGATCAACAGCGGGAAACGGTGCTGGAGAGCACCGCGATGGAGATCGCTGTGGCGAATCACACCTCTGATGCCACTGTAATCCGCGCGATTCAGGCGCTGGGCTTCAGCGGGTTGCGCGACCTCAAGCAGTCACTTAAGGCCTGGTTTGGCCCGTCACTGACCTCTGAAGATAAGATGATCACCACTGTCAGTGAGGTGACCAGCGATGTGAACAGCGCCATCGACTTTGTGCTGGAGGGCCACCGGCACGCCTGTGAGGTGCTGTCGCAGCCGCAGAATCGGGTGGCGGTAGCGGATAGCGTGGCGCTGCTGGGCGAAGCGCGGCAGGTCGCTATTTTCGGCATCAACGCCTCTGGTATTCTGGCGGACTACAGCGTGCGGCTGCTCAACCGTATCGGGCTGCCCGCCTTTTCCCTTAACCGTGCCGGTATTGCACTGGCAGAGCAGATGCTGGCGCTACAGCGTGGCGACGTGCTGATCATGATGGCGCAGCAGTCGGCGCACCGGGAAGGGACAACCGTGGTGCGTGAAGCGAAGCGGCTGGATATACCGATAATTCTGCTGACCAACGCCACCGACTCTTTTTTCGCCCGCGAGGCGGATGTCGTAATCAATGTGCCGCGCGGCGGCGAGAAGGGACGCATTCCCCTGCACGGCACGATTATGGTCTGTCTGGAGATGCTGATCCTGTCCGTTGCCTCAACGCTGCCACAGCGCACCGTTAAGACGATGAAACGGTTACAGGATCTTAATCGCGGACTGAAACCCGCCAGCAAAAAGTAGCCAGTGTAACGACGCCGTGGGGGGTTCCCGGTATTTCACCTAAACCGGCACGGCTGATCTTTAAGTCAAATTTCTCCGCTTTGCGAGCGCGATCCCGTATTTTCTGCCACCCCTTTCCTCAGCCGTCTACGCTTACAGCTTGCTGCGCCAGCCGGCGCGGTTCTTACTCCTACTGACTTTCATTTGATTTGTGCGGAGCTGCTGATGAAACCCCTTCACGCGCAATACCTTTTCTGCTGTGCCACGCTTAGCCTGCTGTCGCCGCTGCCTGCTATGGCCTGGAGCGACCTCACCGTCTTTGGCGATAGCCTGAGTGATGGCGGGAACGTCGGGCGCTTTACCTATGATGGCGCGACCCATCCGCTCTATGACGAGATCGTAGCGCAGTCGCTGGGTGATAACCTGCGCCCTTCATCGCAGGGCGGAAACAACTATGCCGAAGGTGGCGCAGTTGCGGTACCTGCGATTAATCCCCTGTTTAACACTCAGGATCAGCTTGATAGCTACCTTGCGGCGCGAGGCGGACGAGCTGATTCGGACGGTCTCTATATTCACTGGATTGGCGGTAATGATTTAGCGGAGGCGGCTCTTGCCCCCCTCGCTGCCCGGCAGATAGTGGATAACAGCGCCAGTGCAGCGGCCTCACAGGTCAGCCGGTTGCTGGATGCCGGAGCCGGAACGGTGATTGTACCGACGGTGCCTAATGTAGGTGCAACGCCCGCCCTGCTGCAGGCGATTCTGCAGGTGCTTGGTCCAGCGGCACAACCTGCCACGGCGGCGCTGTTTCAGTCGCTGAGCACTACCACTACGCCTGACCGTGCCGCAAGAGAGCAGGCGATTGAAACCGCGCTTGGCGAGGCGGCCGGACAAATCTCTTCAATTCCGCTGATCCGGGGTGCCATTGCACAGCAGCTGATTGCCGCCTGGCAGTTACTGAGTCAGGAGGCGGCGGCCCTCACCAACCGTTACAACCAGGCTGAAGAGCAGCGGCTGGTGACCGCACGCGGGAACATCGCACGAGTGGATATCAATGGCCTGTTTAATGAGGTGATCGATAATCCGGGCCTGTATGGACTCACGAATACGGCCGGAATGGCCTGTCCGCCAGGTGTCTCGGCGATGGACTGCACCTCCTCGACGACAGGATTTTCGCAGTCACAGCAGTATCTGTTTGCAGACAGACTGCATCCCAGCCCGGCGGTCCATGCGCTGATCGCCGATTACATTCAGTCGGTGCTGAATGCGCCGCTGCAGGTAGCTGCACTGAGTCAGGCGCCGTCGATGCTGGTGGGCGATGCGCGCAATACGCTGGATGGACATCTGCAGCAGCAGCGTCAGCAGCCCGCCAGTGCTGGCGAGTTTACTGTTTTCGGCGGTTATGCCGGGCAGCAGCGTGATTTCCGCGGCGACAGCCTGCAGGATGGCGATGCGACCAGCGCCAGTGGTACCGTGGGTGTGGGCTATCAGCTGACCGATCACTGGCAGGCCGGTGCCATGCTCTCTACGACCTCGCAACGTCAGGATCCCTCGTCGCGCTTTGATTACCGTTTACGCGGCAATCTGGTGGCGCTCTGGAGTCAGTTGAATTATCTCGATCGGGGATGGATTAATGCGGACGCCCATTATGCGGATCTCGACTTTGATGATATTGAGCGTCAGATCAGGCTGGAACCGGCGACCCGCACGGAAAAGGGCAACAGCAATGGTAAGGTGCTGGGAATGCGGCTGCAGACCGGCTGGGATTTGCCGCTGGGTAGCTATGTTTCTACCGGCCCGGTGGCCAGCTATGCGCTCGACTACACCCAGGTCGATGGCTATAAAGAGGAAGGCAACAGCAGCACCTCAATGCGCTTTGGCGACCAGACGCTGCACTCTCAAATCGGCGCAGTGGGCTGGCGTATCGACAGCAAAGATTTGCTGATCAATCCCTGGGCGCAGGTCAGCTACAACCACCAGTTTGGTGACAGCGATTCGGCGGTGACCGCCGGACTGAAATCGACCCGCACCGCCTTTACCCGCAGCAGCGATTCCAGTGATGATAACTGGATCGATATGGCGGTGGGTGCGAGCGTGCCGCTTGGCACCTCGGTGAATGCCTTTGCGGGCGTCTCGGCGGTAACAGGCAACAGCGACATGCATCAGGTGACATGGAACGTCGGGCTTAACGCCCGCTTTTAACGGATCTGCTTTGCGGAGTGAAAAGCCCTGCAGACGTTGTCCGTCGCTCTCATAATGATAGCGGCGGGCGACGTTGCAGCAGATCTGAGCGTTCATCACACCCCGGATGCAGTCGGGTATAACTCTCTTCTGTGGCGTACCTTTTTCACGCTTCGATCAAAGCCTGCGCCTCCAGTTCGCGGACCCGCGGTATCACTTCGCGGCCAAAGAATTCGACCTCTTCATGAAAGTGCAGAAATGCCAGCAGCAGCAGATCCACACCGGCCTGCTTCAGTTCGATAATGCGTTCAGCAATCTGCTGCGGTGTGCCAATCAGATTGGTTTTAAAGCCGTCGTTGTACTGCACCAGATCCTCAAACGACGATTTCGCCCAGTTCCCCTCTCCTTCGGGTGAGGCACTGCCAGCATTTTTGACCTCATGCTGAAAGCCTTTTACCGCATCCGGGTTGGCTTTGCTGATGATCTCATGAAGCACCGCCTGCGCCTGCTGTTCGCTCTCGCGGGCAATCACAAAACCGTTCAGCCCGATTCTGACCTGATGCTGATTACGTCCGGCTTTTTCACGGATATCCGCGACCTGCAGACGGACACCGTCCGGGGTATTACCGTTGGTAAAATACCAGTCTGACACCCTGGCGGCCATGTCGCGCGCCGCGCGTGAACTGCCACCCTGGAAAATTTCCGGTAGCGGTGACAACGGCTTGGGTTTCATCACGTAATCGCGGAAGCGATAAAAATCGCCGGCAAAGCTAAAACTCTCTTCACGCCAGATGCCGCGCAGGCAGCGAATAAACTCTTCTGAACGCAGATAGCGCTCTTCATGATCGAGCCAGGGTTCACCAATTGCCTTGAACTCGCCCCGGAACCAGCCGCTGACAATATTAACGGCGATGCGTGGACCATAAAGATGGCTGATAGTGGCAATCTGCTTTGCCGCCAATACCGGATTCCACGGGCCGGGAAGCAGAGCGGCAATCACTTTTAATTTCGAGGTGTGACTAAGTAAATCCTGCGAGAATGTGACCGATTCATGCTGATTATCTGCGCCATATCCTGCAGTAAAGCGAATCTGCGTCAGCGCGTAATCAAAACCCGCCTGTTCAGCGATCTGCGCCAGTTTGCGGTTGTATTCGGCATCCCAGCGGGTACGCTGCTCTATCTGACTGATCACCAGTCCGCCCGAGACATTCGGCACCCAGTAGGCGAACTGTAAAGGTTGGTTCAGTGACATGGTTTTCTCCTGGCATATAGCTGGATTAATGGAGTAGTTAATTTTTCCAAACTTTCAGATATAAAAGAAAAAACTAAGCAGTAACCGTGCCAGAGATTAAATGATTGAAATTAATGAATTAAAATCCAGTTTTGCATAAGCAAGCTGTTGCAAATGCAGCAACACGGAAACAGTCCGGTTGCTGATGCAGCAGCGCTTCATGACCGCGCGTAACTGCGGAGAGGCTACGGCCGTCAGAACCCGGCGGTATTCGCAGATAGCCGCAAAGCGATGTGATAACGTAGCGGCTCTGTTCAGAAGCCGGAGGGCACTATGATTGTCAGACAGGCATCGCCCGAAGAGGCGCACCATTTATGGAACATCAGAAATCTGGCCATCCGTCATGGCTGCCAGCACGCCTATCCATCCGATGTCCTTGCCGCCTGGACGCCGGACCGGATGCCCGCCAGTTTTCCCGCGATGATCCGCGTGAACCCCTTCTTCGTGATTGATGGCCCGGACGGCGTGCCGGTTGCTATGGGATCGCTGGATCTCGCCGCCGCGAGCGTTGAGGCCATTTTTACGCTGCCCGGCTTCGCCGGACAGGGAATGGCGGGGCTGATCATCGACACGATTAAAGCGGAGGCGCTGCAGCGTGGCTATCGCCGGTTGACGCTCGAGTCAACGCCGAACGCCGTGAGCTTTTATCAGCAGCATGGCTTCCGGCAGCTGGGAGAAAGTCTTTATCCGTCAAAGCTGGCGGGTTGCGCGTTGCGCTGTATGGCGATGGAGATTGACCTGTAATTACGGACAATCATCGGGCTGACAACGAGCGGCAAAAGTTTCCAGTGCAAAGACTTCGCAAGCCCCCGCCGGTAAGGTATAGTCCGCGTTTTTTGGAGGAATCATGCTGACTGACTCATCAACTCGTCTTAATAAATACATCAGCGAGAGCGGCATCTGCTCCCGTCGTGACGCCGATCGTTACATCGAGCAGGGCAACGTTTTCATTAACGGCAAACGCGCCACTGTGGGCGCGCAGGTATTTGCAGGCGATGTGGTGAAGGTCAATGGTCAGCTTATCGAGCCGCGCGATGAAGACGATCTGGTGCTGATTGCCCTGAATAAGCCGGTGGGGATTATCACCACCATGGAAGAGGGCGAGCGCGATAACATCAGCGATTTCGTCAATCACAGCAAGCGCGTCTTCCCGATTGGCCGACTCGACAAAGATTCTCAGGGCCTGATTTTCCTTACCAACCACGGTGATCTGGTCAACAAGATCCTACGGGCCGGTAACAACCACGAAAAAGAGTATGTCGTTACGGTCGACAAGCCGATCACCGATGAATTTATTGCCGGAATGAGCGCAGGCGTGCCGATGCTGGGCACGGTGACCAAAAAGTGCAAAGTGAAGAAAGAAGCGCCGTTTGTCTTCCGCATCACGCTGGTCCAGGGGCTGAATCGCCAGATCCGCCGCATGTGTAAGCATTTTGGCTTTGAAGTGACCAAGCTTGAGCGCACCCGCATCATGAACGTTAATCTCAAGGGATTGCCGCTGGGGGAATGGCGCGATCTCACTGACGACGAACTCGTTGAGCTGTTTAAACTGCTGGAGAACTCCTCTTCAGAAGATAAACCTGCGAAGAAAGCTAAAGCCCCGGCGAAACCGGTCGCCGCTAAAAAACCGCAGAAGAGTGCGTCGAAACCCGCTGAAAAAGCGGATGCTAACGGCGCCTCACGCAAGCGCTTTGTCCAGCCGGGACGTAAGAAGAAAGGGCGCTAATGATGGCCCGATGCAGAGAGCGACTTTCCTGCTCTCTGCATCTGTATTCAGCGGATCATCACGGAATGATCCGGGCCGCCCGGAAGCGGGCAAACAGATCGCAGAACATCTTATCTGTTGCGCGATAACCGTGGAATCCCGCCCGCCGCAGCTTGCTGCCGTCGCCAAACATGTCGTAATCCCAGCCAAAAACAAAATCAGCGAAGGCACCATCACTGAGCGCCAGAATATCGGGCTGGATCAGCGCGTTTGCAGCGGCGATTTTCTGCCACAGCGCACGATAATCCTGAAATAGCTGCCGGAAAGACAGCGAAACCGGCGGCGCGATCTCCAGTTCAAACCAAGCTGCAATGACCGGCCACAGCTCACTCCAGCGCCAGAGATCGCCATTGTTGATATTAAACGCCTGATTGCATACGTCAGAAGTGCGTGCGGCCCAGATCGTCGCGTCGGCCAGCAGAGTGGCATCGGTAAAATCGACCATACTGTGCCAGGTTTCCGGCGAACCGGGAAAGCGTAAGGGCAGCCGCGCCGCGCGACAGATTGAGGCGTACAGCGCCAGGCTCAGCGCCAGGTTCATGCTGTTGCCCGGCCTGTCACTGCCGACCACACCGGGCCGCAGCGCACTCCAGTGCCAGGCTTTACCGTGCTGTTGTGCGCTCAGCCAGTTCAGCTGCGCGGCGTTAAACTCAGCACCCGGTACGCCGGGATCGCTTTCCCGCGCCGGAGTTTTAAAGCGTCCGAGATGGGCGCCATACACTTTGTATCCCTGCATCAGGCTGACATGCTCAAGTGGGGCGACATCCTCCATGGTCTGAACCAGATTTTGCAGCATGGCAAGATTCGGCCCGACCATGGTTCCCCAGTCAGGAGCGTTCAGCCAGGCGCTGTAAAAGATATGCGTGACGTCGGTGAGTGATGCCAGCCGTTGCTGGCACTGCTGGCTATCGCGCAGATCAACCGCAATAACCTCTGTTCCGCTGACTGCATAGTCTGACCGATGCGTCAGTGCTTTGACCTGCCAGTGGTCTGCTACCAGTGCCTGACTCAGTTGCTGACCGACAATCCCGCTGGCACCCGCCACCAGCGCAACCTTCTTATCCTGCGTCGTTTTCATGATCATTGCCCTGTTAAGAGAGAAGCCGCATTCTCACCTGCGTTTATTTCTGATTAAATCCCCTGAACCGGATGTCACCTATCAGGAAAATCAATAAATGCAGAACAAACTGAATGCGATTCAGACCTTCATCCGGGTGGCGGAAGCGGGATCTTTTTCGGCAGCGGCCCGGCAAAACGGCATGAAGCAGTCTGCGGTAAGCCAGCAGATCGCCGCGCTTGAAGAGGCGCTGGGGGTGGTGTTGCTGCACCGCACCACACGAAAAATGGTGCTGACGGAGCAGGGTCAGCATTATCTGCAGCAGGTCAGGCAGTTGCTCAGCGCGATGGAAGAGCTGGAGCAGCAACTACGGCCTGAATCGCAGCCTCTGCACGGCAAACTTTATATGCAACTGCCGAGCGGCATCGGGCAGCGGCTTATGCCGCATCTGATTGCATTCCAGCAGGCGCATCCCGCGCTGCGTCTGAATATTGCACTGGAGGATCGTCTGTCGGATCTCATTGGTGAAGGCGTTGATGTGGCGATCCGCCTCAGCGAATCACCGCCCGCTACACTGGCTGCCCGTTCACTCACTACGGTTGAAACCGTGCTGGTGGCTTCCCCTGAGTGGATAGCACGAAACGGCATGCCGCAAGCCCCCAGTGACCTGCAGCACCATCTTCACATACGTTTTAGCGGCGTATCGCCCGATGCGCCGCTGCAGCTGGTGTCCGCGACCGCGAGGATGTCTGTGCCGGTGGAAAGTGCATTTCGTTCTAACAACAGTGATGCATTGATGCAGGCCCTTGAAGCGGGGCTGGGGATCGGTGGGTTACAAACGCTTATCGGCGCAGACGCGCTGGCATCCGGCCGACTGGTGAGGGTTTTACCGGACTGGTGGCTTCCCGACCGTTATCTTTATGTTGTGTTTCCCGATGCCCGCTTTATCCCGGATAAAGTGCGGAAGCTGGTCACGCACTTAAGTGAGGTGCTGGTGGGGTTGCAGGGAACAGGGCAGAAACTCATCTGATGTGGTGAAGAAAAAATCAGGTCTGATTGAAATGCACCTGACTCAGGGGTAAAGTATGCCCAGGTTGGGGACAGGGAAATACTCAGCACATGGACGCACTATTCGTTGAACTTTCCAGCTTCCAGAAATACCGTGCTGATTATCTGAATGATGATCAGTACAGGCTGTTTCAGAACATGTTGCTGGCTGACCCTGAGAAGGGCGATGTGATACCCGATACCGGTGGACTGCGTAAAGTTCGCTTCAGGGATGAGCGCCGACACAAGGGCGCACGTGGCGGGATCAGGGTTATCTATTACTGGACCAACACACAAGGCCAATTCATCCTGTTTACCATCTACGATAAAGATCAACGCGACGATTTGACCAGGCAACAGCGTGATGCCCTGGCGACCGCGCTGAATGTGATCAAAAAAGGACTGAGACATGACTGAACGCGATATCTTCAGTGAACTGATGACGGGTATGCAGGAGCTTAAGGATCATCAGGAGGGCAAAATTACGCTTAAGAGTTATAAGGTCACTAAGCGTGCCCCTGTAACTATTGCGCCGCAGGAGTTACGCGACGTACGCGAAAAACTGAACCTCTCACAGGCCGTATTCGCCCATTATCTTCATACTGGCGAAACGACATATCAAAACTGGGAACAGGGCAGGGCAAGACCTAACGCCCAGGCTGTTTTACTGATCCGCATGGTGCAGCAGAACCCAGAAACGCTGAAGACGCTCGCCAAGCTCTGACAAGCCAGCCCGTAAGGCTGGCATCCTGTTTCATTATCGATGCCTCCGGTTTACCCTCTCTGAAGAATTTAAAACCCCTCTCCCCCGATCCCGCAGTCCGTTTCACGCCACCCGCCAGATTTTAATAGGGGTCACATTCAGACCAACGACACTTTTCACCCTGATCAGGGCGTGGCAGGATAAGCGCAATCTATCAAGGAGTGTGCCTGATGTTACTGAAAGGTATGAATGATCCGCTGCTGAAAGCGTATCAGCATCCCAAATCACGGATGATGATCAGTCGTTTCAGGGGGCTGGCGGGGGATCGAAGACTCAGTGACTGGCAGGCGTTCTGTATTCTGGTCACCGGCTTTACCAATTACTGGTATGTGCATGCAGGTCACTACACCATTAATGTCACACTGACTAAAACCCGCCAGTTCGACTTCCTGCAGGATTTCCTGCATTTCACGGTCACGCTGGATGGGTTAATTGGTGATGAACATTTTCGGAGTCCGGACTTTGTGCTGCCCCATTACGATGTGCCCTACGAATTCTGCCGCTGGCGTAACAAGCGCGGCTATGATGCGTTAACTACCTATGTC
Source organism: Pantoea pleuroti (assembly GCF_014156615.1). Taxonomy (NCBI): domain Bacteria; kingdom Pseudomonadati; phylum Pseudomonadota; class Gammaproteobacteria; order Enterobacterales; family Erwiniaceae; genus Pantoea; species Pantoea pleuroti. The sequence goes on along the minus strand of NZ_SBFD01000004.1, from coordinate 357,398 downwards.
AGTAAGCAGGGGGTGAAATCCCATAAAGGGATATTTGTTGCCTCTGAAGGGGCTTCCCCGGAAGAGCAGGTGATGAAATGGGAAGGCGTGATCAACGTCTATGACAAAACCTTTTTTAGCGTGACTAACTTCAGCACGACCCAGGAATTTCTGATCAAAGACATCAGTAAATCCATACAGGAAGGATTGCTGAAGCATCTGAGTTTTTACCGCGATCTGTTTCACTATATCTTCCCCACACCGGCGGAGGCGCGGTTGCAGGCACGCGATGACAGGCGCTATCTGGCGAAAAGATAGCGCCCGGGCATCTTTAGATCAGGTCAATGGTTTCAGCCGGGTCTGCTTAAACGTTGCAAACCCGGTAGTCAGCTGACCTCTCAGCGGGGTTTACCACTTCATCTCGCCGGTATTGACTTTGGCGCTGAGTTCCAGTGAAGCCGGTTCTGCCAGTTTCGGCCAGGCGGCTTTCATGGCGGTAATCACCTGCGCTGAGGTTTTATGTTGCGCCAGCGCCGCTTCAAAACTCTTCAGATAATTCAGGGTGAAATCCACCGCCTGTGAACCGGCCGGACGGGCACCAAGATAGTGACCTGGAATCACATTCTTCGCGTTCAGCGTCTGCATTTCGGTCAGGATATGACGCCACTCAGCGCGGCTCTGAACGGTCTGAGTGTCAGCCGTCCAGACATGAATGCCCGAGGAGAGGGCGGTACCGCCCAGAATGGTGCTCGCAGACGGGATCCAGATATAAGCCGCGTATTGCTCCGGATGACGCAGCTCCAGCACCTCGCCGTCGACGCTAAAGCGGGTCTGATGGGTCACTTCAGGCACAAACACCTTATCCGGCGCGCCCTGCTTCATCTGTGGACCCCAGTATTTCAGCTTGGCGTCATGCGTCTGCTGGATATGCTTCACCACCGCAGGCGCAGCAACCACCTTCACGTCCGGCCAGGCTTTAACAATCGGCTCCAGACCAAAGTAGAAATCGGGATCGCCAGAAGTGATCACAATTTCCTTTAGCGTTTTTCCACTCTTTTTAATCATCTCTGCCAGTTTTTCACCGTCCTGAGTGCTGAACTGGGCATCAAACAGAATCGCTTCGGTTGGCCCACTAACCAGCGTTGAGGAGACGGCAAAGATGCCCTTTTCCTGCGGATTATAGGTTTGCAATTGCAGGGTGGCTGCGCTGGCGGAGGCCGAGGCCAGCACCAGCATCACAGGTAACAGCTTAGTTTTCATTGAGGATCCTCAGAGATAAATGCCCGATCAGGCAGGCGTAACGGGCGATGTTCAGTATCAGTGGCGCTATTCTACGCATCTGGCTATCTGTTAGAATTCCCGCAATCAGAGATGCTGAGTTTCATGATCCGAACAGGTGGAGTGGATGGACAGAGTCACGGCGGCAGCCGTTTTCAACCGGATATGTGAACTGGGCAGCCTGAGTGCCGCCTCACGATCGCTCGGGATATCCCGACCGATGGTCAGCCGTTATCTGGAGGAGATGGAAAAGTGGGCGGGAACGCGTCTGCTGCATCGCTCTTCGCGCCAGCTGACCCTTACGCCTGCCGGTGAGGCGATCCTGCAAAAAACCCGTCAGCTGGCCCTGCTCTCAGAGGCGATCCAGCAGGAAACCACCCAGGGCGTCCCGGCCGGAACGCTTCGCATCGCCTGCGCCCACTTTACGGCTCTTCATCTTGTCGGCCCGGTGATCCCCGATTTTCTGACGCGTTATCCGGCACTGCGCATCGAGCTGGAAATTAACAATCAACCAGTAAGCCTGATTGGTGAGCGTATCGATCTCGCTATTCGCATCACCGACTCGCCAGAGCCGGGGGCGATCGCACGCCGTCTTGGCGAATGTCACTCGGTACTCTGCGCCTCACCTGAGTATCTTAAGGCGCGGGGTAACCCGGAAACCCCGGACGATCTGGCTCAGCATAACTGCCTCTACTACAGTCGCTTTGCCGGGCAGAGTTGGCATTTCACGGCGGCTGGCGGGGAGAAAATCGCGGTTGCCGTGAGAGGAAATTTCAGTGCAGGTATCTCTTCACTGTTGTGTGACGCGGCGATAGCGCACTGCGGGATAGCGATGGTGCCTGAGCAGGAGGCTCGCCACGCACTGGAAGCAGGGAAACTGGTAAAATTACTGCCCGATTATGAGCCACAACGCATAGGCATATGGGGGCTTTACCTGTCGCGTGAACACCAGTCTGCCGCACTGCGGTTGATGCTGGATGAACTGCAAAGCAGAATCAAGAGCCGGTGATCAGAGGGGAGTGTAATCGATAAAAATGAGATCTTACTATGAGTGATAATCAAACCCTTTACTGGAACCCTATGGTGCCAGAACTGACCGTCACTGACTTTACCGCTTCACTGCATTTTTACACCGTGGTGCTGGGGTTCAGTGTGAGAATTCAGCGCCAGCAGCCTGATTTTGCTTACCTCTGCTACGGAGAGGCGCAATTGATGATTGAGCAGTTCCATCCGCAGGGCTGGAACATAGCCGATCTGCGCTGGCCGCTGGGGCGGGGTATTAATTTTCAGATTGAGGTCGATGATGTTCAGGCTGTGCTGACCCGTTTGCAGCAGCATGCCGTTCCGCTCTTTCGGGCGTTACGGGATAACTATTACGACACCGGTGAGACCACCGCCTGTCAGCGGGAGTTTCTGGTGCAGGACCCCGATGGTTATCTGCTGCGTTTCAGCCAGTATCTGGAATAAGCTGAACGTGTATTGGCAATATTAATCAGCAGGAGAATGGCTTAAGTAAAATTAACATTCTCTTCATGATATTTTTATATTGACTGTTCAGTCATGATAAAAGGCAGCCTTTAATAGCAGCGTAGTGAAGTCATCTAAAGCGCGAAGAATTACCTTTTTTTTACCACCATCACATTAATCATGACCCTTTTCCGCTAACGGAAGGCGCTGTGCATAGCGTGTTAACTATTGCAAAGCGTCATTAAGTCACAGGCAGCCGTGATTTGCTGCTACAAAGCCATAATAAAAAAAGAATGTAAGAAAGAAAATTTATCCAGCGATGGTCTACACTCTCGTTAGCTGGCTGGATTAGGATTATTCTCAACAAAGGTTTTTAAGGGATTTCATTGGGCTAAGCGCCAGTACATTTACATTTATTCTTTTACTTAGCACTTAATCTTTGAGGATGTGAGCCGATAACAGGTGATACATACTCAGGAGGACGCACAATGAAATCTTTTTTATCTGTCTGCACTAGCACGCTACTGATAGCTTTGGCCGGGCCTGTTGTTGCTGATTCAAACTCAGGCACTATTACTTTCAGCGGAGCCATTACCAATGGTTCATGTAATATGAATATCGGAAAAAACCCTGTGGTATTTGACTGTTATGATCCCGCCAGTGGTAAGGCTGTGGTTACTACTGCTGACCTGATGAATCCCGAACTGCTGACCAAATTACCCCTGGAAGTAAAAATGCATTGGTTAAATCCTGAAAAGAGCAAAGGGATACTTTACGTTACCTATCTTTAACGCTTCTCCTGAAGTTTTATTCTGAACGACAGTGAAATGCCTTAGCAGCAACGGTGACATAGAAAGTAAAGATATAAACCCATAGCCAACACAGGGTTTATCATTAAGTCACTAAGAGCCAGTAAAGTATCTTTTGTGAAATTTTAAGTCAGCATCGGGGAATTCAGTTTGCCGGATTGATCATCAGATAATGTGCGCAACTTATTAAACCCCTGCATAATTGAGGGTTAACACACGTTGCATCTGTTGATATGCAGAAAAAACCCACCTCTGTTTTCAAAGGTGGGTTTCATTTATAAAAGCTTCCGTGAAGGTCAGTAAGAGTCAGAAGAGCGCTGAGTAAAGTACTTTGTGCTCTGCCGCTTCTCCTTTTTACGACGCAGCACCAGGCTGGTGGTAATAATCAGCAGCATTAAACCGCCGGTTGCCAGTAATTCAGCCTGATGTTTCGCATCAAACAACATGATCACCAGCACCGTGACGATAAACAGGATAGTGACCCACGTCAGGCCAGGAAATAACCACATCCGGTAACTCAGGACTTCACCCGCTTTCTCGCGCTTTTTACGCAGCACCAGGTGGGACGCGGCAATCACCAGATAGACCAGCAGTGCAATCGCTCCCGACGTGGCCAGTAAAAATTCAAACACCACGCTGGGCGCCAGATAATTGGCGATCACCGCCAGAAATGCAGCCGCGGTAGAGAGCAGTACCGCAATCCACGGCGTGCCGCTGCGATTGGTGCGTGAGGCAGCCGCCGGTGCATCTTTGCGGCGTGAAAGGGAGTAGAGCATGCGCGAAGAGGTATAAAGCGCCGAGTTAAGACAACTGCACACCGCCATCAGCACCACCAGATCGACAATCAGTCGGGCGTGCGGGATGTTCATCGCCTGTAACACCGTCTGCCATGAACCCTGTTCAACCAGTCCTGGCGCATTCCACGGCACCAGCGCCACCACAAAGAAAATCGACAGCAGATAGAACAGCGCAATACGCCAGATGACGGAGTTAGTTGCCTGAGTAATCTGCTTACCGGGATTCTTCGACTCTGCGGCGGCAATCGTGACAATTTCTGTGCCCATAAATGAGAACATGGTGGTCAGGATGGCAGCCACGACCGCGCCGATGCCATTCGGCATAAATCCGTGGGTGTCATAGAGATGCGACAGACCGCTGGTATTGCTGTCAGGCAGCAGACCAAACACTGCCGCACCTGCCACACCCAGGAACAGGATGATGGCAACGACCTTGATCAATGCAAACCAGAACTCAAACTCACCATAATTTTTCACGCTGAGCAGATTAGTAATGGTCAGCAACAGGGTGATAGCAAACGTGAACTGCCAGATGGCGACAGCGGGGAACCAGGCATGAAGAATGGTTCCCGCCGCATTGGCTTCCAGCGGGATCACCAGCACCCAGAACCACCAGTAGAGCCAGCCGATGGTAAATCCGGCCCAGCGTCCCAGCGCTTTATCGGCGTAGGTTGAGAAAGAGCCTGAATCGGGTGAGGCGACGGCCATCTCGGCCAGCATCCGCATAATCAGGACCACCAGCGCACCGGCGGCGGCATAAGAGATCAACACCGCGGGGCCCGCTTCAGAAATAGCATGGCCGGAGCCAACAAACAGCCCGGCGCCAATCACGCCCGCAATTGAGAGCATACGCACGTGGCGCGGTTTCAGGTTTTGAGCCAGCGAATCTGCATTCGCACTCTGAGTCATCGTCATGTAAACGTCTCCTGTCGACGTCCGGCCTGGATGGCCGGACGAACGGGGATGAACTTGCGTTAACGCGTCAGCGAAATCAGGCCGGGACGACGGGATGTCCGGCGGGTGCGACACAGTGATCGATCACCGTGGAGAGAATGGTCAGCGCCTGGCTGAACTGGGCATCCGGAATGGTGAGCGGGTAGAGGAAGCGGATGACGTTGCCTTTGGCTCCGCAGGTCAGCAGCAGCAAGCCCTGTTCCATTGCCATCTTCTGAACCGCCTGCGCGGTGCTGGCCTGATAGAACTCCATCGCCACCATCGAACCCAGCGCACGCACTTCAGCAATGTCCGGATGTTTGCGTTGCTGCTCCTGCAGTTCTGCTTCAAGCCGGGCACCGAGATCAACGGCGCGCTGGCAGAGCTGCTCCTCTTCAATCACATCCAGCACCGCATGGGCCGAGGCGATAGCCAGCGGGTTTCCGGCATAGGTCCCGCCCAGCCCACCTGGGGCAGGTGCATCCATCACCTCTGCACGACCAGCGACCGCGGAGAGCGGCATCCCGCCTGCCAGGCTTTTCGCCATAGTGATGATATCGGCCTTCACCGGGTAGTGTTCCATGGCAAACAGTTTGCCGGTACGGGCAAACCCACTCTGGACTTCATCCGCAATCAGCAGAATGCCGTGCCGGTCAGCCAGCTCCCGCAACTGCACCATAAACTCTGCGGGTGCCGCATAGAATCCACCTTCGCCCTGCACCGGCTCCAGCACGATTGCGGCGACGTCATGAGGCGCAATGTCCTGCGTAAAAATTTCTTCAAAGCTGGTCAGTGCCGCCTCGATGCTAATCCCCTGAACCGCACTGGGATAGCGTGCATGGAAGACTGACGGCGGCATCGGGCCGAAATCCCGCTTATAGGGCGCCACTTTTCCGGTCATCGCCATGGTCATAAAGGTGCGGCCATGGAACGCGTTACCAAAGGTGATAATGCCGTGACGGCGGGTATAGGCACGCGCCACTTTAACGGCATTCTCTACCGCTTCCGCCCCGGTGGTGAAGAAGGCCGTTTTCGCCGCACCGGCGATGGGAACCCGCTGATTAATACGCTCGGCCAGTGCGATGTAGCTTTCGTAAGGGGTGATCTGAAAAGCCGTATGGGTAAACTTTGTTAATTGATCGGCAATCGCCTGTTCAATGCGTGGATGGCGGTGGCCGGTGTTCAGTACCGCGATGCCGCCCGCGAAGTCGATCCAGCTATTACCCTCCTGATCCCATAAGGTGGCGTTCTCTGCCCGGGCAACGTACCAGTCGCACAGCGTACCGATACCTTTGGGGAGAGCCTGTGCTTTGCGCTGCTGCAACAGGTTATTTTTTTCGCTCATTTATTCCACCTCGTTAATATGCGTGTTTACAATTCCCGACAAACACGTTTATTTATGCCTGAGGCGTGGTGAGTTGCCAGAGCCAATTGTCAGAGGAAAGGTGGAGCCAATTGCGACTCTTATACGCAGATCATCTATTAGCGCGGTTACAGTTTATAAGAACTGGCTCATTACATCAGCGGCTGCTGAACTGCATGCAGGCCGCGATCGCTGAAGAGGTGTTTCCGCGCGGAAGCCGTTTGCCGCCAACCCGCGATCTGGCGCGCGAACTGGGTGTGTCACGAAACACGGTTATGCATGTTTATGAGAGCCTGATGGCTCAGGGCTATGTTACCGCGCGGACCGGCAGCGGCACCTGGATTGCAGAGACGCTGCCGGAAAACTCTCTGCAGAGTGATGCGATAGCCGACCTTCAGGCGGTGAAGGCGCAACGACCGGCGACGCTGTCGAAGCGGGGCGCCAGTCTGCTGGGGCACGCTACAGCATCGCCTTACCAGTGGGGCGCGTTTGTCCCCGGTGCGCCCGATGTGACCGAATTCCCCCACAAGCTGTTCAGTCAGATTCAGGCGCGTCTGAATCGTGAGCCTGACGTTCACCGCCTGGTCTACAGCAGCGGCGGTGGCTGTCCCGATCTGCGCCATGCGCTGGTGGATTATCTGCGGGTGGCACGCTCAGTGCGGGCCGATGCTGACCAGATCCTGATCACCGAAGGGGTTCATCAGGCGGTTGATCTGGTGACGCGGGTGTTGTGCGATCCTGGCGATCGGGTCTGGATGGAGGAGCCAGGCTACTGGGGAACACGCAATCTGCTACGCATGAATGGCCTGAAGATTCGGGCGATGCCCGTGGATGAGCAGGGACTGGTGCCGGATAGCGGCCCGCCACCCAGGATGGTGTTTGTGACGCCCTCTCATCAATATCCGCTGGGTGTGCATCTGAGCCTGGCCCGTCGTCAGGCATTGCTCTCTCTGGCTCGACGCCATCAGAGCTGGATTGTGGAAGATGACTACGACAGCGAATTTCGTTTTTCCGGCCAGCCTCATCCCTCACTGCAGGGACTTGAAGCGGATGCGCCGGTCATTTACATGGGAACGTTCAGCAAAACGCTCTATCCCGCACTGCGCATTGGCTACATGGTGGTGCCGAAACCGCTGGCACAGCCGTTGCGCATCGCCGCGGCAGAGCTCTATCGCGGCGGACATCTGCTGATTCAGCGTGCGCTGGCGGAGTTTATCCGGCTGGGCCATTACATGGAGCATATCCGCCGGATGCGCCTGCTTTACCGCCAACGGCGGCAGTTTCTCTGCCGGCTGATCGAGCGCTATCTGGGGCCAGCCTTTTTACCGGCATTCAATCATGAAGCGGGGCTGCATCTGGTGATCCCGCTGCCAGCAGGCGCGGATGACGTGGCGATAGCCGCGGAGGCGCTGAAGCGCGGCGTCAAAGTACGGCCACTTTCGCAATATTATATGCACCCTCAGGAGGCGCGCGGATTGCTGCTGGGTTACGCCTGCGTCAATGAGCGGCAGTGTCAGGATGCGTTTGGCACTCTCAAAGCCTGTCTTGCGTCCGCCGGAATGGTATTCACTCCGCAGCGCTAGCGGGTTCAGGGGCGCTTATTTTGAAGGAGGGCGGTTTTACTGCCGCCTCAGTGCTAACGCATTGACATTTAATCAGAGTCACCGAGAATACTCCTCTTTGCGCCCCGACCAGACAATACCGGAGTCTATCATCGCCTTTAATCCCTTTACTGCACCGGCCCGTGCGGCTATTAAGCGAGGCGCCGCGCTGGCTGCCGCGTTGTTGCTGGTCAGTTGCGCATCCGAGCCGCCGAAATCGCTGGTCACTCCTTTTCCGCCTGTGACGAAACAGCCGTTACCGACGCCCGGCAAGCCAGCACAACCTCAGGCGCAGGAACCGATGCGGGGCGTCTGGTTAGCCACGGTTTCGCGTCTTGACTGGCCGCCCGTTGCGTCGGTGAATGGCACCAGTCCGGCGCAGCGTATCCGCCAGCAGCAGCAATCGCTGATCGACAAGCTGGATAAGCTGAAAAGCCTGGGCATCAACACGGTGTTTTTCCAGGTGAAGCCAGATGCCACGGCGCTCTGGCCCTCAAAAATCCTCCCATGGTCAGATATGCTGACAGGAAAAATTGGTGAAGATCCGGGCTATGATCCGCTGCAGTTTATGCTGGATGAGGCGCATAAGCGCGGTATCAAAGTCCATGCCTGGTTCAACCCTTACCGGGTGTCGGTTAACACTAAATCGTCTACCGTCAGCGAACTGAACCGCACGCTGTCACTGCATCCGGCCAGCGTTTTTGTGCTGCATCGCGACTGGATCCGCACTGCAGGCGATCGCTATGTGCTCGATCCGGGTATCCCTGAGGCGCGTGACTGGATCACCAGTATTGTGGCCGAGGTGGTGGCGCGCTATCCCATCGACGGTGTGCAGTTCGATGACTACTTCTATGCGGAATCTGCCGGTTCGCTGCTCAACGATAATCAGACCTTCAGCCGCTACGGTCAGGGATTTGCCAGCAAAGCGGACTGGCGGCGTCACAATACTCAGCAATTGATTGAGCAGGTGTCACATACCATCAAACAACTGAAGCCGGAGGTGGAGTTTGGTGTCAGTCCTGCGGGCGTCTGGCGTAATCTCTCGCATGATCCTGCCGGTTCCGATACCCGCGGAGCGGCGGCGTATGATGAAGCTTTTGCCGATACCCGCCGCTGGGTGCAGCAGGGCTTGCTGGATTACATTGCACCTCAGCTCTACTGGCCTTTTTCCCGTCAGGCGGCCCGTTACGACGTGCTGGCAAACTGGTGGGCAGAGGTCGTTAAACCGACCAAAACCCGGCTCTACATCGGCCTTGCTCTCTATAAAGTGGGCGAGCCGTCAAAAATTGAGCCTGACTGGACACAGCAGGGTGGCGTACCGGAGCTGAAAAAGCAGCTCGACCTTAATGAATCGAACCCCAATATCGATGGCACGATTCTGTTCAGAGAGAACTATCTGAATCAGCCGCAGACTCAGCAGGCGGTAAGCTATCTTAAAAGCCGCTGGGGAGGCTGAGAAACGCCGCGACAGCATGACCAGTGCGGTTAAGTTTTTCCCTGTGACTTGCTGCTATTCTTGCACTTTATATGGGAGGAACCATGAGCGAACTGATTGATATTTTTACAAGTCACAAAAGTGAACGCAGTTTCACTGAGCAACCTGTCGATGAAGCTGTGCTGGATCGGATTATCAGTACCGCTTATCGCGCACCGACATCAGTAAACTCGCAGCAGGTTTCTGTGGTGATCACGCGTGATGCCGGACGTCGCGCACAGATCGCCGCCATTGCTGGCGGTCAGCCGTGGATTGCCAAAGCACCGGTGTTTATTACCTTTGTGCTGGATATGCATAAATCAGCCGTGGGGATGGCCGCGGTCGATCAACAGCAGATTGCCCATCAGAGCATTGAGAGTATCGTTTCGGGTTCTACCGATATCGGTATCGCGCTGGGGTCGGTAATGGCGGCTGCGCGTGCGGAAGGTCTGGGGATAGTGCCAATTGGCGGTATCCGTCGCGACCCGCAGGCGATGATTTCACTGCTGGAACTGCCGCCGCTGACCTTCCCGGTGGCGGGTGTGGTAATCGGTCACGTAGACGAACCGGCTCATCAGAAACCACGTCTGCCTCTGGCGACGTTCCGCCATGATGAGACTTACCAGACGCAGGGTCTGGAGCAGCAGATTGCGGCCTACAACGATGAGATGGTTCAGCACTGGAAGACGATTGGCCGTAATGACGGTGAGAGCTGGAGCGAAAGCGTCAGCGGTTACTATAAAAACATCTACTTCCCGGATGTACTGCCAGCACTGCTGAAGCAGGGTTTTGGTACAGATAAATAGTTCGCTCTCGTTATTGAGTGAATAGCATAAGGCCATCCGTACTGTTTACGGGTGGCCTTTTTCATTTTGTTACTATAACGAAAGGTGACTTTCCACGTCGTAACACATAATTTCCCTTTTAACCGAAGCGCAACCGCCTTTAACACTTATCTTCCAGGGAAATAACATGTCTCAGCGTTCACTCTACGCGCTCTGTTTAATGAGCTTTTTTCTGGCCGATGTCCGCGACGGCCTGGGGCCATTTCTGGGCATCTTTCTTACGGAGCGACACTGGCGACCCGACGAAATCGGTCTGGTAATGACCTGTGGCGGCATCGCCGGATTACTTGCCACGCTACCGGCAGGGATCGCCGCCGATGCAACCCGTCATAAAAAAATCATTGTGCTGCTGGGCTGTCTGGTGATTACCGTTGCCACGCTGCTGCTGTGGTACAGCAATCAGACCTGGACGGCGATGGTCTCGCAGGTTGTAGCCGGCCTGGCTGCGGCGTTTATCGGCCCGACGGTGGCGGGGATCACCTTAGGGCTCACGGGTCAGCGCGGCTTTAACCAGCAGATGGGACGCAACGAGGCGTTTAATCATGGCGGTAATACGATTGCTGCATTGCTGGCCGGTTTTTCAGCCTGGTACTGGGGCATGGGTGCCGTTTTCATTCTTATGACGGTAATGGCGATTTTCGCTGCTTTCGCTACGCTGGCAATTCGCGGAAATGAGATCGATAACGATGTGGCGCGCGGTTATGAACCGCATGAAGAGCGTCAGCCAGCGCTGCGCTTATCAATGTTGTTGCGAAACCCGGCGCTGATGATCGCCGGTGTGACGCTGCTGCTGTTTCATCTTGCCAACGCCGCACTGCTGCCGATGCTGAGCATGCGCGTTGCCTCAGCGGGCGGCCAGGCGGCAGTCAGTCCGGGCCTTTACGCGGCGGCAACGGTGGTGATTTCCCAACTGGTGATGATCCCGGTCGCGCTGTGGGTGTCTAAGCGGGTTGATACGCACGGCTATCGCCTGTTTATCATGGTCGCCCTGATGATATTACCGCTGCGCGCGGTTCTCGCCGCCGGCTTTGCCGGGCCGATTTTTGTCATTCCGGTTCAGGTTCTGGATGGTATTGCGGCTGGGATTCTCGGTGTGGCAGTGCCAGGCTATATTGTCTCCCTGCTGCGGGGTACGGGCCATGTTAACGCCGGGCAAAGCGTTATTATGCTGATGCAGGGCGCAGGTGCAGCGCTGAGTCCCGCCATGACGGGCATGATCGCCGCACGTTATTCCTACAGCACTGCGTTTGCGGTACTCGGCGCAATTGCGCTGGCAGCGCTGATTCTATGGTGGCGCACCAGTAGCGCCCCAGCCGCCCGTCAGGCCTAATCAAATACAAAAAAGGCTGCCCATGGGGCAGCCTGTTCTGGCAAATCCGTTTGCGACCATCCGTTATTTATACAGTTCTGCGGTCATGTGAACACGGTTGTTGGTGTTCGCTTCCGTAATTTTATACTGCGCGCCCTGTTCCTGAGCCTGAGCAGCGATTTTTGATTCTGCGCCATCCAGTGTGGATGAGGTGACAGAAACGCTCTCGGCAAAGCTGCCAAAAGAGATCAGAGAAAGAGTTGCGAGTGCGGCGATTGAAAGTGCTTTTACGTTTTTCATGGTCATATTCCTGAGATATGCCAGCAACTATTCCTTACAGTGTCTGCTCATTCCCGACTGTTTACCTGAATCCCTGTATCAGCAGGGAATAATAGAAAAAAATCGGTTATGAGCTGTTTATAATGTTCCTCTGCATTCATAATTTTTCCCTTTATTACCCCCTTTTTTGTGTACATACTGGTGTACATAATTTTCCACTTCAGAAGATTTATGGCGCTATCAGACGCTGCCCTGCGTGCGATGCTGGGCAAAGAATATGAAAAAGTTCAGGTTAAGACCGATCGTGACGGGCTTTCTGCCCGCGTATCCTGCCTGGGTAAGATCACGTTTCAGTACCGTTACCGCTGGAACGGGAAGGGCGAACGCGTTGATATCGGTACATACCCGGCTACCAGTTTAAAAGAAGCGCGTGACGAGGTTACCAGGTTGCGTGGCCAGCTTGAACAAAACCGCAATCCTCGCATACTGAAGCGCAAAGCCCGTGATGATGCTTTTTCTGCACTGACTGTTGAAGGGGTAATCAGGACGTGGCTGGAAAAATATGCCGTTGAAAATAAACCTGAACATCATGATGTGCTGCGTTCATTCGAAATACACCTTTTTCCCTGGTTAGGTAATGTTCCCCATGAGGATGCACCCATCCACATGTGGCTGAACGTTCTGGAACCGCTGGCACGTAAAAAACCCTCTATAACCATTCGTCTTTTAACCAATGCCAGGCAGGCCCATAACTGGGCGATGCGCAGGCGGCTGATAAAAATCACACCGCTAACCGATCTGCGTCTGGCAGATTTAGGGATCACGCTGACACCGCGCGAACGTGTTCTGTCTGCTGACGAAATTGTGACAATTTTCCGCGCAATGGAGGCCAGCAGGCTGGCGAGAAAGTTTCAGTTGCTGGTTAAGTTGTGTCTGTTGTTTGGTTGCCGGGTGGGGGAACTATCCAACGCAGAAAAGTCGCATTTCGATTTTGAAAAGAAAATATGGTCCATCCCGCCATCACATCACAAAACGGGCAAACGCACACGTAAGCCGCTGTTGAGGCCAGTCATACCAGAGGCAGAAAAAATGCTAAAGGAGCTGTTCGACCAGTCACCGCATAGCCGCTTTGTAATGGCGAACATTCAGCGTGACGCTCCCCAGGCCCGCTCATCCCTGATTGATATTCCACCCAGGATCAGGCAATCAGCGCGCCGCCATTTGAGCACTGAAATGGAACACTGGACATTGCATGATCTGCGCCGGACGGCCCGCACTAATTTTTCGGATCTCACTGAACCACACATTGCGGAAATAATGCTGGGGCATAAATTGCCAGGTGTCTGGCAGGTGTACGACCGTTATGAGTATATCGAGGAACAGCGTCGCGCCTATTCGTTATGGTGGGCGCGTGTTACAGAGTGGATTAGTGGTGATGGGACAGTATCAGTGTTGGCGCGCTCTTCGTGATAGCGCATGATGTCGCAGGTGCGAAACGTCAGACGGCTGCGGCGTACCGGTACCGGAAACGCGGGATTGTGGGGGCGCTGAGTTCGCCCGTTTACTGATACCCATTTGCGAATGGTTTGCGGTGCTACGCGAAGCAGCATGGCAGCTTCGTGCAGATTCAGATAGGGCATCTGTAAGAGAGTTTGAATATCAATTTTTGGATTATGCACCATTTCTGTCTATACCTCTGTCATGGTGTTTGCCTCGGACATGCCCGATCATCCATACTCATGAGCTGGCCCACAGGTTGTCAGCGCCATGGATGATTTGCCAGAAGGAACTGACATCTGAATCCAGTTTCGGGCAATAAAAAACCCCGCATAGGCGGGATTTTCATTATTTATTTTTGTCGCCTTTATCATGCTCTGGCTTCTATACAGATCTGCACATCTAAATGACTACATATGTTGTTAAGATATAAACGCAGAGGCATCCATGCTCAGAGTATATATATCAGCCTGAACTGTCTGGTCCTTATAAAAATTTATCGTTCCATTTAACTCTGCCACACGATATTGTGATACCGCCCAGCCTTTATTATCCCATATTTCCAGGAAATTACCTGATGCCAGAGTTGGCAGATACAAGACAATTTTATGCATAGAGTCTTCTTTTCCACTGAGTACGATCCTGCCGCCATTTGTCAGTCCAGACTGACGTGTCCAGCGAATACCCAGCCGTGTTGGTTTTTTTACTCTGATGTAATAAGACGCCACGATAGTGTTACTATTATTCTTACCAGCCTTCAGGTTGTTTTCAGCCAAAAGCTGGAAGTCAATCTGACTGGTTTCTTTAAAAACTAAATCTGCAGATTGTGTTATAGGGGAGCCTGTTGGAGAAATGAACGCGTGATGATCAGGTTTTGGTGAAGGTTTGATTTTATGCTTGCCAGGATGAAAAATAAAAACATTACCGAAGGTTGGATTTACAACTAAAGAAAGTAGAACTGCCATAATTTTGATGTTTTTCATTCAGCTACCTCTCTTTAGGTTTTGTTAATGCATAATGAAATGGCTGCGACATAAACCAATTGTTCATAAGTGTTTTCCCCCGCTGCAAGTAACTTTAGTTAATAATAAAATGCTTTTTAATTATCTAATCTTCACTCGAGCAATGGATGTTGAAATCGAGCGGAAGGCTAAGGGTGTTAATTCATAGGCTTAGCCTTCTTTCTGGTCATTTCATTTCTGATGAATAACTATCGTTAAGAAATAAACGCTGATGCATCCATACTCACGGTATAAGTGTCAGCAGCTACCTGCTGTTTTCCTTGAATAACTAACGAACCACCAAATCTTTCTTCGAGGTTACGTGTTATATGCCATTCATCTTTGTTGTCGTAATCATAATTACCCCAAGCAAAGTTCAGCTCAAGGATATTTTTTGGATTGTTCTTACCGTGGATTTTCACTATGGGAACTCTTACTTCTCCAACGCCAGGTGTCCAGCGCACTCCTATCCTTACTGGTGGTGATGAAGTGATATCAAATGTTGCTACTATTTTGTATTCGTCATTTATTCCTGCCTTTAAATCCTGAACAGGTATCAGCTTAAGATTCAGTTTCGAGTTCTGTTTGAAAACTAAATCTGCCGATTGAGTTAAAATCTCGCCGACTTGTTGTGGTGTGTTATCAGCTATTGCGATGTTGCATGCGCTTAACAAAGAAAGTGTTAAGGGTAAGGTCTTTAATTTAATCAATTTTCAATCCTCTGTGGTTGATGCCTGTAATAGGACGTTTGAGAAATTACGTTTTGAGTTACTTCATGTTTGATGGTTTTTTAGTTCCTTCCGCATTGAACCGAAATGTTAATTGGCCATGTATGGCTCTCAATATACTGTTCGCCGTTTGTTATTAATTTCAGGGTGGCGAAACCTGATGGGTCGTTAAGCATAACGCCTGTCCCGAATTGTATGTCAGGCTGCCAGCCTTCTCCGACCAGCCTGACTCTCAGTGGCCTGTTTCCTCCCGGTCTGTCATAAAGGGTATAGGACCCGGGGGTAGTCTCATTCTGCGCCGATGGGCTCCAGACATTTACAGCACACTTTTGATTCATACCAGATAGATATATCACGGCCAGTGTCGTACCATCCGGAAATATTCCTGAGTGTAATTCTGTATCGGGTACGATTTTAATTGCTAAGTTTTCAGCTATGCTCTGATTATAAAATGCATTAAGTAGCAGAAGCAGTGACATGCATGATTGGGCAAACAGTCTGTGCATCATGCACTCCTTTATTGGCATTTTGCGACTGCTGAATACAGACCATACGAGTCAATATTTTTTCTTAAAACGAAAAAACATTTATACGTCTGACTTCGTGTTTTTACATTAAGCTGTCCCTTTGCAGATAAACCTGACAGGTAAACTTTACCTTCGTTATCAACAATACCTTCGGGATGTTGTGCTGAGAGTGCCTGCACAACAGATCCAAAAGGTGCCTTTGATCCATCAGGAAGTCTTATTTCAATAATAGCCTTAGCACCGATATTGGTTTTGAAATTAACCGGAATAATTGCGCCAGCTGTAGGCACAATTTTCCTGTCAGTGATGGTTATTTCAGCCTCCGCCGGCAACGTTGTGGGGTCTAATGAAAGTGAATTCTCACGGTAAGGATTCAGCCAGTGCTGCGCTGTATACCCACGATAATCTGTAAAGATCCCGGGCGTGCCCAGAACTTTTACGCCTGAAGCGCCTTTGGCTGTAACCAGCGCATTTGTATCACCAAGCGTTTGTGTGAAAGTCATCCCGTGGCGATGGACAATAATGCCGCCGTCCATTGCAACGGTACGCTGCTGGTAATACCGGCCACAGCTGTAATTACCTGAGATGTGCCCGTAGGTTCCGGTCCATCCCAGAGATACGTCGCTATTGCTCCGGCGCACTGCGTGTCCTGCGGTATAACGCTGATCAACATTCCAGCTGAGGCGCTGATCAAACGCATCACCGCTTAAGCCTGCAGATTGAGTGGCAGGGCCGGACGATGAATGCGTGAACCGGTACGACGCTCGCGTGTTGCCACCCATCCATTTTTTTAGCGGAACAGAGAGCCAGAGGCTGATCATCTGTTCCCTGGGATGGTGCCGGGCACGTTGACTGGCAGACCAGATTAATGACAGCGTCATATCCCTGAACGGAACAGAGTATCCCGCGTTAAGGCTGCTTTCTCGCAGACCGCGGTTCCAGTAGGTATCCTGATAAGCACCTGCGTTCAGGTAACCCCATTTACCCAGTCCCTGACTGATGGATAGTCCGGTACGACTTTTTCTCCTTTTTCTGCGAATGCCTGGCGCCATTCCATCAATCCGCCAGCTCTCCAGTGTTTCAGCCAGTGTGAGATAGTCCGGCTGGCTGAACTGTAAATTGACCAGTGACAGCGAAGTATTTGTCCCGACAAACTCTTTGCTGTACCGCATACGCCAGGAATAACCGTGTACCGGGTCATGACCCGAGTGCTGTGCGCGGCTGAGTGTGACATCTGAAGAGAGTGCACCCCAGTTGCCTATGCTCAGCCCGGTACCCAGGGATGAAGACTGATAGTGCCGGGCTGCCTGGATTCCGCCATAAAGCGTGAATCCAAAGGGAAGACCGTACATGGCGGTGGCTTCCATGACCGGCGCTCTTGTTACTCTCCTGTCAGACGAACGATACTGCCCGGCCATCAGACTGTAGCGCAGGTAGCCCTCTTTAATGGCGATTGCTGGCGTCTGGAAAGGAACAGTGAAAACCTGAGGAACACCATCCGCCTCCCATACCGTAACCTGAAAATCACCACCTGCGCCGGTGGGATTGAAGTCAGTCAGGGCGAACGGACCCGGTGCGACGACCTGGTTATAAATAGTGTAGCCGTTCTGCTTTACCTCAACGCGGGCCTGGGTTCTCGCCACGCCACGTATGACCGGCGTAAACATATACTGGCTGGAAGGCACCATCCGATCGTCAGAGGCAAGCATGACCCCTCTGAAGGGAACGCTGTCAAAAATCTCAGAGGCGGTATAACGCTCACCCAGCGTCAGGCGGCTGTTGATGCCATTAATACCGCGCTCCAGATAAGTCGTCATGGCCTGCCAGCGTCCGGGCGTTCCACGTGTTTGCTGCCAGCTGGTGACGTTGCGAAGCCGCCAGGCACCGATGTTGACGCCTGGCGTCAGTTGCAGCCAGGAGTACTGATATTTTCTTCCCGAGGGGCCACGGGTAACACTCTGGCTCGTCCCGGTACGATAATTCATGATGAAGGCAGGTATGCCGTCGTCCCAAAGAGTCCGGGCTGCGATGCCGTTAAATCCGGGCTTCAGATAAACCTGAGGAATACTCAGATGCAGTGACTGCTCATCAAAGTGGAAATCAGCCTGAGCGCCCGGTATCTGCGACAGATCAAAAAAGCCTGAGCGTTTTTCCTTCTCAGTAACCTTGAAGCTCTTCATGCGTATTCCGTAACCTGACAGCATGGATCTGCTGAGGTGAGGGACGAGTCCCTGACGACCATATTTATCCGGCCTTAATATGTAACTGACTGGCCGGGAGTCGATAAGTGTATTGTTCAGGTAGATGTCAGTCGGATAAATGCCCGGTAGCTGACTGCCCTGACTGAAAAGCATCAGGTCTGTTTCTTTATTGCTTCCGGCAATGAGAGCCGGGTTAAAGGTATAGACTTTGCCTTCTGCCTGAACCGCAGCCAGCGTCAGACCGGCCACGAAAAGTGGTCTGTAAACAGTCATCGTTTTAATCCTGGCAGTGAGTACTCTCAGTGAGAAACAGGATCAGTGCTCATGTCGGACGTGAACGCTTTGCTGTCTCCGCCATAATCGGTAATCAGTCGCCAGTGCACCTGACCTGACGCATCCGCAGGTATGCGCAGTTGCCGTTTACCCATCGGAGGAACATATTCAGGGTTGGCCACACTCGATTTTCCAAGCTGAACACTTCTGAGATTCATGAAAAAGGGTGTGGGGTTACTGACCGTGAGCGTCTTACCGCGTTTTGCCCACGTCAGGCTGGAGGCAAAGTCTTCGGGTGTGCCTCTGAGGGAGGATGGGCGTACAAGCAGTTTCAGGCAGCTTTTGATACGCAGTTGCGTCAGAAGGGTAGCGTGCTGTCCGGCCTTTTTCTTTCTATACGCATCACCCGTCCAGTCCGCATCCGCCTCAGGGGGTATGCCTGTTACGCAAAGCCAGTAAAGTGACTCTTTCGTGTCATTATTGTGACTGCTGGTTGCGATAACCTTTATCCGGCTCTGCTGATGCCCGTCCAGACGGAACAGTGGTGGGGTGACAATAAACGGGGCCCGGGTTTTCCGGTCTTCCATCATGACTTCCGACTGCACCAGCATCGGATACGCCTGCGGGTTCATCACGGTCATTGATGCACCATTCGAACCCGCAGAATATATAATCCGGGTTGCGCCGGTTTTTACAGAAAAGGACTGGAGTTCATTTTCCAGCGGCATACTTTCTCCCCTTGCAAGCTGGAGCGAGCACAGTATAGCCGCCACAATAATAATGGCATTCGTTGTTCTGGTCATTGAATTGTTCCTGACTGCCCTGGTGTTGTTTTTTATTTCGAGCCACAATCATGACTCGTTAAATTTGCAGATATAAAATAACCATTGCCTGCTTTTAATTAGGGACTAATCTTCTTCATCAGGTAATGGCGTCAAAAGCAGATGCCGGATTTCTCCTGCACTCATATCCACTTTTACTGTTGTGAAAAGTGGCGCGACATAGTCATCGCTGTGGCCTTGCTTTTCCAGAAACTCCAGTGCCTCTTCCTGAGACGTAAAGAGTCTGTCGTCTTTGCCAGTCGGGCGTTTGACGACCCAGGCTGCGGGTGCAGTAATGAGGCACAGTTTTGCGATGATATAAACCAGTTGCTGCAGTGGCTCGGTAGAAGAATGGTATAAAAAGGTGTCGATATAGCTTAACAGTCTTGTGTTCATAGGTGGCGTCTTCTTAATTAATGTTACACTCAGGGAGCGCGCGGAGTTTTAATTTTATGTATATATTTATTCGCCTTCTGTAAAGAAACTAACACTCACTTTCATATCAGTGAAGTCAGAAAAGTGAATATAATATTCATAATGATGAGGGTACCTCTGGATAATCACTGCTGGGTTAATCCCTGATATAAGACCATCCATTACGTAATGCACTCATACAACACTGACTGCGGTGTTCTGCCCACTGGGCATTCATCGGTCTTAAGGCCAGCTTCATTGCCCGCAGCCAGAGTTTTCCCGCCTGATCAAACTTTTCGCAGCGTTCGGCAAATGCAGCCGCCTCGGCGACGGCGTAATAACGCTGGTTGCGGTCAGTCTTTCTCTGATTCATCGATAACTCCTGAATTAACGGGGTTCAGATGGCATTTATTCTCTGGCTTCTTCAATCTCGGCTTTCCTGACCAGAAACACATCTGTGGCTTTATCCAGCAGCGGTGGCACAGGTTTAAGTACCTTTGATGCGTAGGCGTAGCAGCGGGCGAGTGCGCTGACCGACTGACTTTTCATGGCTGCCTCACAGAAATCAGCGAGAAGTTCTTCTGAAGAACGTTTCCTGTCCTCAGCGCGTTCCTGTTCTTTACCCGGACAGTGTTTAGGCGAGGGCGGGGGTGCGCTCGCCGGCTGGTCAGGCGATCTGACCGGGCTGGCTGGTGGCGCTGCAGGTACGGGCGTTTCTGCTTTAATCTCTTCAGTTCGCAGGTCCGGGACAGAATGGTTTTGCAGCGCAACACAGTTATCTCGGCTGGCTGACTGATTGATGAACGCATTCAAATCTTCACGAGCTGGCGGTGTCACGTCGCGTTCTGCAGGAGATAAGGTTTCCAGTTCATCCGGTGTGTACACCCCCAGAATGACGTCCGGGCAGTGCAGACGGGCCCAGCGTTTAACAGCGAGATAAGCCAGCTGCTGACGCGGATCGCTCGCCCAGAGTGTTGAGTTCCGCACCTGTGCCTGTGAGAGCAGCAGTTCCAGCACCCGCGGCTCCTGCTCGTTCTTCATTGTTGCCCACACCCGAACACCGCATCCGGATTCATCCTGCAGTGTCCAGTCCGGTGCGATGTATTTATTGCCTTTGGATGAGGTTTTCTCGGTGAATCTGCCGATAACATTTTCCCATGGCCCAAACCATTCGTAATGGAGCCGATCCCGTGCAGGGGCCATGGTGTTGATCACTGCATTCACCAGCTGTGCCTCGTATCCCAGAACACCGTTGACGGTGAAGGTTTTTTGGGCGACGGCAAACGGATTCATACGCCACTGCAGGGCCTGCATGGTCACAGCCAGACAGTCTGCGGCTTTGCCCGCGAGATGCGCCGGGACAGTGACTCTGCTGCTGGCCATGATTTCTGCAAAGCGCACCAGTTTATCCAGGGCATCGGGGCTGAAAATAGTGGCAGTTGTGTCAGTGCTGTCGGGCGCAGAGATCATCGGTTGATTTTGCATAACGCCTACTCCTGTTAATGTGCCCATGCAGGGCGCTTAATTATTTCTATGCCGCCCCAGTTATTGCCGAGGCGACAGGAATGGAATGTGCACAGGTCCCGACGGAAGAGGGCGGATCCCGCGCTCATGTCATTGTCGTGCAGCTCAAACACACGAACCGGATAACGGCCACAGTCGATCGCTTCACTGACCGCAATAAAAACGAACTGCGGATATGTGCCAGTGCAGTGATAAAAGCCCTCGCAGTACATGGCTGCCTGAACGTGGTACCGGAACGCTTCGATGTGGCGGGCAAAGCGCGACATATCACTCACCTTTTTCACGTCGACGATGAGAGGGCGATTCGTCAGATATTTATCTGGCCGGATGCGACAGAGTTCTTCTGTCTCTGCATCTGACCAGTAGAGGGAGGATTCGCAGTGGCCCTCAGCTTCAAGAAAAAAGCGTGCGGCGTGATGCGCCATTACGCTCTCTCTCATAAGCTGAAGTTTCCGGCCCTGTTCTGCATCCATGACCGTCATGTTCCGGATGCGTGTCTCATTCAGAAATGCTGCTTCGTCTGCTTTACCCTGAGAGGTGCGCCGGTTAAAAGAAGGAGCCACAATAAAGCGCTTATCAAACTGTTCAGGCTCAAGCAGCATGCAGTGCAGCGCGATTCCCATATCCAGTGCGGCTGTTTTATCCGTATCCACAGGCGCATGTTTGCGCCAGAGGTAAATGGCCGGGTTAACCGCAATGTCATCGAGCTGCGATTTACTGACGCCGGGACCGGCGTGATAGGCCTCATTGCTGAGGCCTTCATAGATACCCGGTTTCATCATGCTGGTTCCTCCCAGCCAAGCAGCACCTGAAGGTCGTAATTTCGGACCGCCTGCAGGTAGGCCAGATTCGTGATAAAGCTGATGTATTCCTCAGCGGCTTCAGGATGGGCACAGCACTTCATCGCATCAGGATGCAGGTTCCAGTGACGGAACAGGTGAAGGTGGTCAGGAAAACAGGACAGCAGGCGCTGGGCTTCGTCATCGATCCACTGTTCTTTCCTGATTGCGTCCTGCTCCTGGGCATCCAGGTGGTCTTTGTGACGTTCCAGCAAAGCATACGGTGTGATCATGGCTTCCCCTCCTGAAGAAAGATGCCGACAAAACGGTCAAACACCACCTGCATCACGGGCAGAGGGGGCTGGGGTGGCAATGCCGGGGATGTGCGCGATGAAAAGCTGGCACCATTGACAATGTTTTCAGGCGCAAACTCGATATCGCGGATGGCATTAAAGGGGCGAGCAAAAGCAGCATCGCCCCTGATGTCTGGTTGCATCATGGGAAATGGTCCTTTGAATAGTCAGTTAACCTGTTCCGGTTCTGATAAGCCCGGCAGTATGACGAGGGGCAGGGATGACGTGTTTACTCAGGTGTCAGTAAGACCGGGCACGACGTCATCAGACCTGGTTTACTCTTCTTCTTCACGACGGGCCTCGCGGGTGGCTGCAAGGATTTGTGCCGGGTCTCCTGCTATGCGCGTATGAATAACAAACGTACCAGTGTGGGTCACCCGGGCATCCGGTGCGGCCATGAGAGCCGCCCTGACAACACGTTCATGGATAAATGCCCGAAGAACGCAGGATTTGATATGGAGCGTGCCCTCTGTTGAGGTCGCGATGTACTGAATTTTCATCTTTTAATCTCCTTTAAGTGAAAATAACCGTTTAACTTCGGGGTTGGTGACCCGCCTGATCTGGCTGTTATCCCGGACCTGGTTTCTCCCGGATGCCGCCCGCTCTGATCGGAGCGAAGCTTCGGGTCTCCGCATTTGCGAGCCAGCGTTTATGGACAGCAGGGCGATGCTGTGACTCTTGAGCGTCCATGACCGATTTTCTCTGTTTTGCCCCGTGCCGGTCATTACGGCTGAAACATCGGGACTAAATCTGATTGTCGTAATCCGCATGACTGAGTAATTCCCAGTTCTGTCCATTGTCTTTCGATAACAGTCTCCACTGCGGCGTAACCCTTAACGTAAGATACTGACCCCGATAGGTTCGCCTCGCCCGGATTTGCCCGGTACGCCATAAGCGCATAATGCGCTCAGCACGCCTCATTATCCTGACGGGGGCATGTGGCTTGGACATCACCGTTACCTCATTTCAGCGGCACAGGCAGCGGCAAGCTTCTGCACATACGTCCAGGCGATGCCTTCACTGAAACAGACAAAACGGCGGCTTCGGTTTAAAGAACTGGCGGTGAAGATGAACCTGCCGTTCCGGATATGAATAATCATGCTTTGTCTCCGTTGAGATATAAAAAAACCGCCCTGGCGGACGGTTTACTCTGACGTATTCAGGCAGGCAGTTACGGCTGTTTGTTGTCTTCCGAGGCAGAAGAAGCGCAGCTGCATGCTGGTCGTAAATCAGGGTGCGTGGCGAAAATGGTTGTGAGAGTTGACTGAAGCAATTCATCCAGTGATCCCATCACACCCTTACGGTATGCGTCTGCTTCGTCCATACTGACTTTTCCGTCTTTCTCACTGGCATCAACCATCCTTACCGATGCCACCAGCTTGTTCGCCACTTCCAACAGTGTTTCAGTGACTTTTTCTGCAGTTTCACGATGTTGCATAATGACCTCCAGGTCAGGTAATGCCTTTGCGGGCGGGGTTTCCGAATGACATCTCAGCGTTCATGGATGCCATCTTCATCAATAATGATGAGGCGCGTATTTTTGATGAAATCGCTCATGTTCACGCCTACATCGTGCCAGTGAGCCAGTGCCATCAGGACGTCACGACGGGAATGACAGTGACAGGCATTTACATACGCCTGTACATGAGCAAGGGCGAGGCGGCGCATTTCTTTTGGATTCAGGACGCATGAAGGTTTTTCTTTATGCATGGTGTTCTCCGGTTCCGGACGTAAAAAAACCGCCATAATGGCGGTCATGTGGACAGGTAAGAGAGCGATCACGACTGGCCGTCCCTGTCTGTCTCTGAAACGTCGCTACAGCAACATCCAGGCAGTAAGTCAGGGTGCTCAGTCATAATGGGATCCAGGATTTCGGTGAAGAGCACGTCGAGAACAACCTGGACTTTATGCATATGTGTCGCAGCCTGCTCTTCCGTGACTTTGCCTTCCTGCTGGTACTCAAACATCTGATCAGCAGAAACACTCAGTTCACGGGACAGCAACAACACAGTCTGGCTGATACGCACAGCAGCATCGCGATATAACATCGTTACTCCTTGAGTGGATTTGCCATTCAGGCATTACGGAAAGAGTGATTAAGACAGAGAGGCTTTGAGGGCCGGCCGGCCGGTTAACATATCCGGGGCAAAAAAAATCCCGCACGAGGCGGGAAAGTCAATCAGGCACTTGGTCAGACAGATCACACTCATAATTATACAATCAGGATGCCACTACTTTCGTTACTTCAGGCTGTCAGGCATTCGCTGACAGTGAAGTTATAGAGGTATTCCGTTTCATAATTCTGAATGAATTGAAAACCCTTCGCACTGACACCTCGTTTAAACTGCGAAAAGGGTTTCAGAGAAGCTGTCAATGTCGTGATGAGTCAGAGTAAGCAGGGTGATTTATTTTTGTAGGGCTTACTTTTCCCGAAACAGAGACGCCGGGCGTCGCGTATCAGGATTAACTCATGGCGTGATGCTGCGCTATGATGCTTTTTTATATGAACTCCAGGTGCTCTGGGATCAAAGTTGATTCCACAGACCGGGCACAGAACGCTGTGCTTTTTCATACTAACCTCCATCAACAAAGGAAATGACACTGGGCAGAGCCATCTCATTTGTTGAGAGGAAGGTGGGTTTTGCCACTTCGGGATCTCGCGCTTCTGCACTCCTCCCGCCCGACAGTATGCTGTGCCGTTCAGCTAATAACTCAATAATGAACTATAAGTACTATTTTGGTCAACACCAAAAGTACAGAAAATTAGTACTTTTCCGGGGTTTTGATTCATCTCATTGTTTTTGTTAATTTTAAGTGTGCGGTATCACACTGAGGCTTTGGGCGGGATCGGGGGAAACAAAGCTCATTCGGCACTCTATCACCACACCAATAAACTTGCAGGAATCATCAATTTCCACAGGTTTATAATTAGTATTCAATGGCTTGAGATACTTTCTGTTGATACCCTCATCAACAATGTACTGTTTAAAAGTCACTTCTTTTGCAGAAGCAAGTTTAGCAACGACTAATTGGCCATTTTCTGGAATGCGACCTGTGTCTATAAGAATCATGCTGTTCTCGGGGACACATGGGCCCGCGGGGCTCGTCATTGAGTCGTCTTTAACTACTAGCCAGAATGCCGGGGCATCTCCCAGTACAGCGCCGGAATAGAAATAACTGAATCTGTCCAAACCTTTCTCAAAAAACTGCGTGACATTAATAACCTCATCCCAGCCCATTAACGGAAAGCTACCGCGAAACAGGGCATGAGCTAACCTTTCTTCACCAGCATTAGCCTCATCTCCATGTTGCAGCCACAGTGGGTCTACGTTCAGAGCTTTAGCGATGTTTTTCATCATCGCAGCCCGGGGAAGTGACTCACCAGTCAGCCATTTACTGACAGCCTTCGATGTTACCCCCATACGCTGAGCAAGCATTACCCCCCGACCATGTGGCGGGTATTTGGCGTTGTTGAGCGCTTCAGTAAGCCGCGCTGCAAACTGCTGACGGATCGTTTCTGTTTGAACCATGGGTACAATGTTAACTGACTTGATAAAACTGTCAGTTCAAATTAAAGTGAACTGAAAGTACTATTGAGGGGGTTTTCATGTCATTCATTAACCTTGCAATTAAGTCTGTGGGAGTTGCTGAAGTTGCGAAAGCGTGTGGAATCAGTCCAAGAGCGGTCTACAAGTGGCTCAACAAGGGTTCACTTCCTAAAACAGAGTTTTATGGGGGAACTCAATATGCAATGACTATTGAGAAGTTATCTCAGGGGCAGTTCTGCTCAGATAAGTTACTGGAAGAAAGCCGGATATCTTTGCTGAAACGTTAGTTTAAGGTGACGTTTGGTCACTGCGTCACAGCCGACTAAGGAAGTTACATTGTGGAAACTGCAAAAACACGCAAGCAAGGATCATCAGTTCAGGGACGACATCTCCATTCACTGGCTCTAAGGGCCCTTTTTAACACGCGTCAATCGGTGGTTGCCCGCCGTCTCAACGTCGCTGATTCAACCATCTTGAGACGCACTGAAAAATACCCGGAAATCATGGAAACGCTGGCTGCCAGCGGTATTGAGGATTTCGTGATGAAGGGGGAGATGAAAATACCCCAGGAACAATATCGCTGGCTGATGAAGGTCGCTATCAGGTTTGCTGAGTATGAACTGGAACGAACCTGTAATGAGGAAGGCGATGAGCATCAGCACAGACAATCCTGTCCATGAGCTGGTGGTTTCAGGACTGCGCTTAATTCAGTGTGAGGGGGGAAGGGAAGCGACAAGAGTTGCAACGAGAGTCAGATCTTAACCTCTGCACACATAGCGAGAATGCAATGAAACTTCTTAAAATTTTTTATTTTGGAGGGACATATTAAATGAGTCGCGCAGCAACAGACTGGGCCTGGAGTCTTAATCTCAAGGCTTCCCAAAAACTACTTCTCCTTTCACTGGCTGACCGGGCTGACGAATACCACTGCTGTTATCCCAGCATCATGAGGCTCGTCAATGATACAGGGCTCGACAGAAAGACTATCGGGAAATGGATCAATCAGATGATTGAGGAGGGTCTGCTTTCCGATACCGGTGAGCGGAAAGGTCCCACAAAACGGGTGCGTGTCCTGAAGCTGAACCTCGATTTTAAATGTGCCCAAAAACGGGAGGGTTCAGTAAAAGGTAATGGTCCCAAAAACGGGAATGTTCCCAAAATCGGGCCTGTTTCAATTAAGCCATCGAATGATCCCAAAAACGGGCTTTTGAACGATCCCAAATTTGGGATTTTGAATGATCCCAAAAACGGGACACAGAATCAGTCATTAGAACCCAACATAGAACCTATAAATAAAACACCCGCCGCCAGGGCGACGTGTCAGGGTAAATGGCTTCCTTCACGTTATGCCTTCGAGGGCAAAGTCGTGAAGCTTAACCATGCAGACTTTGCATCGTGGCAAAATCTCTACGCACATCTGGACCTGGTCTACGAGCTACAAAAACTCGACATCGAATTCTCATACCAGAAACCCAGACACTGGTTTATCACAGCCAGCCAGAAGCTCAGCTACCAGAACAAACAGGCAGCCTTGCGGGGCCAGAAAGCGCCTTCTGGTAAAGGGATACCACACTGGAACGATCGCAGCGAGTGGGAGAATAATTTCTTATGACGAAGCCAGAATCCGGATTTAACGATCAGCTGCAAAATGGTCACTTTGGCCCGAGTGGGGCTGACCAGCAGCAGGAAGGCCGTTTAGTTGACTCAAACGCAGAGCGCCTGGTGGACACTCTCTTCGCCAGTCTGAAGGTTATCTTTCCCGCATCCTTCAGCACGGTGTTAAAGCATCCACGCGATGAAGCAACAGCAAAACGTCAGTGGGTCGCTGCGTTTATCGAAAACGGCATTACCTCGGGGCATCAGATTTCAGCAGGGATGAAGCTTGCGCGTGCCAGCGTTTCACCGTTCTGGCCAACCCCCGGGCAGTTCATTAGCTGGTGCCGGAAGGGCGACTATGCCGCTGCTGATTTGCCGGATGAACATGCACTGTATGACATGGTCATTCGCTACAGCGCGCGACGTGGTCTGTATAACTCACCAGAAACGTACCCATGGCAGGCCAATACCCATTACTGGTTGGTCACAACCCTCTACAGCCAGATGACATCACATAATCTGTCTGAGGGTGAGTTACGTAAGGCATGCGAAAAAGAGCTTGAAAAGATGTCCCGTCGTATTCGCGAAGGGGAATCGATACCCCCACCGCGCGCGCAACTTGAAAAAATTTATGTACCTGTGAGTCCTGAGAGGGCGAGAGCGCATATCAGCCGACTTAAAATGCTTCTGAAGAGAAACTCAAAGCATGGCCTGAGACCAGTCCTGCCATCAGAATCAGAGCACTCGTGTTTCCGACGCTGATGTAGCTCCTGTCTGCGAATTTAAGGAGCAATGTGCCTCTATTCAGGTCATGGTAACTGATATCGCCGATAAACCACCTGGCAGGGATACCGGCTGGCATCTGTCGCTATATGTCGCTCTCGCGCATAACCTTTTCAAAACGGAATGCATCATTGTCTTCTTCAAGCAAAACTTCATCTTCGGGATGGTTAATATCGGGATGTTTTTTATTGAAGAATTCAACGATTTTGAACCCGCACTTGTTTACGTAAAAATGGATATTACGCTTTTCAAAATAGGGCGTATGTGTTTGCCAGGATACTGTCTCGGGATATTCTTCCTCAATCAAATGCCAGGCTTTAAGGCCTATGCCTCGTCCCTCCTCTCCAGCCATCAAGAAAAAGAGGTCGAGCGAATTGTGATGGGTTTTATTATCAATATTCAGCACAGCACCTCCAACCTTTCGACCATTACAAAGAATGTGAAGTGATACGGCATTGGTAGCATTCATTGTCATGTCTAGCGTTTTATCGGATGGGATTGGCTCATCTGAACGCTCTTCAAATTTATCGACTATCGCTACGGAGAAAGCTTTCTGTAACTCTGATTTGAAATCAGCAACATCAGCTATTTTTACAGGTATAAGGGTTATGCGTTCTTCCATTTTTATCCTTAAGAATGTATTAGCTAATCGGGTATGACAAATGCGGGTTATGATCATCTCGAGAGCATTTCGTTCTGGCTGTAGACGAAAAAAACCCGGCAAGGTGGTTTTTAGAAGGTTCATCAACCGACAAATTTCTGAACTGTGGCGACTGTTTTCACAGAGCACAGAAACCGAACTTGATCTGACAGCCTGGCCGTAGGTAGCCTCATCATTAAACACTTCTTTGTACTGTGAGTCTTTTATCAGTGGCGTTTTACCGATTAATTTTCCGCTGAATAACGTCATGATTACTCGGCTGTTGCGCCGTCAGTACGTCAATCTGTTTAGTGGCCGATAAAATTCGGCCACGCTATGAGAGCTTTTAGAACCACTAAATTTCTGCTTTTGACACGAGGCGGGCACCACGTAATTCGTTTTCCGCCAGCAACGTATAGCAGACCAACTTTTCTCATTATCAACTAGCCGTCATTATCAGAAAACATTTGCGGCAGAGTTCATTCGCCTTCTGCCAGGATGACTGACTTTAGTCTAAGGAAGCCAGAAAGAGAATCGGGTGCCGTTAAGATCGTTTTTTTCGCAGGACACCTTTCCACCATGCGCCAGTACAATCGCTTTGACAACCGCCAGACCTAAGCCTGTCCCGCCACTCAGGCGTGAACGAGAGTCATCGGTGCGCACAAACGCATCCCATATCGTTCTGGCAAAAGCCTGATCGATTCCCGGCCCTTCATCGTCTATGTGCACTGCGACGCCTGCTGCATCCTGCTCACAGGAAATCATGACAACGCCCGGGATGGAATAACGGCGGGCATTCTCCAGAAAGGCCAGCAACACCTGCCTGAAGCGTAAGGCATCGCATTCAATGATAGCCGGATTAACTTTCAGCACGAGTGAGTGGTGACTGGCTTTGAAATCCTCCTTAACCAGTTCAGCTAACGATTCAATCTCACTTTTAATATTTACGCGCTCATAGTGAATATGCAGATGTCCCGACTGCGCCAGACTCAGGGTTCTGAGATCCTCAATTAACCGCGTAAGACCATCAGTCTGATGAATCAGATTAACGAAGAGCTTATGATCGGGCGCAAATATGCCGTCCGCTAAGCCCTGAAGTCTCCCACGCAATATCGTCACCGGGGTTCTTAATTCATGAGCGATAGCGGCGTTCCAGGTCCGGCTATCATTTGACAGGGTTTCCAGTGTTTCCGCCATGCGGTTGAAGTCTTTGACCAGCGCATTAATCTCGCCAATTTCTATAGCACCTTCGCTGGCTCGCGCGCTTAAATCCCCTTCAGCCACGCGTTTTGCACTGTGAGTCAGCGACTCCAGCGGAACGATCATCTGGCGCGCAAAGCGGGCAGAAAAAAACACCGAGACGGCTATCGTTAACAGCGTCGACACCAGCATGGTAATCCAGTCGCCGGTCGTCCCCATGTCTAAGTCGAGTGGCAACAGTTGACCTGAAAATAATCCGATAACGGTTGGGTAAAGTGAATAGGTGGCAAAGGAGGTCAAAAAAGAGTAGATCGTAACTTTGACTATAAGCCAGTTCAGCTGCCCGCTAAGACCACGTTGCTTCATTTACTCTCTCCCAGGCGATAACCGAAGCCTCTCACATTCTGCAGCAATCCTGACGCACCCGCGTCATCGAGTTTCTTGCGCAATTTACTGATATGGCTGTCAACGGTTCGCGGTAACGTGTCACCTTCCGGGAAGCACGCTTCCAGCAGTTCATCCCGGCTGAAAACCCTGTTGGGTTCGCGCACGAACTGGGTGATTAGCCTGAACTCGGTTGTGGTCAGGCGTGGGGCAATATCCGTCCCGTCAGGTTTAACAACAACGCTGTGCTGCTGCAGGTTGATAGAAAGCGATCGGGTAGAGAAACTATCGTCTGAACGCGTCACAACCTGGGTGCGTCTTAATACCGCCTGTACCCGTGCCACCACCTCAGCAGGATTAAACGGCTTAACGACATAGTCATCGGCTCCAATACGGAGCGCGGAAAGTTTATCCACATCGTCGTCGTTAGCCGTGAGCATAATGACCGGGGTATTTCCCCGTCGACGCACTTCGGCCAGAACCTGCCAGCCATCCATCACCGGCATACGGACATCCAGTATGATCAGATCAGGTGAGGATGTTGCACAAAACGCTAATGCTAACGCACCGTTTTCCGCATGGCTTACCATGAAACCGACATTTTGCAGATAGGCGGTTAATATTGCGGCTATTTCTACATCATCTTCGACGATTAAAATCATGCTGCTATTCATTCTTATCCTGTAATCGATCTGAGTCGGCCCGGAGGCGGCGGCTCAGATCTTATTCTGAAAGACCGCCGCCGGGCGCGTTATAAACGCTATTGATTTATAGCCGTTGCCATCATGATATCAGGCCTGTGAAACAATAAATCAGACGAGATACCCGCTGGCTGCATGTTTCCAGTATTACCTTTCATTCGCTCTCAGCTTATTTCGCAGAGTCATGACAGTGACAAAAAATAGCGGAACAAAAATAACGGCCAGAATCGTAGCGCTGATGATTCCGCCAAAAACGCCGGTGCCGATGGCATGCTGGGTTTCACTGGCAGGTCCGGAAGCAATGATCAACGGGACGACGCCCAGTCCGAAAGCCAGTGAGGTCATGATAATCGGACGCAGACGCATTCTGGCCGCAGTCATTGCTGCTTCCCGCAGGCTCTTTCCCTCCTGATGTAACTGTCTGGCAAACTCAACGATCAGAACGGCGTTCTTGGCTGACAGGCCAATAACGGTAATCAATCCGACTTTAAAGAAAACATCATCAGCCAATCCGCGCAGCAGCACGGCTGTTACAGCACCGGCGATACCCAGCGGGATCACCATTAATACAGAAATCGGGATGGCCCAGCTTTCATAGAGCGCGGCTAACACCAGGAAAATTACCAGTATTGAAAGTGCCATCAGCATCGGAGCCTGCGCGGCAGATTGCTGCTCCTGCAACGATTGACCGGTCCATTCAACCGCGAACCCCGGCGGCAGCTGTCTGGCCAGCATTTCCATCTCCTTCATAGCATCACCACTTGACACACCCGGCGCAGCACTGCCGGAGAGCCTCATCGCGGGATATCCCTGATAGCGGACCTGCTGGAGAGGTGCTGATGACCACACCGGTGTAACGAAGGTCTTCAGCGCGACCATCCGGTTTTCACTGCTTCGGACATATAAATTGAGGATGTCATCAATTTGCATACGATCTTTTGCATCCGCCTGGATAATCACCTGCTGCATACGGCCGTTGTTGGGGTAGTCGTTGACATAGAGTGAACCCATCGCGGCAGAGAGGGTGTCACTGATGCTGGCGAACGAGACGCCCATGGTATTGGCTTTTTCACGATCAATATCCAGTCGGACAGTACTTCCCGGCGGCAGACCGTCCGGGTAAACCTGCGTGACTTTATGGCTTTTAGCGGCAAGTTGCAGAAGTTTACTCTGGGCGGCTTCCAGCGCTGGGTAGCCCTGATTCGCACGATCTTCGAGTCTCAGTGTAAAGCCTGAAGAGGTACCCAGCTCCTCAATCGCCGGGGGCATCATCGTCATGATGGTGCCTTCCGGCGAGTCGCGCATCGCGTGCCCGACAAATTCAACTTCACCTCGTGTCGTGTTATCGCCGCGTTCTTTGCCCTCTTTCAGGACGGTGAAAGCCAGTGCGGTGTTCGCCCCGGCACCGGAGAAACCAAAGCCAATGATGGATTGATTGGTTGCGATGGCAGAACGCGAACTCACTGCCTCTTCATATTTTTTCACCACCGCCATGGTGCGCTGCTGCGTTGCCTCCGCCGGTAGCTGAAAAGCCGTCATGAAGTAGCCCTGATCTTCTTCTGGCAGAAAAGCAGAAGAGAGCTGACTGAATGCCAGACCGGTTCCTGCGCACAGCGCGACAAATAACAGCATCATTCGGCCAGAGCGTTTCAGGATAATAGCGGTCCAGCGTAAATAACGGTTTGTCAGTCGATCAAAGCTGCGGTTGAACATGCCGAAAAATCCGCGCCGGGCGTGATCGGAAGGCGTTTTAAGCAGCGTCGCGCAGAGTGCGGGCGTCAGTGTCAGCGCCAGCAAAGCGGAAAACAGAATCGCGGTCGCCATTGAGAGGGCAAACTGCCGGTAGATGATGCCGACTGAACCACTGGCGAATCCCATGGGGATGAAGACCGCCGTTAGCACCAGCGTAATGCCGGTAATGGCTCCGGTTATCTCGTGCATAGCTTTTGACGTTGCCTCGCGGGGGCCGAGGTTTTCCTCACGCATGATGCGCTCAACGTTTTCAACGACGACAATCGCATCATCAACGATGATGCCGATGGCGAGCACCATTCCAAACATCGTGAGAACATTGACGGAGAAGCCAGCGAGCAGCATTACGGATAGCGTGCCCAATAAGGCAATCGGCGCGACGATGGCAGGTATGAAGGTATAGCGGATGTTCTGTAAGAACAGATACATCACCATGAACACCAGCACCATAGCTTCGAGAAGCGTGTGGATCACCTTCCCGATTGAGAGCTTTACGAAGGGTGCGGTATTGAAAGGGAGTGCGTACCGGATGTCCTCCGGCATCGACAGACTCAGTTCCTGCATTCGGGTCGACACCGCCTCTGCAGTCTTTACCGCATTGGCACCGGGCGCCAGCATAATCGCCGCACCCGTTGAGTTCTGACCATTTTCACGCATCATCATGCTGTAACTCTGGGAGCCGGCCTCGACTTTTGCCACATCAGAGAGTTTGACGCTGGACCCATCCTGATTAGCGCGCAGCACAATGCGGCCGAACTGTTCCGGCGTGGTTAACTGACCCTCCACCGTTAAGGGGATGGTGACCATCTGCCCGGGCAGCGCGGGTTCGTCACCGACCCGTCCCGGGGCGATTTGTGCATTCTGCTGGGTGATTGCGGCAGAAATGTCATTCATTGTCAGATTGAGTGAAAGCAGGCTGGCCGGATCGACCCATACACGCAGGGCACTTTCCGCGCCGAACAGCTGAACACGTCCTACGCCCGGCAGCCTGCGCAGCTCTTCAACCACGTTTCTGGCCATGTAGTCACTTAACGCTTCACTGTCTGTTTTACCGGCTTTAGAGGTCAGACTGATAATCATCAGGAAGCCAGTGTCTGCAGATTCAACCTGAAGTCCGTTCTGCCGCACCGTCTGAGGCAGGCGGGACTCCACCGTCTTAATGCGGTTCTGTACATCAACCTGAGCCAGTTCGGCATTTGTGCCCGGTTTAAATGTGACCGTGATGGTTGCCTGTCCCGAGGTATCTGTGGATGACTCAAAATAGAGCAGATTTTTAACGCTGGAGAGTTCGCGCTCAATCAGGCTGACGACCGTGTCGTTCATCGTCTGCGGCGAAGCGCCTGCCCAGGTCGCGGTAATGGTGACATTCGGCGGTGCTACAGAGGGATAACGGGCCACCGGCAGTTTGGGGATCGCAATGCTCCCGAACAGAATGATAAACAAGGCGACGACCCAGGCGAAAACCGGGCGCTTGATGAAAAACTGAGCCATATTACTCTCCGGCCTTCATGGTCAGATTTGCAGGGAAGGCAGTTGAAATCACTGCCGCGACTTTCATTCCATTGCTCAGCTTATCCATGCCCTGGACGACGACACGGCTGCCGGCAGGTAATCCTTCGGCTATGCGATAGGCTCCATGGGTTAATTCCCCGACACGGACGTTGATCTGGCGGGCCTGTTGCCGATCGTCAACCACCCAGAGCACAGCATTACCTTCCTGATGAGAGACAGCCTGCTGGGGAACCATCAGCGCATCGTCATAGTGCTGACGGGGGATTTCTACCCGCACAAACATGCCGGGAAGGAGTTCGCGATCGGGGTTACTCACCTGGATACGCACCATTACGTCACCCGTAGCGGTATCGACACTAATGCCGGAGAAAAGGATCCTGCCCGGCTGGTGATAGACAGCGCCACCAGGTAACAACACCTTTACCGGCACGCCCGTCGCAGTGTTCTGCTGACTCGCCGCTTGCTGGCGCAGCTGATGGTAAACCGCGGCGGGTTGATGGACGTCCACATAAATAGGGTCTGTCTGGTAGATGCGAGCCAGCGGGGTGCTATCACTGGCTGTCACAAACGCTCCTTCGGAAACCAGAGCCTGATCAATACGTCCGGATATCGGGGCCTCAACGGTGGCAAAACTCAGATCGAGCTCTTTGCGCCTGAGCGCGGCGCTGGCCTGCGCGACATCTGCCGCCGCCTGGCGGGCATTCGCGATGGCCTCATCGAAACTCTGACGGCTCACCGCGCCCGTTTTCATCAGTGGCCGCAGACGGGCAGCCTGCTGCTGGGCTTTGTCATTGGCGGCTTTGGCACGCAGTAAACCGGCCTGCGCACTGGCGACTTCCGCTTCAAAGGGTGCCGCATTGATCTGGAAAAGAGGCGTCCCTTTTTTAATTTCTGCGCCCTGTTCAAACAGGCGGCGCTGAATAATACCGCTCACCTGCGGGCGTATTTCTGCTGTGTGCAGCGCGTTAACGCGGCCCGGAAGCGTCTCGCTGACCGCTAACACCTGTGGCTGAATCACCTCAATGGCAACCTGAGGTGCAGTGGCTACCGCTTCCGTAACGGCTTTATCATCGCAGCCCGTCAGCGCGGCAATTATGGAAACCAGAAGTAAAGGCAGCGAAAACAGTTTGAGGGGCAACATAGGTTTCTCGTATCAAAGAGTGATGACCCATGTTACCGGACACGCGTTTATTCACCGTTGAGGGTGTGTTGAGATTGCGTGTAGAAGCAAAATATTTTTTCTATTTAAAGGTGATTGTATTGCCGGCCAAAAGTCCGGGTGACAATGCAAGAACCTTAATATATTCAACTTCAGAACAGAGTACGGCCTGAGGGCATAATATCGCACCACTGTTTTTTGTAATGCCAGCCTGGATTATAGGCACCCAGGGAAAAAATAAACTTTTTATCTGATGATGCGGCTAACGCTCTGGCGTGCTTGATGTTCTCCCAGAGCAAAACAGAGCCGACCCCCATCGATTTAAACTGCGGGTCGATCCCGCCATTAAAGTCCTCGAAATAATACCATGATGGGCACTCAACTTTATAGTTGAGATCAAAAGCGCAGGGTGAGTCATTAATGAATAAGACTTTGCCAAAGATCATGTCTCTGAACATGGAGAACGTCTCAGTCAGGATCCCGGTGTCAGTGCACTTAAGACTGTTTTGCCACCGCAAATCGAACAGGTGCTGATAGATAGCCGAAAGTTCAGCAGGGGAAAAAGAAGTCACATCCTCAATTGATCCGCCCGCTTTTCTGAATCGTCGCACCTCTCCGGTACGCTTCTTAGCGGTTTTCACGGAAAAATCGGGCTTGATGTGAGCCATTTTTTTCTTAAACAGATTGTGACGGATGCTGTTAAATATCACCCCCTGAGAATGAGGCGATAACCGCTTGGTTTTAAAAGGAAGTATGACTTTTACACCCGCTTTTATCGGCAGGATAAGATCATCAAAAACAAAGGGAAGCGTTGATTTTTTATATTCCAGAGAGCCATTGACAGAAAACACGCCAGCAATGGGTTGCCCGTCTCGCCTTTTCATATAGTACTGAATACGGACGCCTTCACGCTCGGAAAGATAAGCGAGAACGCGGGGATGGGTGCACACGCTCCCCCCGAATGCAGTGTAAATCTGAGCGTACGCAGAAAGCGTGCATTCTTCCCAGCCGGTATTTTTTAGTTTTAAGTATGTTGTAAACATGCCTGTTACCTGAAGTGAAACACAAGAGCCCGCTGAATAATTCGTGCGGAAATATTTCATGACAGGCAAGGGTGTAATTGATGAATATTAAACAAGGGGTAAACAAATGCAGGAGTTTATTCTATAAATTGTCTTTGTTTAGCTTCTACACATGTTCTACACACAGTCTGAACTGAACCTCCATAAATAAGAGCAGAAAAAAATTCAATCACTAAATTAATAATAAGTTCACGAAAAAAAATTTAAATAAAGCTTGATCCCAAATGGCAAAGATTGTTCAAATCAGATTGTGAAATCAGCAGGGTGGTAAGAATATTTAAGAATTACTCCCTGTGCATGGAATATAAACAGAATCTAAATGAAAAAGTTTAATGAAATATCTGCATTGTTGTTGAGCCTGGCGATAGTTATCAGCTTTATACTGGTCTGGTTTACGACCTGATAAGTGATTAAATTGTCAGCATGGGATCCTGCGCCAAGCCTTAACTTATCTTTAAACTCACTGTAAACAATGGAATTACAATAATTGATTTATTGTATTGAGTTTTTTATGTTCGGAAGGCGTTCTGTTAATGCTTTCTTTTGATTAACCAGATTGAATGGCACTATCATGAAAAATATCCTTATTACCGGTTCAACAGGTTTTTTAGGCGGTGCTGTCGTGGCAAATTTATTGCAAAACAGGGTCAAAGACCGGCTGCTGCTGCTGGTCAGAGGCGAATCCGCCGAGGAGGGGTTAAACAGACTTAAAGCAAACCTGAAAAAATTTGGCTTAAATGAGTCAGCAATCAACACGATAGCACCTGAGAATATTATTCTGGGTGACCTGACGTTAACAGAAAAATTTATTAATGACTCACGGCTTAACGACGTTACCCACGTTATTAACTGTGCTGCTGTCGCCTCTTTTGGTAACAATCCAACTATCTGGAAAGTGAATGTTGAGGGCACATTCCAGTTCGCAGAACGGATGAGCCGCGTCGAAGGGTTACAGAAATTTATCCACGTGGGGACCGCAATGTCATGTGTGCCGGAACCAGATTCGTTGGTCACAGAGGGCGGACTGGACTCCAGCCGGGATCAGCATATTGTCGAGTACACTTGGAGCAAGGCCTCGATTGAAAAACTGATGATCGAAAAGCTGCCGGCTCTGCCACTGGTCATTGCCCGGCCGTCAATCGTAGTAGGTCACTCCGATAAGGGGTGTCTGCCGTCTGCCAGTATTTTCTGGGTATTCCGGATGGCGCTGGCATTAGGCAAATTTACCTGCGACCTGGACGATCGTATTGACGTGGTTCCGGTTGATTACTGCGCGGATGCGCTGGTTATGCTGCTCGACGCAGAAAAAGTCATCAATGAAGTGATTCACATTTCTGCCGGAACACAGAGCAGTGTGACCTTCGCAGAAATTGATGAGGCTATGGCCAAAGCATCAGGGAGCAGGGCTCTGGGTGTTGATTATCAAAAGGTTTCCTATAAACAGCTTTCTGACAGCAGAAGAACATTTAAGGATCTGTTTGGCCCGTGCAACGAACGGATCATGCTGCGTGCAATGAACCTTTACGGCCATTTCTCAAATCTGAATGTGGTGTTTGATAATTCTAAACTGCTACAGCTTGGTATGAATAAGCCTTCCAGGTTCACCGATTATCTGGATCGCTGTGTGCTGACAACGCGTGACGCAACAATTGCCGAACTGATGCAGGTCGATTTTAAATAGTCAGGTATCGGAAAAAGCAATAAATACTGAAGCGTAAGTGGAGGCAGGGATCGATTTATGTCGCCCTGTTCATGATGAGCAGGGCGTCCCTGAAATATCACAGTTTGCGAACAACGTTAACGCGTAGAAGGTTAACCTCCAGCCAGCCTGCCACAAAGACCTCCGCAGCGCCGATGGAAAAATCCTGATTCAGCCTTTCATCCAACACCAGCTCTATAAACTGCCAAACGGTAGGAGCAGAAATAGCTCGGATAGTGATTTCAATGACCCGATACTGGTGATCAGGTAGAAAAAGAGAATTAAAGCCAGTGAACTGCAGATGAATTGTATATTACGAATGTTCGGTTAGCGGAAAGCGCGGGAGTTTTATCTCGAGTTTCTGCCATTCAGCGTTGAATTTGAACACCGGTTCATACCCAATTTACCTTTGTATCCTGGCATAGGTCGAGATGGTTTGCAGTTGCACTTATCTCAACATCACGGTGATGCAACCTCTGGAGCAACACTATTTATCCCTATGAAGAATATTGAGTTGTTCAGAAACGAGTCACATGGAAAATAATATGGTTATGGTCGCCCGGAAAAAGGGAGCCAGGACTGGGCGATTGTCCTGGAAGTTTACGATCCGTTTGGCAACCGGCTCTGCTTCTGTCAAAGCTGATTTGCGATGCTCAATGCGAGAGGGATTGCCATAAGCAATTCCCCTTGTTTTCATAAAAAAGAAACTAGTAAGATCCGTTTCTGGCATAAAAGGGACTGGTAACAGTCAGATGTCCGCTAAGAGCGAAAAGCGGACATTGTTTCCTGCCTCGTATGTCATGTCGTTGTCAGTAAAAGTGTTCCGGTCAGCCAGAAATATCAGTTTCCTTTTCCGGTTCGCCAGCTCTAATCCGGGTTGCCACCAGGCTGGCAGTGAGTATGAATATGAGGCATATCAGCGCCTGTACCTGAAGCGCAACATGATGGTCAATCAGCATACCCATGATGACCGGAGAAGCGCTGCTGGCCAGTACGGTGCCTGCCTCAACGGCCGAGCGGACTTTTGCCAACTGCGCGGGGCCAAACAGCTGTACCCATAGCGCGGTCACCAGCGTGGACGCAATGGCTGACGATATACCGGTCATGATGAGATAAAACGGAGTGACCCACACGCTGTTACTGAGCCACAGCGCTAGCATGCCAGCTCCCTGCGGCAGCAGAAACCAGGGCAGCAGACGGCGCGGCGTCAGCCGGTCAATCAGCGAGACAGCAGGGACGCCGCCTGCGCGCCGGATACGCGCAGACACGCCGTAACCAGCAGCAGGGTTAAGGCCAGGGTAAACAACCGTGTGGTGGTGTAATCAATCAGCCGGCCTGACCAGGTCAGGGTGACGGCACTCATCACGGTACCGGCGGCATGCAGTCCGCCCAGCCCGCCGTCGCTGAGCCCGAAGGCCTGACGCAGATCGTAGCCGTAAAGCGATACAAAATATGTCTGTCCGAAACTCGACATCGCCATCAGTATTGCGCCAAAAGCGAGATGGCTGCCGTGCTGATACATGAAGCGAAACAGATGACGCATGGTATTCCCTGAGTACGGTTAATGGAGGCGCCGCGCAAATGCAGAGCCCCGGACCTTTTCAGCTGGTTACGGGGCCGTATTATGGAAAGGGCCTGCGATGGCAGGCCCGTAAAGTTTAACGCAGCATCAGCAGGGAATGACGGCTTTTAGCCAGCATCGCCGAGGTGTGGCTGCCGATAAAGAACCGGCACAGCCGGGAGTGTCCCCAGGCCCCCATCACGATCAGGTTCGTGCCGTTCTCCTCCGCGTAACGGCACAGGCCGCGCGAGACGGATTCATCCTGATCATCCGGGACTCTGCATCAATGCCGGCCGCCTGCAGGATTTGCTGCGCATCACGGAGTGAAGCATCGTCGCCGTTCACCATCACAACATGGCAGGTCAGGCCCCGAAGCAGCGGGCTCACGGTCAGCCAGGTCAGATTTCTGCGACTGGCCTCGCTGCCG
Source organism: Pantoea pleuroti (assembly GCF_014156615.1). Taxonomy (NCBI): domain Bacteria; kingdom Pseudomonadati; phylum Pseudomonadota; class Gammaproteobacteria; order Enterobacterales; family Erwiniaceae; genus Pantoea; species Pantoea pleuroti. Next base: position 317,102 of record NZ_SBFD01000004.1, on the reverse strand, counting down.
TCCCAGGCAAAGAGCACCCGGGATGGCGCGCTGAACGTTTCCGGCACGACCAGTAAGGGCTCTTTCTGCAGGCGGATGACGCTTTCCAGCTGGCTGCCCACGGGGTGTTCCGCTCCGCGCCGGCCGAGCACCATCAGCCTGACGTCATTCAGTCCGGCCAGGATTTCGTCCAGCGCGCCGTGCATCTGCAGTTGGCGTACCTCCGGAAGCCCCGCCCGGGCCAGCCGCTCTGCGCAACCGGCGAGAATGGCTTTACCCTGCGCCATGAGCAGGCGACTGCGCTCACCCTCCACGTGCACGAGCTCTTCGGTCAGCAACTCTTTGCTGTTGATGCCAATGCTGCCGCTCAGGTCAGAGACGGCCGGATGACCGTCTTTTTCCAGCACGTGCAGCAGGGCCAGCGGCGGCCCACGCCGCGTAGTCACAGACCGGCCCGGTTGACGGCGAACCGTCCACGCAGGCCACAACGGTATTGTTCATAGCTGAATGTCCTGTCGGTTAGTGACCGCCCATCAGTTTTTCCGCTTCTTCCGGCTTGTCATGCACGCCGAAGCGGTCAACGAGGGTGCGGGTAGCGTCGTTCATGCCCGGTATTTCCACCTCAGCGCCTTCCCGGCGGAACTTAATCACCGCCTTATCCAGCGCGCTCACGGAGGTAATGTCCCAGAAGTGAGCGTGTGTGACGTCAATGACCACGCGCTCTGCCGCTTCCCTGAAGTCAAAGTTACTCATAAAGCGATCGGCGGAGGCAAAAAAGACCTGGCCGGTCACGGTATAGGTACGGGTATCGCCCTCCCGTGATGATGTGACCGTCATAAAGCGCGCTACCTTGGTGGCAAAATTCAGCGAGGCAATCAGCACCCCGGTCAGCACGCCGAAGGCCAGATTGTCGGTTGCCACAACCACGACCACGGTTGCCAGCATGACCACGCTGGTCGAGAGCGGATGCCGGCGCAGGTCGGTAATGGAACGCCAGGAGAAGGTGCCGATGGAAACCATGATCATGACCGCGACCAGCGCCGCCATCGGGATCTGCGACACCTGATCGCGAAGGAAGATAATCAGGCAGAGCAGCACCAGTCCGGCCGTCAGGGTAGAGAGGCGCCCGCGCCCGCCTGACTTCACGTTAATCACCGACTGACCGATCATGGCGCAGCCCGCCATGCCGCCGATAAACGCCGTGCAGACGTTGGCGATGCCCTGCGCCTTGCACTCGCGGTTTTTATCGCTCGGGGTATCGGTCATGTCGTCCACGATAGTGGCGGTCATCATGGATTCCAGGAGTCCCACCACGGCAAGGCCGGCAGAATAAGGCAGGATAATCAGCAGCGTATCCAGGTTCAGCGGAATGGCCGGAATGAGGAATACCGGCAGGCTGTCAGGCAGTTTGCCCATGTCGCCCACGGTGCGTACGTCCAGGTGCAGCCACATGGAAATGGCGGTCAGCACCACGATGCAGATCAGCGGGGAGGGAATGGTTTTATTGAGACACGGAAAGAGGTAGATGATTGCCAGGCCAGCGGCGGTGAGTGCATAAACGTGCCAGGTGACGTTTGTCAGCTCCGGCAGCTGCGCCATGAATATCAGAATGGCCAGCGCGTTGACGAACCCCGTCACGACAGAGCGCGACACATAGCGCATCAGACTGCCGAGCCTGAGGTAGCCCGCAGCCAGCTGCAGCAGGCCGGTGAGCACTGATGCTGCCAGCAGATACTGCAGGCCGTGGTCTTTCACCAGGGTTATCATCAGCAGCGCCATGGCGCCGGTGGCCGATGAAATCATGGCGGGACGTCCGCCAAAGATGGCCATAACAACGGGTATACAGAACGCCGAATAGAGGCCGACCTGCGGGTCAACTCCGGCAATGATGGAAAACGCGATCGCTTCAGGAATGAGCGCGAGCGCGACGACAATACCGGCGAGCACGTCACCACGGACGTTACCCAGCCAGTCCTTACGCGTCGAGGACAGCAGCATAGTAATTTCTCAGATTTTGATACAGTCAGCCCGTGAGGGCAAAAATTTCAGGTGCGAAAAGCACATCCGCAGACGGGATGCTATTGAGTGCGCGACTGAGACAACTCAGTGCGACAGAGAAGGGTTACGACTCAGGGTGGCGTAAGACGCATGATTTTTAGAGTTCTCCTTTACGGCAAACGATGCCTTCAGGACTGAATTAAGCCAGTTCATCAGGGGGATGAAAGCTGACCGGGAAGCCTGATCTTGTCAGAACAGGCGCTAAACTATAAACGAAAGAAGAAAGAGATCAAAGTTTCACTGTGCATATCATCGTCAGGTAAGTAATCAGAAAGGCATTCCTGCGAACGTCCGCTTCTGGCACAAAGCGGACATAAGCATCAACAATCTGATGTTTCCTTAAACTCATAGGGTCTGGAAAGGTTGAGGTCGGCGGGCAATCCTGGCTGGCCTGAATTCATGTTACAAGGCTCTCAGACATAGTAATCACAAAGAAACACGTTTCTCAAAATACAGATCAAAACGCTACCTATAAGCCACTATTTCCACTTAAACCGGAATGTTTTTTTGCAAGGTTTGTTCCAGTAATTCAGCAGCTTTATTCTCATAGGATGGGTGCGCTTGAACGGGATGTTATGAGCTGGAATGACAGGCATTCTCTTAACGATCTGCATCATAGCTGTGACCTTTCCATGATCCGTCAGGCTGACGACTAGCCCGGACTCAAAACACTTTTCAACCGACTGGCTGAAGTGGCTTCCAGGTACAACGCGTAAGCGCCTTCCTGTCACTTTAAGCGATCCAGATATGGCTTTATGGTAAATGCAGGGTGCTGTTTAAACGGCAACAAGCAGTGAGCCGCTGAGCGCGAAATCTGCGCTTAAGGAAACAGCCCGGAAGGTGGGGGTTGGCATTGACATCTTATAATTCGAACTAATTTCTTTCTAAGATTGAACGACAACAGCCTTAACTAACTTACCGCGCCGAATCCATACTTACAGTTCATCACCTTGCACCTCTCTAAGTCCCATCACATTATAAATATTTGGTGTGCGACTTTTAACAAAACCCCATGTTTTTTCACAAATAAAATAAAGTTTGGTTAACAAATATTCAACAACCTGAGGCGGCATCTCAGGTTACGCGCATAAATGTTAAGTAGACACTTTATTCATTAAATGAATATAAATTCAATTGAAAGAAATAAGCATGCTTTACATAGATTTACATGAAGCTGGTAGAGGGTTTCACGCGCTTACTGGAGTCATTAAGAAACATTTATGATTTTTTAATAATTCACTGTGATAATTATGTTGTTTTGTAAAGTTTTGCTCTTAATATCTCATCCGGGAATGTGAGGAGGCTCACACAGCAGGATAATCAATATCTAAGGAGAAGATTGTGATGGACATGCTGGCCTACCTTAAGAGGCTGAAAATTAATGAAAAAATTGAAAAGGATGGTTTTAATCTCTCAACGCTGCACAACGCTCACTTTTTTACTGTGCCGTTCGAAAACTTTGCCATGCACAACGGCTCAGATGTCAGCCTACGTCCAGAAGATGTCGCCAATAAAATAATACTTAACAGTAGAGGAGGGATTTGCTTCGAATTCTCTGTCTTACTACAGCAAGTTTTTAGTCACTTTGCCGTTGATTTTCAAAGCCGAATGGCCAGAGTCCTCATCCCTCATTTGTCGCCTGCAACGCATCAGCTTTTTCTGGTGAACAAAGATAATGAGCGATGGATTTTTGACGTCGGATTTGGAGCCAAAGGCCCCCGGGGGCTTTTATTGCTTAAGAACGGATTCACTCATGAAGATGATTTTTTATCATCCCGAGTCAGATGCGATCATGAGCTTGGGTGGATTGTTTCTGTTAAAGAAAAGAGCAGGAATGATGCGGTTTGGGAAGACATCTATTCATTTCAGGATGTAGAAATTTATCCGCCGGATATCAAAATGGCGCATTTCTATACTCTTTTTTCACCTGAAAGCCTTCTTAAAAATCATAGAGTTGCGAGCCTTCCAACCGACAACGGCCGGATAAGTATCAGAAACAATACATTCACTGAGGTCTGCGGTCTTACCTCTACTTCATATGAAATAGCTGACAAAGAAGAGCTTTTATTGCTTCTGTCCTCAAGGTTTGGAATTAACATTTCCGCTGACAACGTAACTTATACGAGAAACTGATGACTACTACCTATCTCATTGTCCCCGGATATACAAATTCAGGTCCGGATCACTGGCAGTCATTCATTGAGAAGAAATACAGTAATGTACTACGCGTTCTTCAGGATGACTGGAACTCGCCATCATCTTTATGGGTTAAAAGACTAAATCAGGTCATTGCCGTGACCAGGGGTGACATAGTTTTACTAGGTCATAGCTGCGGGGCTGTTACAGTGGCCCAATGGGCAGCTGCTCATTCTTGCCAGCGTGTTAAATCCCTGATTCTTGTTGCCCCGGCGGATGTTGACGCCGAAACGGCGATTGAGCCGATCAGGCAGCAACGCTCATTGCCCACATCCCGCTTAGGATACAGCAGCTTGCTCATTCACAGTGATAATGATGAGCATCTCAGCCTTACTCGCGCGCGCATCCTTGCGGAACAATGGGGATGCGAAACCCGAGAGTTTAGCGGGGCGGGTCATATTCATACTGCAGCAGGATATGGTGAATGGCCTGAGGGCGAATCTCTTTTCGAGAGCTTTACAGGTATTAATTTAATTAAAGCTGAAGGACGAGATTGAATATGTTTAGGGAAGTAAGAAAATTCGGATCAGCTGCACAAAGTTTTTTAGTGGCGACTTTCCTGATGGGTCTGAGTAACGGTATGTTCGATGCTGTTTATAATTTTTATCTTGAAGAACGTGGCATCGATAAAACAAATACTGGACACATTTATGCAATAGCTATGGCGATGATGGCAGCAGCGGTAATCCCATTAATCTTAGCCAGTCGACGGGTATCACAGAAGAAGCTACTGCTTGTTTTTTCATTCCTGTATGCATTACCTTTTATTCTGCTTCCTGTGCTAACAACAGTATGGGCTAGCGCTTTTACACTTGGATTGATTCTTTCCGGTATGATTGCACAGCTGTCGCTGGGCAATTCACTCATGGGATCAAACATTGATGCCGGAAACAGAACGACACTCTTTAGCTGTTTCTTCGTATCGTATCTGGGTGCTGCTATGACAGGTTCTGTCGCAGTCAGTGCTATTACACACTTCTCACAGTTTGCTGCATTACGGAACTATCAAGCTATCCTGGCCGCCTCGTTTATTTCCGCTTTGCTGATGATTTACTTTCGAATAAAGTCCATTCTGGGAATAAATGAGCCGGGAAGCGATGAGCGCCGATTTAAGAGCGCTAAGAATATGGAGTGGAGCAATTTTATTATTCTCTTTATTGCTGCTTCACTTCTGGGTGCGTCAATAACACTTATTTTCCGGTTTGTTAATATTGTCTTTAATCTTGCTTATTCAATGAATATTAGTGAAATATCATTGATTATGGGAGGTGATAAAGTTGTCAGTATTGTTGGAGCACTGTTTGCTCCTATGCTTGTAAAGCGTTTTTCTCTGAAACCGGCCGTAATTATCGCGGGCATCATGACGGCCGCGTGTTTGTTCTTTCAAACACTACATGTTCCTGTGGCAATCTTTATTACATTATATTTTTTAAGACTTTTACTGAATTACTGTCTCATGCCGCTACTGGATACTCTGGCTATAACAGGCTTTTCGAAAGACAGAACTCTCCTGTCAACCAGCATCAGGCAGCTCGCCTTTTATCTTGGCAGTGCTCTGTCAGCAATTGCATACGGCGACCTGCTTGATGGCGGGCACTGGGAAAATGCTTTGATCATTTCCGCTGTATTAGCCCTATCAGGCGCTATTTTTATGAGTTTGATTAGAGTAAAAAACGAACATTAATCTGGCAGTCAAAAGTTAAAGGAGTAATTTATGTCCGCTGAATTTGCAGTGCCCGACAGTGAAAATGTCGCCCTTATGTTGAAAAGATTGTCTGCACTTTGGAAAAACAGAGCTGCAGTTAATAAATCTCAGCCTGAGTATTCAGATCTTGAATTTGACCAAACTAAAAAAGATTTTAGTGAGTCTTTGCTGCCATTCAGACAGCACGATGCCTGGAAGGAAGCGCCTGAAGATGTTAAGGACAAGTGTCTTTCTTATGCGTGGGGTATATACAATTTAAAAACCATCTATATTGAATGCGACATTGTTACGCCGGCTTGTGAAGACATAATAAAGTGTCCGCCGGTGAACTCACCTAACAGGGCAGATCTTCAGGATGTAATGTCAGAAGCTCTTCTGGATGAAGCCCTGCATACAAGAATGTCAGTGATGGCATGTAATTATATCTATGACCGCCGAAAACTTGAGCCGCTTAACTATACAGATTTTAATCTCATAAACTGGCGACGGGAAATGCTGGCCGGATGTAGTGCAGAGTGGCAGCGAAGACTGACACGTTTTGCTGTGGCATGTGCCAGCGAGACGCTAATAACAGACTATCTCAAAGTGATGGCTGAAGATCACAGTATTCAGAGAATATGCCATGAAGTTACACGAGTTCATGCTGAGGATGAATGGAGTCATTCAAGCGTCTTTAGTTATGTGGCTTATGATATTGTTCGTGATCTGGGCACTAGTGAACGGAAATATCTTCGGGACACAATGCTTAAAACAGCGGATCTCTTTGCTGATAACGAGTTGGGTGCATGGGAGACAGTTTTCAGACTGTCGGGGATGCCCTATGCCAGAGAAATTATTTCTGAAACAGAAAGATGTAATGAGATAAATATTTATCTCGATTCAGCTGAGACAGTAATTTCCAGAATAGGCCTATAGGGTAATCCAGTAAATGAAACTTGTCTGCGAAGAAACATCCCTGCTTACATCAAGGATGAGATCATTCCGTCTGATGCCTGTGAGTGATACAGATTTATTAGCTGCTGATACCATGCCGGGTGAGTATTTTGTTTTTAGCTTCGATGATGAGGGTAATAATTCTCTCCAGCGTTGCTATACACTGGTATCTGCTGAGCATGGAAAGTTTTATGAATTTATAATTGAAGACAGAGGCGAAGGAAGTGCATCAAATGTCATCAGTCGGCTATTACAAGAAAGAAAAGAAGTAAATATCTTGGGGCGAGGGGGCGAAATAACCTTTAATTCAGTCCGGAGTAGAAAGAATGTGCTTCTGATAGCAGGCGGCGTTGGAATAACACTTCCTATGGCTTTGATAAGAGAATGTTTTAAATCTTATGGGTACAGTGCTCCCGGGGTCGTTGTGCAATTGGTACTAAGTTGTCACGATCTGGGGTCTGTGCCTTGCCTGAATGAATTAATGGATTTGCACACACGATGTGACTGGTTTTCGATGCGCATTAACGTAACTCGGGTCAAACTCGCAAAATTCAGTGACATTGTCAGAGCAGGAAGGATTGATTTAGCTTTTGACTATATTAAAGCGGTGCCTGAATCGGCAATAGTATGTGGCGGTGCTGATTTTGCACAGTCAATGGTTACTGCTATAAATACAAAATTCCCACAAACTTCTGTTGCTGTAGAGGCGTTTAGTTCAGGCAGATCATTTGATTACATCATGAAATCAGAAACTCATAAAACAGAGATTACTTTGAAAACTTTGAATAGAGTCATCTCTGTAGATCCTGGTTTAACTGTTTTGGATAATCTCATCAGCCACAACGTTTCAATAAGAAATATGTGTCGGTCAGGTATCTGCGGGAGTTGCAAGTTCAGGCTTCATAGCGGAGATATAAGAAGCGAACCAGATTTCTGCCTTTCTGCTAAAGATAAGGCTGAAAAAGTTTACCTTGCTTGTTGTTCATATCCTTCTGAAAACGCAGTGATTGACATAATCTGAATCAAAATTTAAGGATGAAAAAATGGAAAATAAATTTGTTTTAATTGTAGATCCCTTTTCTAGCGGTTCTGTTTTCGCAAGCAGAATTAAATCGCTTTATGGTTATGATGTTGTTGCTCTAATAACTAATCCAAATCTTCCTCAGGCGATCCTTGCCACATTTGTTGAGGAAGATTACTCAATGGTTTTCAACTATCATTCTCATCTTGAAACAGTTCAACAGATTGAATCTGCTCTTGGAAAACAACCTGATTTTATTGTTTGTGGCTCAGAACCCGGCGTACTGGTTTTTGATCAGTTATGTGAGCACTGGCAGCTATTACCTAATGTGTTTGAACTAAGCCATGCGCGGCGTGACAAATATCTTATGCAGCATCAGTTGAAGAAGGATGACATTAAATACATACCGCATTATAAATCCGGAAATCTTGATGATATCCTGCAATGGTGCACAAAAAACCAGTTTGATGAATATGTGATTAAGCCGGTCAGTTCATTTGGTACAGAAGGTGTTTTTTTCTGCAAAGATGTATCAGAAGTTGAAAGTGCCTTTGGTAAATTGATCAATACATTTGATTATTCGGGTAGTAAAAACGCCGAGCTGCTTATCGAACAGAAAATTATTGGTACAGAGTATGTTGTCGATGCTGTCAGTAGTTTTGGTCAGCACTTCGTAGTGAACATTTTCAGATATGTAAAACAGGAAATTAATGGTGTGCCGATCTATCGTCAGATGATCACAGAACCGCTGGAGGAACATCCAGTTCTTATCAGTTATATCAAGTCGGTACTTACTTCACTCGGCATTCGTAATGGTACGTCCCATAATGAGATTATTATGTCTGCCACCGGTCCCGTACTGGTCGAATCTGGTGCGCGTATGCATGGCGGACTTGGACCGCGCCTTGTTGAAGACTGTAATACTCATTCACTCATCGATCTGAGTCTTATGGCCCGTATCTCACCAAGAGAATTTACTGATAAGACCTCTGTGAGCCCTTTATTGAAAAGATACGCACTGGAGTTTTTCCTCAATTCACCTGATGCAGGCTATCTTAAGGAGGTTAATATTGAATCGAAGTGCAGCCTGCTAAAGAGCTATGGATTTACTGTTTGTAAATATAAACCTGGCGATTACATCAATAAAACTGTCGACCTGGTCACTTCTTATGGAAGGGTTGTGTTGGTTAACTCTGACAGGGAGCAATTGGCAGCGGATGCTGAGAAAATTACTGAAATGGAATCTTCCGGTGTGCTGGTAACCATCATTTAAATTTTTTAATTACTCTCAAAAATCAAATTTTTAGATGAGGCCAATGGCGATTATCTTTATGCAAAGCGCTGAGCAAATTGGCTATTTCATTGTATCTTCACGTCATGTATGACTTATGCTGACCGATAAGGTCATGGGATGGATTGTCCGCTTTGTTTCGAAAGCGGACTTTTCCCGCATTCTATGACATGTGGCAGGTACACCGTTCATACGACTGAGATAAGTGCCGCTATCCTTCTGTGATGGATTTTGTGGTTGATGTATTAACACTGGATAGCAGAATAATTTACCATCGTATTTCTTGCGGGATAAAAATCTAACTTAATCGCAATGAGACATTTCACGCTGCCTTTACAAAATTTCGCACCCTAGAAATTTGCTTAAAACCTCTAACTGCAGTTACTGTTTATGTATACAGTATTTCTGAAAGGGCAGTGATCATGCCACGCGATTATGAAATCAAAGACGCTTTCCGGCTGGCCATTAAGCGGGACGCGCGCGGACGTTACACCGTGAGCACACTCGACTTTGTTCACGAACTCCAGCAGCTGAACTGGCAGTTTACCGCCAGGGAAGCGAACAGGTGGATAGAAGCGCACAAGTCAGATTTCCGGGATATCTCAGCATCCGAAGGTGAGGATCGCATCTTCCAAGTCTTCAACCCGAATGGCGCTATGTGATGTTTGCGCTGGTAGATGTGAACTCGTTCTATGCCAGTTGCGAGACAGTATTCCGGCCTGACCTGCGCGGCAAACCAGTGTTAGTTCTGAGCAACAATGACGGCTGTGTCATCGCCCGCAGTGCTGAAGTAAAGGCACTGAATATCCCTATGGGCGCACCGTATTTCAAACTCAGAGACGAAATCAGACGGCATAAGATTCACGTCTTCAGCAGCAACTATGCGCTTTATGCTGACATGAGTAACCGGGTAATGACGACGCTCGAGCAGATGGCACCCAGCGTAGAAGTCTATTCAATTGATGAAGCGTTCCTGGACCTGACCGGTGTACGCAACTGCATGGTGCTGGAAAACTTCGGGCGCGAAGTGCGTGAGACGATCAAACGCAACACGCACCTGACCGTGGGGGTTGGCATCGCCCAGACCAAAACGCTGGCTAAGCTGGCAAACCACGCCGCCAAGAAGTGGAAGCAGACTGGCGGAGTCGTCGACCTGTCGAATATCGACCGGCAGCGAAAGCTGATGGCGCTTGTGCCTGTTGAGGATATATGGGGAGTAGGGCGTCGTATCAGTAAAAAGCTCAATGCAATGGGCATCACCACGGCCAAAGACCTCGCAGAACAGAGCACCTGGATCATCCGCAAACATTTCAACGTCGTGCTTGAGCGCACCGTCAGAGAACTTCGCGGCGAGTCATGTCTGGCGCTTGAGGAATTTGCCCCCACCAAACAGCAGATTGTCTGCTCACGCTCGTTCGGTTCACGTATCACTGAGTACACGGATATGCGTCAGGCGGTGTGCGCGTTTGCCGAGCGTGCCGCTGAGAAACTGAGAAAAGAAAGGCAGTACTGCAGGCAGATAGCGGTTTTTATCCGGACCAGCCCGCATGCCGACGGGGAGGTGTTTTACGGTAACCAGGCAACCGGCAAGCTGCTGACCCCATCTAACGATACCCGCGATATTATTCGCGTCGCCATGGATGCGCTCGACAGGATATGGGTAGACGGACACCGGTACATGAAAGCAGGCGTCATGCTGGGCGATTTCTTCAGCCAGGGTGTGGCTCAGCTCAGCTTGTTTGACGAATACCGGCCGCAGGCGAACAGTGAGGCTCTCATGCGGGTAGTTGACGGGCTTAATCAGAGCGGTAAAGCCAGTCTGTTTTTTGCGGGGCAGGGTATCCAGAAAACCTGGTCAATGAAGCGGGATATGCTGTCGCCTGCCTACACAACCCGTGTGTCTGATTTGCCATGGGCCAGATAGGGCTCAAATCAGGCTGTAGCAGTACACCATCCGGATGGATACTCTCCGGCATCTGTCCTAGTCAGTAATTATTGTAAGCGAAGCGGATATACCTGTACAGATGTACATATTTTGTATAATTTACGCAAAACACGTCATTTTCGAATCATACAGTGGAGTCAGTCATGCAACTGAATCTGAGCAGCACAGGTTCCAACAGCGATATTGCTGACTATTTCAGCCGTGCAAATCTGCTCTCGCAGCAGGAAACGCTTGGTTCAGTTGTTGCTGAGATCCTCCGTTCAGGTCAGACACTGAATCGCAAAGCTATCTGCTTAAGGCTGATTGTACGTCTTGATAAGGCTTCATCTGATGCAGAAGAACAGCAGTTGCATGCGCTGATTGAGCTTTTGTTCAGCAAATGAGTGTGATTTCACTGCCCATCTTTTCGGTGTCTTGAGACAGGAGACCAGCTGCAGTCATGACAGAACAGGATATGCAATTGCTGCGTGATGTGCTCATCGGGGAAGCGACTCTCGCCATACTCAATGACAACACACGTGTCTCATGGCCGGGCATACTGAACAAGCTGAACAGTTTTCTCAAAACAGAGAGTGATATACACAGGATTGATGCCCTGAAACTGGCTATCAATGATGTCAGCGACGAAATCAAAAGGCGCGATGCACTACAGAGAAGTGCCATGGGAGAATTCACCATGAACTCAACCGACAGTTACGATGACCTGACCTGGCATTGATCGTCATTTGATATCCCTTTTTGCTGATGACAGTACAGTGCCCTGCGTGCGGTGTCTGCAGAGGTCTCACGACAGGGGGCATGTTCTCTCTGATGACTTAAAGGGAGATGTGTATTGATCTTCTCAGTCCTAGCGCGCTGCGCTGCGGTATGGAAATGCTAATGGGCCTCAACGACGCAACGGGATCATCCTGATCGGCTTCCGGCGGTCGCCAGACTTCATTTCATCTGCTGTTCAATGAATTTAAGACAATTGGAGCAGGCTATACTGTCAATGGTGCTATCACGCAGTCACTGAATTGCACGCGTAATGGTATCAGCTGTTTCAGTATTGTTCCGCGTCGGCACCCTCGGTCATGCCAGCCATCTCATCTGAAGTAATATGCTCTTTCTCTTTCAATTTGTCTCAGGATGGTTTTAGAGATACCCCGTAGCATCATGTAATACTCCCTTTCTGTGAGTGGAAAAACAGCACTCCTCTCATTATCTTCCCTACTTTTTCATGACTAAAAGGTGATTTTCACGATGTGAATTTAACCGATATGTGAGTGTCTGTATGAAAGTATAAATCCGCCTTCTATTATTCAGGCTCGTCAGAATTCATTTTGGTTAGGAATGGGTGCTAACAGGAGTCTGAAAGTTAATCCTAATACTTTTCCTGGTATGACTTTAACTTATTTTAATCAACAGGTTAAGGGGGTGGTTTTGTTTGGCATTTCTGTCGGGCAAACGATTGCATTGAATGTCCTGCAGTATATGAGTAGTAATAATACGCGTCATTAGGAGGGTGGATGTAAATTCTTTTGGGATGAACTGCTTAATACGGAAGGCAGGATATGAAAAGCAAAGAATGCTGTATTGTCGTCATCGGAGACAACAATGTTTTACATTATGGACTATTCAGTCTTATACACACCGCATGCAGAAAAAGAAATCTGACAGTATTATCGTGCGGAAACGGCCTGAAATTCAGTAGTCATGAAGCGAACAGATATCCGGGTCGCTATCATCTCGCCGTTATCTGCCTGGGGTACCATGACTTCTTTCCGGACTGGTTTAGCTTATTTCTCACGCTGGTGCGTAAAACAAACGGTAACGTGCTGGTTTTTTCAGACAGTCAGGCTCTTCTGGACAGACGGAAAAGAAACCTTCTGAACAGGGTATGCGATATGGAATATGTTCTGGATGTGTCCATGCCTGTTTCCTGCATCTCATTCGTTCTCAAACGCTATCTGGACAGGAAACCTTCAGACAGAGAAAACTGCAGAATAACGCTGCGTGAGCATGCCGTCATTGATGGCTTTCTTAACGGCACAGATGTCAGTCATCATTGCTCAGCACTGGGTATACAAACCAGAACGCTTTACCAGCACCGGAAAAACTGTGCTAATAAGCTGGGCGTCAGAAATCTCAAAGATTTACTCAGGCTGTAACAGCAGGGGAAGTCGCGTGCCCGTCATCAATATTCATAAAATCGACTGGTTCCGGATCCTCACAGACCTGAGCCGTTCCGGTTACTCCCTTCAGGACATCGCAGATGAACTGGATGTGGTTGCCTCCACACTAATCGGATGGAAAAAAGGCGCCAGCCCCCGTCACCATTCTGGCGAAGCGCTCATTGAACTGTGGTGCCGGGTGACGGAGAAGGGCAGGCATCAGCTGCCCAGAGAAAAATTTGTGCAGAAATTCATTTTTCATTCGTCAGAACGTGCCTGCAGGCATTCAGAAAAATGAATCTGACACGACTCATAGTGCCGGTGACATTCTTACCGGCACAGAGTCTTTACCATGAAACTTGAAAGTGTTGTTAAGTACCATTCCCCGCGTTCCGTTACCCCAATCGTCTGTCAGTCATCCCTGTCACCTGATGCCATGTCCGGCAGCGATGTAATGGCTGCGCTGGGCATGACACAGAAACGTGCTCCGCTCGGGTACTCTGCCTTTTTTGGAAAAATGAATGTCTCCGGTCAGGACAGAGCGCGCGCCATACGGTTGCTGGCGATGACAGGCCTGCAGTCATCCTCACGTTATCCTGCGCTCACAAAACTTTCCGAAGAAGAGCGCATGGCCGTCATCACGATCATTGCGGGCTATGCCTTTCTCGATTATGCGCGAAGCCCGGATACCGAATCGCCATGCCATGCCTGTGACGGCACAGGCCTGTGCAACGGAAAGTGCTGCAGCAAATGTAACGGAAAAGGTGTCGTGCGGGCTGCCTGCAAGGACTGCAAAGGGCGAGGAGAATCCGTTAACCGTGTGATGACACGATTTCAGGGTGTGCCGGTTTATCAGCCCTGTAAGCGGTGTTCCGGGCGCGGCTTTGAACGTATCCCTTCCGCTGTTGTGTTCAGGGCGGTGTGTCAGGTCACACAGGCTCTTACTCTTGATACGTGGAACAAAAGCGTGAAGCAGCTACTGGAGTTTCTGGTCGCCGAGCTGCACCGGGAAGAGGCCTGGGCAGAGAAGGCGTTATCGCGCATTACTAAATAGCGAGCGATAATTCATGTAACGATGTTATAGCTCACTATTTACTTTTCCATTTTTTGTGTTAGATTGGTTCCAACGATGGGTAAATGACCCTCGAGAGATTTCTATTCAGCCCTGGCATTTTTGTCAGGGCTTTTTTTATGACCGGATGCCGTCACTGTATCCTGCTCATCCACCGGCTCCGGCTACTTTTCTCCTATTCTGCGCGGCAAATCCTGATGAGCAAACTCACAACTGGTGTCGCTTATGGCGTATCCGCGGGCGAAATCGTCCACGGCATCCTGACCTATTTCAGTCCGGAAGAGTGGAGCGCCGTCGGCGTTCTGGCCGGTATCAGTCTTGCAACCGTAACCTGCGTCATCAACGGGTATTACCGGCGCAAGGCGACACTGGCAGAAATCAGGGCGCTGCGCTGTACCTGCCAGAATAAGCCGCAATAAATCATGGCTATTTCCGCTGCGCTGCGTAACAGACTTCTGGCTGCAGCCGGTGCGGGTGCCCTGACTCTGGCAATTACACTGCTCAGCGGTCCGGATGGTCTGGAAGGGCGTCGTTACGTTCCTTATCCGGATGTTGCCGGTGTGCTCACCGTGTGTGATGGTCATACGGGCCCCGATATTGTCAGTAACAAAATCTATACCGACCAGGAATGCGACGCTCTGCTGCGCGCTGACCTCAAGCCTGTTCAGGCAGACGTAGACAGCATGGTCACGGTTACCCTCAGCGATTATCAGCGCGCCGCACTCTACAGCTTTGCTTATAACACCGGTACTGACGCTTTTTCCCGCTCTTCCCTTCTGAGAAAACTCAACTCAGGCGACACGACGGGTGCCTGCAATGAACTGCGCCGCTGGATCTTTGCCAGTGGCAGAAGGTGGAAAGGGCTGATGAAGCGTCGCGAAACTGAGCGTGCACTTTGCCTGGCGGAGAGCAGCGATGACCTTAAGCCGCGTTAAGTGGGGTGCCGTTACCATCACAGGCCTGCTACTGCTGGTCATCGCGCTAAGCGTCGCCCTGAAGCTTCAGTCCTTATCGAAAGTTGTGATCACTCAGCAGAACAGGCAGCTGGCGCAGGAAAAAGCTTCAGCAGAGATGCTCGCGACTAATGTTCTCAGGGCAACAGCTCTCTTCAGCGACATTGCCCGGGCAACTCAAAATGCAAATCAGGCAGGCAATGAAGAAAGCGAGCGCAGGGTGGTGGTTATTCACAAGCTGGTCAAGGGTAACAGCTGTGCTACTGAACCTGTGCCTCGTCCTGCTGCTGACCAGTTGCGTGCGCACCGGGACAAAGTACGTACCGGTGCCGCCAGTGCCCATTCCGGTGAGTCTGCTGGCTGACTGCGCTGTGCCTTTGATTCCTGACCCGTTGACCTGGGGAGACAGCCTGGAGCTGAATGAGCGTCTGCTTAACGCTCTGGAGCAGTGCAACCACGACAAGGCCGCCATCCGGCAAATTGAACGGGAACGGCAGAAATGAATTTCCTCCAGTGGCTGAAAGGCCAGTTTATCCACCCTGAAGAAGCAAGTACTGAAATGTCAGAATCAATGAATGACGAAGTTGTTGAACAGTCCGGATTCTCTGCCGAAGCAGCGCAGATGCCCCCATCAGCTGAAGTCAAAGTGGGCTTTCATGATTTTGAAGCTGCGCTGGCGTTTTTTGAAAACGGAGTTGCTCTGCTGGGCGACGCCGCAAAGGACGATGTGAAAGCACTGGCGATTAAGTATCTGTGAGCAATGCAGTGCACCCGTCGTGCATGGCAGCGTGATCATTACAGGGAGCATCAGGTATGATTCTCATCAAAATAGCTCAGGATGAGGCTCATATGAAAAGGTTCGTCAAAATTTTAGTCATCGCCATTCTAGTTCTCGCAGTACTCGCATTAGCTGTAATGATACTTCTCATATTATCATTCAGGCCTTCGAAAGTTGATGCTGCTCAGGCTGAAGCCTGCCGGCATTATGATAATCAGACCATCATGACTAAGGTTATTCGGGCTAAGACCGGAGATCAAGCTGAATGGAAAAGCTTCTCTGACGCTCAGGACGCCGCTGAAAAGAACGGGATTATGATCGATTATGGTCAGATGGTATTCGGGAACGATATCTGGTTAGTCCCTTTTACTCAGCGTAACGGCCAGTCAGCACTTGGGGAATACTTTGGCATGCTGGACTGCACGACAGATAGTGTTGAATTTAGCAAAAAGTGATTTACCACGACTAACAGGTAATCATCATAAGTCGCATTTGTTATTGCGCCTCCTTGGAGTGGCGACAGCTTATGAAAAATTGACCACCGGTCTTACTGACGCCGCTCAACAGGATCATTTCACCCTCCGAGAGCGAATCGAAGTTGCCGGAAACCAAATAGCAGGATTGCAGCAGTACATTGACGAGCAATGCCTGAATTAGTGCTCACGCGGTCCGCAAAAAGTATTTTAAGCTGTAAGAAATGAGAGCTGCGCCAGTGATGGTGCGGTTTTTTTTACGTCTGCAAGAACCCCCCGCGCATCGCAGCGCATATCACTCCCGAGTCTTTCAGAAAGCTGAGCCTGAGAACTGCCGTATATGGTGGCGACCATCTCGGGGCGGCTTTTCTGTGCGAACAGGCTCATCTTTCTAAAAGGTAGAAACGCAATGAATAATCCGTCAGTTATTCCCGCTTTTAACTTTCGCGACATGGTGCAGCCTAAAGGCGGGGAAGTTATTACTACCTCCGTCAAGGTCGCAGAGTATTTTGGTAAAGCACATAAAAACGTGTTGAGGGCCATCAGGAATCTTGAGTGTTCGCCTGAGTTTAACCGGCTCAATTTCGAGCCCGCTGATTTCATTGATAAAAATGGCGACGTTCAGCCAATGATGAACATGACCCGTGACGGCTGCATGTTCCTGATTATGGGATTCACAGGTCATGCAGCGGCGGCGATCAAAGAGAGCTACATCGCTGCGTTTAATTGGATGGCCACACGACTCAGCCAGCGGGCTGCAATGGGTGAAGAGCTTCAGCATTGCTACGCCATTAAAGAGACCAGATCTAAGCTCAAAGGCACCATTGGCAGCCAGTTGATGAATGAGCGTAAGAAAGAGAAGCGCGTTTTGGCTATTGAAGAAGAGCACATCAGCAGAATAGCCAATCCTGATATGGTTGCCTTCATGATGAGTGACGAGGATCAAAGAGCAGTAAGATAATTCTTATGTCGACGATGTATGCAAGATAGTATCTCTGAGCTGAATGTTCAGCTTGTCTTAAGGGATTACGAAATGACCTCTTACTACGTTAATAAAAACCAACAAGCAAATGGCGACCATGAAGTTCACACTGATAGCTGCCGTTTTTTGCCATTACCCCAAAACAGGGTTTCACTTGGCAATTTTACAACTTGCGCACCTGCTGTGCAGGAAGCGAAAAGGCTCGGCTACTCAAGGGCGAATGGTTGTAGAACCTGCAGTATTGCTTGTCATACATCATAAAAGAAACTAAAGAGATCAAGGTCGCTGCGGCGGCCTTTTTTATTGGAGTGAATATGCCTGACGTCTACCGCATTACAGTCACTACCAAATCAGGCGAAATTCACATTGGCATTATGAATCGCTCACAACCTGAAATCGTAAACGGCTTCATTGGTGTTGCTCAGGAAAATGGCGCTTGGATATACCTCACTCCGGATGACGTGCTCAAGATGGAGTACGTGCCAGAGGGTATTAATGAGAGCGCGGATAGTAAGAAATGATTTGAACATTTTCCAAAAATACAGGGTTCACAGTCACCTCGCTTTCGCCTAAGTAGTGACTATGTTCATTTGGGCCTGAAAATATTGCTCCTGATGGTGCATAACATTGTAAGAGCAAGCCCCGACTTTGGCAGGCGTTCAGACCGCGGGCAAACATCTCAGCTACTTCACGATTAGTGGTCCAGCAGAAACCTATTTTACCTGAATTGAATCTTTGCTCATTTTCACCACGAAAGACAGTTAGGCCATCACCAGAATATTTGGGCATGAGCTTTAAGAGTAGGAGCGCCACAGCTTTGTCATCCTTTAATTGGGAACGAATAAAGTGGCCGCACTCAATCCACTTGGTGTGAAAAGCGTTCTGAAGGGATGGAGTTATCAGCCCAGAACCCAAAACATGATGCAAGAATGGCAGCCAATCTGAATTTTCATGAATGGAATCTAGCAGCAATTTCTCTTCCGTTAGCTTGGGTCTGGCTGGAAGATAATCAAAAACATCTTCGATTTTCATAATTCACCTGGGAAATATAAATGGCACTCACCGACAAACAAGAAATGTTCTGTCGCGAGTACCTCATCGATTTGAACGCCACGCAAGCGGCCATTCGGGCGGGGTACAGCGAAAAGACTGCAAACCGTACCGGATCTGAAAACCTGTCAAAGCCTGACATTGCGCAACGCATCATTGACCTTAAATCAGAGCGCAACGAAAGGGTAGAGGTAAACGCAGATTACGTGCTGCGCCGCCTGGTGGAGATAGACGAAATGGATGTGCTCGACATTCTGAAGGATGACGGAGGCCTGAAGGTGGTCCACGAATGGCCTAAAGTCTGGCGAACCACATTAAGTGGCTTTGACATACTGACCACCGTTACCAACTTTGATGAAACGACAATGGAGAACATCCTCAAGAAGATTAAGTGGCCTGATAAGCTCAGAAACCTTGAGCTGCTGGGCAAACACATTTCGGTCCAGGCCTTCCGCGAGCAGACTACCACCGCGTTGACCGGCAAAGATGGTGGGCCGGTTGAGGTTAAACTGCTCTCGCGCGAGGAATACCGTCAGGCGCGCCGGGAAATGCTAGAGGATGACGACTGCTGACTTTAAGGCCGCTGCACGCAAAATAGAGTGTGAAGAGGACGGACTCTACTTTACCCGTTACTTCTTCAAGCAGCGCAGCGGCAGCAGAATGATTGTCGCGCCTCATCATCAGGTGATACAGCAGACGCTGGACCGGGTGATTGATGGCGACATCCGGCGACTCATCATCAATGTGCCCCCGGGCTACACCAAGACGGAACTGGCCACCATTAACATGATGGGCCGGGGGCTGGCGCTGAACCGCCGCGCCCGCTTCATGCATCTGTCCTATTCCCACAACCTGGCATTACTGAACTCATCAATTACGCGAAGCATCGTGAAATCTGCCGCCTTTCAGGCCATGTGGCCGATGGCACTGCGCGACGATGCCGACAGTAAAGCCATGTGGTGGACGGAATACGGCGGCGGGGTGTATGCCTCATCGGCTGCAGGACAGGTTACCGGCTTTCGTGCCGGGCATATGGAGCCGGGCTGGCAGGGCTGTCTGGTTCTGGATGATCCGGTGAAGCCAGACGACGCCTACAGCGAAACCATACGCGTCGGGGTCAACACCCGCTTCAACGAAACCATCCGTTCCCGTCTGGCCATTGAGACCACGCCCATCGTGGTCATCATGCAGCGCATTCACTACCACGATCTGAGTGGCTATCTGCTGCGCGGTGGCAGTGGCGAACAGTGGCATCATCTGAACCTGCCGGTGCTGATTGATAACAGCGAACAGTATTCATTGCTGTACCCGGAAAACTCGCATGCGATACCCATTGAACATGGTCTGCCTGACGGCTGGCTATGGCCGTACAAGCACAATGAATCGCATCGCACCTCACTGTTTTCACACCGGCGCACAGCCGAAGCACAGTATATGCAGCGGCCCCGCCGGTTTAATGCCGACGGTGCACTCTGGACCGAAGCGATGGTGTCCGGTGCACGCGCGCTGGATATCACTCTGCAGCCGTCGCGGACGGTCGTCGCCATTGACCCGCAGGCCACCAACAGCGAAGACAGTGATGAAACCGGGATTGTGGTAGCAAGCAGTTACGGGCGCGGTAATGACAGGCTGTTTTCTGCAGATGCAGATTACTCCGGTAAGTACTCGCCGAACGGCTGGGCGAAGCGCGCCATCAGAGCCTATGAAGAGCACCACGCTGAAGCCATCGTCATTGAAACCAATCAGGGCGGCGACATGGCCGAAGACACGCTGCGCAATGCGGGCTACCGCGGGCGGATCGTCCGCGTCCATGCCAGTAAGGGCAAGTTTGCCCGGGCTGAGCCCATTTCAGCGCTGTATGAGCAGGGACGGGTGGCGCACTGTGGCAACCTCTACCAGCTCGAAAACCAGCTGCTGGAATACGTGCCCGCTACCGCGAAGAAATCACCGGACCGCCTGGATGCGCTGGTCTGGGCTATCACAGAACTGTTCCAGCCGAAGGGCACAACAGTCCGTCCATTCTCTGCCTGACAGAACATCAATATGAGCAACGACGTCCGGAAGCGATCGCCCAAAATCGAGTCGATGGCCGGATGCTGGCCCATGATCAGCACGCTGCTGGGCGGCACAGCGGCAATGCGTCAGGCAGGCAAAATGTATCTGCCGAAATGGCCCAGTGAGGAAGAAGTGTTTTATAAGAACCGGCTGGCGGTGGCGACGCTGTTCCCGGCCTTTTCGCGTACGGTCGAGGTGCTGAGTGGCAAACCTTTTTCCCGCCCGGTCACCTGGAATGAAGACGCGGTGCCTGCGCGCATACGTGAGATGTTCGGGGATGTGGACCTGCAGGGCACTAACCTGCACTCCTTTCTGGCTGACACCTTTGAAGAAGCGATGGCCTACGGACTCTGCGGCATCCTTGTCGAGCATCCACCTGCGGATAAACCGCTCTCCCTGGCTGAAGAGCGCCAGCGCGGATTGAGGCCTTATTTCGCCAGGGTGAATGCCACCAGCCTGCTGGATTACGACTCAGAACGGGTCAACGGACAGGAGACATTCACGCTGCTGCGCTTCGTCGAGACGGTCAGTGAGCGCGACCCGCAGAATGAATTTGTCGTGAAAAATATTGAGCAGGTCAGGGTGCTGAATCCCGGCCGCTGGCGGATCTATCGCGAAAAGCTGAATGAAACGAGCGGGGTGCTGGAGTGGCAGCTGCACGATGAAGGCACCACCAGCCTGAAGAAAATCACCTTTGTTCCGGTCTACGGTGACAAACGCGGGTTTATGAATGGCCGGCCGCCGCTGGCTGAACTGGCCTGGCTCAACGTCGAACACTGGCAGTCCCGTAGCGACCAGCAGACCATTCTTCATGTCGCCCGCGTACCGGTGCTGTTCGGCAAAAAGCTTGGTGACGGCCCGATTTCGGTGGGTGCGGCATCGGCCATCCTGTCAGAAGAGGATGAAGCAGACCTGCGTTATGTGGAGCACAGCGGCAAAGCCATCGAGGCCGGGCGCACAGATATTATCGATCTTGAAGAGAAAATGCGCCAGATAGGAGCCGAGCTGCTGGTGGTAAAACCCGGCCACCGCACCGTGGTGCAAACGCTGACGGATAACGAAGCAAGCACCAGTGCCCTGCAGCGCATGGTGTGTGACCTCACCGATGCGGCCCGGCTGGCGCTGCAGTATCTGGCGGAATGGATTGGTGAATCCGAAGGCGGGCACGTCACTATCTTCAGTGATTTTGGTGCCACCACGCTGGCTGAAGCGTCCGCTGACTTCCTGGTGGACATGTATAAAACGCGGGCACTGTCTGACGAGACGCTGTTCAACGAGATACAGCGCCGTGGCCTTATTAACAGCGAACTCCGTTGGGCGGAAGAGCAGGCGCGTATCCGCGCCATGCCGCCGTCTTTGCCAGCTAAGCCGGTAACCACATCCCCGGTTTAGCCCTCTCCGGGCCCGTGCAGAGGCAGGGGTCTTTTTATTGCCGTTCGCTGCGGATGCAGCACGGTGCCACGGGCCGGATGGCTCTTACCTGGTTGGATGACCCTGATGAAACTGAAACTCGATGAGAACGGCCATGTGGTCGTAAACGATGGCAAACCTGTGTACGTGCAGGATGACGGCAAAGAGGTGGTGTTTGATGCCCCCGGCACCCTGCAGACCATCTCGCGTCTTAACGGTGAGGCAAAGTCGCACCGTGAGCGTGCGGAAAGTGCTGAAACGCAGCTGAAGACCTTTGAAGGCATTGATGATCCGGCCGCTGCGCTGGCAGCACTGGATACCGTGAAGAACCTGGAAGACAAAACGCTGGTGGATGCCGGTGAAGTCGAAAAGGTCCGCACTGAAGCCGTACGTGCGCTGGAAGAGAAGTATGCCCCCATCGTGAAAGAACGCGACGACCTGAGCCAGAAGCTCACGGCGGAGAAAATTGGCGGCAGTTTCGCCCGTTCAAAATTCATCGCTGAGAAGATGAGTATTCCGGCCGACCTGGTGGAAGCCCGTTTCGGCAGCAACTTTCAGGTTGTCGGTGACGCCGTCACGGCTTTTGACCGCGACGGAAACAAAATCTTCAGTGCGGTCAGACCCGGGGAAGCGGCGGGGTTTGATGAAGCGCTGAGCATTCTCGTTGAGCACTACCCGTATAAAGACCAGATCCTCAAGGGCACCGGCGCATCAGGCGGCGGCTCCTCCGGCGGAAATGGCAACAGCAGCTCAAACACACTTACCCGTGCACAGTTCGAATCACTCAGCCCTCACGAGCAGAGCGAACGTGCCTGTGCGGGTGTACAGATTACCGATTAACTGGATAACCCTGCATGTCTAATACCCTGACTCAACTCATTCCCGACCTGTACCAGTCGCTGGATATCGTCTCGCGCGAACTCTGCGGTTTCATTCCCTCTGTTACACTGGACGCCACGGCAGAGCGTGCAGCGCTGAATCAGCCGATTCGTATCCCTGTGACGCCAGCTTCAGACGCTGAAGATGTTAAGCCCGGTCAGCTGCCGCCAGATGACGGTGACCAGGATATCGGTAATGTGCCGCTGGCCATAACGAAATCGCGCATGGTGCCGTTCCGCTGGGAAGGCGAACAGCAGAAGGGCATTAAATCCGGCCCGGGTTATCACGGTATCCGCCGTGACCAGGTCACTCAGGCGATGCGCACACTGGTCAATGAAATCGAAGAAGATCTGGGTCTGCTGTTCCGCCGCGCATCACGCGCAGCCGGTGAGGCAGGAAAAACACCGTTCAAAGATACACTCACTGACACGGCCCAGGTACGCAAAATTTTGACTGACAATGGTGCACCGTTGAGCGATCTGCAGTGCGTCATTGACACCACTGCAGGCGCGGCGCTGCGTACCATGGCGCAGCTCACCAAAGCCAATGAGGCCGGAACCACTGCGCTGCGTTCTCAGGGCACACTTCTGGAGCTGCATGGTTTTACTCTGCGTGAATCGGCGGGTATCGCTCAGGCTCAAAGTGAGTCGGGTGAAAAGCCGGTCAAGGACAGAATCTTCATTGTTGCAGAAGATCTCGCTGAAGGAAGCCTGTCTGTAAAAATTGAGCCCACGGGCAACGACAACAGCAAATCCAGTGTGCCCGGGTTCGTTGAGGAGGGGTGCGTCGTCATTATTGGGAAGCACAAATATATAGTTGCCGCTAAAAGTTTTAACACCATCGACATTCATAAGCCCGGGCTGATGGAAAATGTTAAGCCAGGAACCAAACTGGAAATTGTCAGTGAATTTACTGCCAACTTCGCATTCAGCCGTTCAGCCATCATCCTGGCCACCCGCGCCCCGGCGCTGCCGGAAGAAGGCGACATGGCGGATGACCGCATCATGATCACCGACCCGCGCACTAACATGTCGTTCGAAGTCTCCATGTACAAACAGTATCGCCGTGTTCGTTATGAAATCGCTGCTGCGTGGGGCTGTCAGAACATCAAACCAGAACACACCGCCGTTTTGCTGGGCTAGCCTGTAGCTGCCATTTCCGGTGACATTTCACTGAATGAGGTATCTCATGCTGACTCCCCAACAGCAGGCGGACGCACGTCGTTACATGGGCTATCCGATGCTGGGTGATACCACTCCGGACGATCGCTCAGATGTGGCGTACGCGCAGGTCACCTCCGGACGATATCAGACGCTGGCGCATCGACTGAACACGCTGCGGGATGAGGAGGAACAGATTGTGGCGAACTACCTCATTACGTTGGCAGGGCTGGAGAGCGGTATTGCCCGCGCTGCGGAAAATCTTGATACGGATAAAGCAGCGGTATGGCAGCGTAACCGATCTGAAGTGTCAGATCGCACGCGTCTGTACAATCAGTGGCGGCGTCAGCTCTGCGGACTACTCGGGATCCCGTCGGGCCCGTCGCTGGGCAAGGGCGCATCAACTGTGACCCGATGCTGATATGGACGCGCATGAGCTGGCGGCGAAGGTGAACCAGGGTAACGGGAAGGCCGCGAAACACCTGGGCGGTGCGGCGAGTCATTACCGGGCAGCCTCACCCTTCAGCCCGCTGGATGCGCAACCGCTACGGGAGCTTTCGGCCTCATTCACCACCGATTATGGCTATATGCGGGCGGCGCGTTTCGGACAGGCCACCCGTATTGGTATCTTTGACGCGGCGGGGTTTGAGGCAGGCGATATCCTGGTGTCCACAGAGGGGGCCTTTTACGTGGCAGCCATGCCGCTGATACAGCCTATCCTGTGTGTCAAAGCTGAGCGGCTTGTCAGTATCCGGCGTACCGCTCAGACGGGTAATGATGCCGGACTTCAGGATTACGGTGGCACGACTGCAGCAAATGAAGCGATCATCATGTCCGGCTGGCCCGCCAGTATTGTGCTGAGCCGGGGCGGTGAGCACAGCCCGCTGAAGCTGCCAGGTGAAACGCGCAGCGCGTGGCACAACATTATGATGCCCGCGTTCAGAGGCGTCTTTGTTCATGCCGGGGATTTTATAACGGATGACGCCGGGCATCGTTTTGTCATCAGCGGCACGGAGCTTACCGACATGGGCTGGCGTCTTACGGCGCTTCAGGTGGCGGTGTAACATGGCCAGTACCGACGATGTCGCCCGCTACCTGGCGAGGCGGGTAGCCGGGGTGGTGTATCCTGGAGGCTGCCAGTTACCCGGTATTGTTAACGCTTCAGTAAAAATCTACCCGGGCTGGCCGGTGCCGGGAACACTGCAGCAGGATATAGATAACGGTGGTGTGCACATCTCCGTCTGGCCGCTGCCGACAGAGCGTAAAATCAGCACGGCGCTTGGCAGGCCGTTCCGTTTAATGGCGAAGGGCAAACCCACGCTGCAGTTCACAGTGAACGGCACCGCGATAAGTGTTGCCGGTGTGGCGTCGGCACTCACAAACGTGCTGATAACCCTTAACAGGAAAACGTTCAGTTTCCATTTCCGGGCGGGAACCACGGCTGGACGGGCAATTCACGCGCTGTCTGTAGCACTGCCGAAGTCATTCACTGTGCTCAGCAGTGTCTGCATCCCGCTGGCAGAGCATCTCAGTATTTCCGTTACCACCGCGGGCACGGCTGTAAAAGAGCTGCACAGGCAGATAAAGGATTTTCAGATTACTGTCTGGGCACCCACGCCCGGCCTCCGGGACCGCATCGGCAGTGCCATTGATACGGCGCTCTCTGAACAGTGTCACATTGACCTCAACGACGGCGCGCCCGCGCAGCTCCTTTATGCCCGGCAGTTTGATTCGGACAGGTCAGAGAACTGGCATGTCTACCGGCGCGACCTGATTTTCAGCGTGAATTACGCCACCACCCGGACCATCACCGCACCTGAGGTGACACAGTTTGAGGTCACCCTGAACGGGCACCAGACCACGCGATAACCCTTTTTTTTCCAGCATCAGCTCACTCATCCGGAGTCTCTCTCATGCCGATTTATTCAACCGGCGACCTCAACACGTCTGCACTCACGGCACCTGACCTTTATGTCCAGGTTGTCCCGCCCCGGGCCCGTTACATTAACGGTGTACCCACCGACGGGCTGGGGCTGGTGGGTGTGGCATGCTGGGGGCCGGTTAACAGCGCCTTTTGTATCCGTTCTGATAACGACATGGCCTTCTTTCTGGGCACGCCTAAAGACCGCCAGTATGACCTGGCCACGGCGGCTGCCATTTCACTGCAGCTCGGCGCCGCAAACCTGAACTGTGTGCGTGTGACAAACGGTCAGGATAAAGCGGCCAGTGGCCGACTCTGTGAAAATGCCAGTAAATCAGGCCTGCTGCTGACCGCACTCTACAGCGGTACGCGGGGAAACCAGATAATTGCAGGTATCGGCAGCGGTACCGCCGTGAACTCGAAAAAGCTGACCCTCAGTCTGCCGGGCGTGAGTGCGGAAGTCTTCGATAACCTGCAGGGTGAGGGGGAGGCGCTGTGGAGAGCCATGGCGGAGGCGGTGAATCACGGCCAGATGAATATCCGTGGCCCCAGCCAGCTGGTACGTGCGAAAGTCACTGAAACTGAAGCGCCTGCACAGGCTGCGGTCAGCGAGGTCACACTCAGCGGCGGCACTGACGGCGCGACCGGTATCACGGATGCTACGCTCCTGGGGACGGATGGCACTGATGCACCCCGTAAGGGCATGTACGCACTGCGTGGCACGAATTCACAGGTCATCAACCTTACCGATGTGACCGATAAAGCGTGCTGGCCCGCCATGGCAGCGTTTGCGCGCTCCGAGGGTGCCTATGCCATCGCCCAGGGCCCGGCCTCCGCAGGATGCAAGGCTGTGTCAGAAGCACTCAACAGTTCTGGCGTGGACGACTGGCATCTCAAGCTGATTGTGGGTGACTGGCCTTACTGGAAGGACACCGCAAACGGCACAAACCGCATGATTGCGCCCGCCACGTTTGAAGCGGCCAACATTGCCGCCCGGGCACCGCATATCTCCACGCTCAACAAGCGCATCCCCGCCATCATTGCCACCGAGCGGCAGCTGGCGGGGCGTCCATACTCCGTGCCGGAAATCGGAGCCATAAACTCAGCCCGCCTTGACGTCATCACCAATCCGTGTCCGGGCGGCAGTTACTTTGGGATGCGCTCGGGGCGCAATACCTCATCAAATCCGACCCAGAACGATGACACTTACACCCGCATGACCAACTTCCTGTCGCTGACCATTGCGGCAAGCTTCGGCAGCGTGGTGGGTGACAATCAGACCACGGACCTGCGCCGGGAAACTAAAAGCACCCTGGAATCTTTCCTGTCGAATCTGGAGACGCTGAAGATGATTGGCGACCCGAATGGCGGACCGGCCTTCGCGGTGCGACTCGATGCAGCCAATAACCCGGATGCGCGCGTGGCACTGGGCTACATGACCGCCGATGTGCAGGTGAAATACCTCAATGTGGTGCGCTACTTCCTGGTGAATCTGGAAGGGGGCGGCAGCGTGTCCATCTCCGTTTCAGACAGCTTGTCGCGCTGAACACTGCCTCTCTCATTACTCCGGAGATAGACCATGCCAACCCTTGGTTATACCGTCGGGCGTGACATTGCCGTTGATATCAATACGCCCACGGGAAAACTGCGCATTCCCAAAATCATGAGCTTTGACTCAAAGCCGCAGGTCTCGACCCATAAAATCACGCCGCTCAATGGCATTACTGACGAACTGCAGATCCCCGTCGGCTGGAATGGCACCATCACGGCTGAACGTATGGATGCCACACTTGACGACTTCTGGGCCAGGTGGGAAGACAATTACTACAACGGCATCGATCAGCCCCGCGGCACCATCACCGAAACCATCACCGAGGCAAACGGCACCGTCAGTGTGTATCGCTATGAGGGTGTGTCGTTTCACCTTACCGATGCCGGTAACAAGCAGGGCGAGAAGACGGTGAACCAGACCCTGTCATGGACAGCCAACCGCCGTAAAAAAGTGAACTGAGGAACAAATCATGGTGCAGGTAAGAGTGCATGAAATGCCACCCGTTGTGACGGAGTCAGCGGTGAAGCCAAACCAGGTCAGGGATGCCAGCGGGCGCGTCATCACCCTGCGTGAACTCGACCCGGTGCAGGAATCCCGCCTGACAGTTGCAGTTGGTCCTGAAATGGCCATCAACGTGATGTATATGAACATGTATGCCTTTCCGGCGGCGGCCGTAGCTGATATCGACGGCGAGGAATACCCGTTACCACAGAACCCGAAGCAGATTGAAAGCATGCTCGCCATTCTTGGCAAAAGCGGACTCAAAGCGGTCAGTGCCAGTCTGCGTGCCAGGTCGAAAGATGAAGAGGATGAGGCCACGGAGGCCGCCGCAAAAAACTAGCGCAGAACCCCGGTTTTATAAACCAGTGCTGGCTGATGAAAGCCGGGGTTCCGTTCAGCGTGATTTTTCCGGGCCTGACAGCGCTGATGGCCCATGAGCGCATCGCCATGGGTGTGGTCATTGGCGAACTTGAAGGTGGCACCTACAACTGGAACACACGCAGATGGGAGGAGGGTAAGTAGTGGACCTTGAGCAGTTTGCACGTGAACTGTCTTCTGCCTCAGCCTCAATTACCAACGGGCTGGAGGCGGGGTTCCGTATCATCGTCAAAGAGATTGAGGAAACGGCGAAAAAAGAAATTGGCGTGTACCAGCCCGCTTACGGGCCGTTTGATGCCTGGGCACCCCTTGCAGAATCGACCAAACACGACCGCGTCCGCCAGGGTTACAGCGAAGACGAGCCACTGCTGCGTTCTGGCGAACTGAGAGACTCAATCGAAAGTGAAGTGGTTGGTCTGGCAGCCATCGTCGGGACCAAGAGTGAAATCGGGCTGTGGCAGGAAGTGGGTACTACACACATACCGCCGCGGCCTTTCATCGGGCCTGCATATGTGAGGAAGATTGACCCGCTGAGGGAGGCGATGGGCGTGGTGATATCGGGCAGTTTCAAAGTCTACTAAATCAGGAAATATTTGTCGGTATTCTAGGGTTGAGGTGAAGGGCTACAACGCTAACATTTCTTGATGAGATCAGATTTAATTACATGAAATATAAGAGAAGATTCAATCTCATTCAGTGAAATGCGGGCTACAATTAAAACTCAAAGAATGCAGTTGTACGCAATAGTAGGGGCCCAGTTTCAGGCCCTATACTCATGACCGATCAACGATGATATTCGATGCAAATTCAATTGCCGCACGATGATCGCTAGCAGGAACATGCGCAATTTTATGCTTATCTAAATTGAGCTTAATAGAATCAAGAACCTTAACTTGCGCCAAGGTCGGTGAGAGAGGTTCCTCAATAGTAAATAACACATCTTTTACTTCGAGTAACTTTTCTTCTGCAGCACGAGTAACTCTCATTACCCATGTGTCACCATGTTCCATCATCTTCCCAGGTTCGGATTGCTCAAAAGCTAGCGGCTTGATCGCTCGTGATATGACGTCACTTTTCTTGGCGACAAGAGGCATAGAAAACTTAGCAAGCGTCCCGTTAATGGTCTGATTTCTGAACATATTTTTTAGGGCGTCAATCCTATCAATGCTTGTTTTAAGTTCTTTAGCTAAAACCTCTTCTCTACGTGCTTTGGTGTAATCACTATGATTTACATAACGATCATAGATTTTTTTCATTTCTTCTCTAGGGTTGTTTGAAAGTACAACTCTGGCTTGGCTGAAGTGAAATATTGATTCACGTCTTGCAGTAAAGTAGTGGAAAAACTGAGAAAGAGTCTGCGCACCGCTTATCTCAAGGGCAGTGTTCTTGGCAAATCCCAGCTCTCTAAAAAATGCATCTTTAGCTATAGGGAAAATGCAATCGTCGTGGAAAAACCGCCTTACGCGAGAGTCATTTCGATTTGTGATCATGAAGTCGAAAAAATTCTCCTTTGGAGCGCACACGACCACACCTACGTTCGCAAACTCTTCAGTTTCCGGATAGGGTGAATATCGAACGATGCTGTATAAGCAAGGCGTTGTCATGTGATACTGCTCCAAAAATCATCTGTCTCGGCTCTAATGAGCGTAGTGTTGATACTGTTGATAAAATCCTGATCACTACGCCAGTCATCCGGTACATCTTCCCAGAAGTGAGGCATACGGCAATAGGTTTTTAAGAGTTTTTCTTTATGCTCGACACGATCGACCATGTCAAAGGTCCACTTCCTCGATTTGTGAGAGTAAACGTGGTACTCGAAATCTCCAGCAGCGTTCGCATTCTGATCAAAGGCTAGATTGTGGTCAATAAGGTAATACCTATCATGCTGAACGTCGTAGAGCATGTTCACATTGCCTCCTATTGCAGTAAGGCTTCTGTCACCATTCATGATCCATCTGTCAAACAAGAAAATTCTCTTCTGATCGTCAATCGGGACAATTTGCTCGTTTCTAGACTGTGAAAATGTCAAAGAAACGGCATTTTCAATGTAAAGCGTAGCAAACGCGTATCCCGGATTAATGTCACTTTTGAGTTGCGGCGAAAATTCTAGCAGCTCATCAGGGATATAAACGACGGTAAAATCAGGTAGTGGAAGACCGAGATCTTGAGCTAGGCAAGCAGAAATGAATTCTGCCAAAAGATGCTTGGGCGGCATTAAAGGCATTGATTTTACGATGTATTTGTTGCCGTCATCGCATCGACAAAGAATGGGCTTAGTACTGCCTTCATTTATGCGCCTGATAAATTCTATGACGCTGATTTTAGGAGAATCCAACGTTATGCTCATCCATGCGTTGATTGATTAGGCAAAGATACACGGATAGGTCTGATTGCCATATCCTGACAGATGATCAGTGCTCATTGATAAGGCGCGTTCGGCCACTTCTTGTAAGCGAAGACGTAGAGCATAATGAAATGTATTCCCGGACAAGATAACAGCAGCGCCATCTTCCATGCGAAGCCTGCCTTCTGCGCCATGCGGAAGCAGGGGATGAACATCAAAAACCAGATGACCAACGATAGGGCTGCGAGAGGGTTTGGTTGTTCCATTGAGCGTTCTCCTTGAGTTGCACGCATTTGGTATCGGCAGCCAGCCTTGATTATTCAGTGAAAATGAGCACTGGTTATAGCTTCTTTAGCAAATCAATCTGCACAAGCAGACGCTTATGTGTCTCGATCGCATCCCATATCTGCTCTTGAGTGTCACCGTCCCATTCGGAGCATACTGCTAATTCAGAGCGAAATTACTTTAATCTAATGTGTATTGAAGCCACTTCATCCCGATTACAATTTCTGGCGATCCGGGAAAGCTGATCTTCTGATGTACGCATGTACATCGATTGAGCAGACCGTTTCCTTTTAAACAGGCGGCTAAGTTTATCCATAACAGAAGCTCTTATTTTTTTAAACTCGCAAAGTTTATCGTTACGATAGTGTCAAAGTTCAGCATTTGTTTTCAATATTTCTCACCTAAAACCAGACCAGTTAAAGCTGGGTTTTTATGCTCGAAGTTGAGGTTGCTATGGATGTTCAGGCTTACCACGTAGCCGTGCGCCTTGCGCTGGACGATCAGCTTACACGTAACCTGCTGCAGGTGAGCCGTGATGCGATCGAGCTGAATAAGAAGTTCGTCACCATCACCCGGAACATCAAAGCACTAACCCGAGCGGCCCGTGAGGCCACATCCGCGCTGCGGGCTCTTAATCGCTCTTTGAATAATGAATTTACTGGCGCGTCCCGCGGTGCGCGTGAATATGCCGGAGCCATCCGCGAGATAGCTGACCAGACTCAGCGTATCAACCGTGCCTCGCGTAATGTCCCGCTGCTGGCGGGTGGTTACGGTGCAGCCATGACACTGCCCGTTCTGGCAGTGGGGGCCGCAGCTGCAGGAGGAAGCGGTGGATATGGCAGCCCTGGCGGGAGGCTCGCACTGCCTCCGCCTTCAGGACAGGGTGGCTGGTGGCATGGCTGGCATAATGGCGAGCCCCCGGGCGGCTGGGGCGGCGGCGGTGCAGGGCGTGGTGGCGGTGATGGACACCCTCCCGGCGGAGGCTCCTTTTCAGAGGGTATGACAAATCTGGCCACCGGCTATCTGGGTTTCAGAATGCTGAAGGGCTTTGTTGATGAGGCAGCCCGCTACCAGACCATGACCGAGAAGTTCAGACAGTTCGGCATGGGTCAGGCTGCGACAGATGAAGCACAACGTTTCGCTGAAACTACCCTTATCCGGGGCTCCTCGGCCACTGACATGCTGAAATATCTGGTGGAAGCGCAGGGGGTATTCAGCGAATCCGGAGCAAAAACGCTGGATGAGCAGCTGCGCGCGGCGAAACTGGCGGCACCGGTGCTGGCGCGAATCAACTTCGCCTCCCGCGGGCTGGACGAACATCAGCGTGAAGCCACAACCGCAAAACAGATGGATATGCTGCGCTTCACCGAGACGGCGGGTGGACTGAAAAGCCCGGGGCGCTTCAATGAACTGATGGACGCGGCGTTCCGTGCCATACAGTCTTCAGGCGGCAATGTCGATTTCACCCAGTACCGCCAGTTTATGGCCAGAGCGGGGACTTCGGCCTTCAACCTGAGCAATAAAGCCCTGTTTGCTGAGCTGGAGCCGATTATCGGTGAGCTGAAGGGGAGTTCAGCGGGTGATGCGCTGATGACCGCTTACAACCGGTTAAACGGGATTGTGAAGCTGCCTAATCAGGTCACCCACGACCTGATGACGATGGGCATCTGGGATGCCAGCAAGATAGAGCTAAACAGCCTGGGCGGCGTGAAGCGCTTCCGGGGCAATCCTCTTATAAACGCGCAGCTCTTCAGCCAGTCGCCTGTCGAATACTATGAAAACGTCATCCTGCCACTCTACCGCAGGCACCATTACACCGAAGAACAGAAGCAGCGTGAGAACGCCCTGATATTCGGGCGTACCGGCGGCAAGATGTTCAGTCTCATCGACAAACAGCTTGAGACCATTCATCACCGCATTGATGCCTACGGAGTCGCGCGCGGCCTGAATGATGCCTATAGTGCGGTCGGCAGCACTTACAACGGCAAAGCGATCGACTTTCACAAGAAATGGCAGGACCTGCAGCGGGTGATGGGGAAAGATGGCGGCCTGCTGGACACCTTCACACAGGGTCTAGACATGCTCACGCACTCTCTTCAGCAGATGGCAGACATTGCGCACCGGCATCCTGAGATGGCGAAGTTTGCGGGGCAGGCGGCGCTGTCCGTGACCGGCCTTGCAGGCATCAGTGGCGGATTTTGGCTCATCAGACATGCTGCGGGCGCACTGCTGACACCACTTAAACTGGCGGGCTGGGGCATTGACCTGCTTATTGGCAGAAGCGCCACTACAGGTCTGACAGGACTCACCGCCGCGCTGACCGGTCTGCCGGGCATAATCTCTGCCGTAACGCTTGCCGCCCTGTATCCCGGCAGCACGGTATCGCAGAGCCGTGAAATGGCAGAGCGTGGCAGACTGGCACGTCAGAATGCGCTTGACCACGGCGTTGCCTATAAACCCTGGATGCCTGCCCAGGCGGACTTCGACAGACAGCATCTTCGTGAGCAGGCGTTTCGTAAAACCGGCAGGTATCCCCCGATACCGCCAGTTTCTGGCGTTAATAACGGGCAGCCCGTAAATCTGCTGATGACGCATGAAGGTCGACAGGTACTGGTGGCCACTGCCATGAGTGGCATCAGTAAGCAGGCAGCCAGAGCACCGTCATCCACCAGCACCTTCGATCCATCCATGCTGATGGTGTATCCCGGTCAGGCTGGCAGCCTCTCTCTGCCCTGATGACAGCCTGGTTTAAATCACACTCCTGCGGGCAGGCCTTATCTGCCTCTTCTTCCTCAACTGCTTTCACAACTGCCGGTATTCAGAATTCTGAACGCCGCTTTGGCCATGCTGATTTCACTGTTAGTGAGGTAATGAAAATCGCAGTCACTGCGTTCCGTTACGGCAACTGTGAGATTATCTGTGGAGCAGGATTATGCTTAATGAATTCGTTTTATTGCTGATGCTCATGGGCGCAGGGCAGGCAACTGCCGGGGTGGCGCATCATCAGGCAAACACTGGCATTACCGCAGAACAGCCGCAGCGTCCATCGCAGACAGATGCACTCATGCGAAATAAACTGCTGAACGATCCGCTCTCTCCTGTCGTCGGTGCTGAGCAACCTGTACTGAAAATGGTCAGTTTCGTGAACTACGACTGTATTCATTGCAAACGACTGGACAGTAATCTGGAAAAGCTTTTAAAGGCCTATCCTCAGATTGCGATCACCTACAAACTGATTTCATACGGTCCGGAAGCGTCAACCGCTGTTACGCGCATGGCGCTTGCCGTCTGGATCGAAGAACCTGAAAAATTCCATGCTTTTCACCATGCGCTGATGTCAGACAGCGGTATGGGTGACGACCTGCGTATTTATTCAGCCCTGCATGCTGCCGGAATGAAAGTCACAACTTATCCGCTTGATACACAGAACATTATCGAAGTGAATAAGGCGTTAATGAGACGGCTTTATTACTCAGGTACGCCGACAACCATTATCGGGGACAGGGTGCTGACTGGCGAGGTTACTTATGACTTGCTGGAAGAGGCCGTCAACATCGCACTGGCCGGAATAAATGACAGTCATCATCTGGCTGACCTGCAGCAGAATAAAATCCGGACTGAATAACGTCTGGGTAGGTGCTTTTTTGCACCATATTTGATGTCCGGACATCTTTTGCAGGCAGCCTGAACGGTCAGGCTCTGAAAATTCGCATGCCTCCCGACAGATGGCGGCTCCTATTTTTCATTGTCAGTCATATCTGAAACAGGCACTCGCAGTATGTCCCTTCTGAATTCTCTCACGCAGTTTGCTCAGGGTATCGATCCGACTGTTACCCGGCTTATGCTGGGCGACTTCGAGTTTATGGAATTTGAGGTCCCCGAACAGGTTGTCATTCACGGCAGACAGAAAACCGTCCGGCATCAGCTGATTGGCGGCCACCGCATTATTGATGTGCTGGGCACGGAGTATGAGCCACTGACCTGGTCTGGCATCATCACGGGCTCGCAGGCGGGTGAGCGGGTGAGCGCGCTTGAACGCATGCGGGATGCCGGGCACCCGGTTCTGCTGACGCTCGATGACTATCGTTTCACGGTGGTAATCACCGCGTTCAGTCCGGTCTACGAATATGTCTGGCGCCGCCCCTATTCCATTGAGGTCGCGGTTGTCCGCAATGAGGGCTCGCCAGCGAAAGTGGATGCCCTGACCGGGGCGCTGCGGGAGCTGATTGACAGCGACCTGGGCCGCGCGCTGGGCCTTGCCAGTATCATCAACGTTGATGCCGTTACGCAGGCTATCAGAAATCTGCATCAGGCGGTTAAGAAGGTAACGGACTTTGCGCATGCTACTGTTGCGCAGATTCAGTCCGTTGTCAGACCCCTGATTGCAGCCCGGAACATCATTCAACATGAGCTGGCACTGCTCGAGGCTGCGGCTCTGGAGATTACCTCGCTGGGTGGACTGGTACCCGGCAATCCCATATCAAAAACCGTCAGTAATCTGCTTCTTCAGTCAGACCACGCGACCCGCATTCCGGCCCTGTATCATCTTCAGAATGTGCTGGGCAGGCTCAACAAAAATGTAAATTCAGGGCAGGCCGCCAATGGCCTCAAAGCGGTAACGTTGTCCGGTGGCAATCTGTATAAGGTGGCATCAGCGCAGTATGGGGACGCCTCTTTATGGACCAGCATTGCCGATGCCAATGACCTGGCCGATCCGCAACTGAGCGGCATTCACACGCTGAAAATACCCACCAGCCCGGCGAGTTAGCTATGAACGTCAGCAACCCCATTACCGAATCGAGCGCCCGCCATGTCAGCGGGCGTTGTGTTTTAAATGGCACAGACGTGCCATTTGTATCATTCAGCGTTGAGAACAATGCCTTTCGTGGTGCAGGGACGTTTGAGCTTACGCTGGCAATTTCAGCGCTGCCGCCGGACATGCAGCTGCTTAACTGGTGGGCGGTGCAGACCACGATCAGGACCGAGCTGTTCATTTCGATAGTAACCCAGACCGGTGTTAACGAGAAAAGACACATCACAGGCAGCATTGATACCTGGCATTACGAACCGGCACGCTTTGAGATTTCAGCAGAAGGGCGCGATTTCACCGCAAAGCTGATTGATGCGAAGACACCGGGTGAAAGCTTTAAAAATCTCACCAGTTCACAGATAGTCACCACGCTGGCGCAGCGTCACAGCCTGACACCGGTTGTGACGGCGACGACACAGCGCGTCGGTGAATACTATAAGATCGATTCGACACACCTGACAGGCGAACAGACGGTATGGGACCTGATAACCAGCCTGGCGGGCATCGAAAACTTTTCGGTTTATGTGGAAGGTGACAGCCTGCATTTCGAACCCCGACGCGACCCTGCCGCTGATGACGATTATGTTATCCGCTGGCAGCCTCCCGGTAAGCAGGCGTATCCCCGCTGCAATGTCTCCGATGACCTGACATTTTCACGTGCGCTGACAATTGCCAGGGGAGTGTCGGTTGAGGTGCTCAGCTGGAATGCAAAGTGCAAGAATAAACAGTTCAGTGCCTCTTACCCAAACCCTGGTAAGCGAACAGTTCCCGGAAGCGCCTCATCTGACACTCAGATTTATCGTGTCATACGTAACGGATTAACGCCTGAAGCAGCCCATGCGCTGGCACAGTCCATCTACCGACAGGTGATACAGCACGAGATGAACGTTAGCGGATCAACGGCAGGTGACAACCTGCTCATGCCTTATATGCATGTACGTATTGAGGGTACACAAAGCCCGTTCGACCAGATTTACCATTGTGATCGGGTGCGACGTACGCTGAGCTGGGAAACAGGCTACACCATGCAGATGTCGGGTAAGAACCACAGCACGGCGCCGGGTGTTGAGCGGTGAGGGCGCTGCTGAATATCATGGCGGCGACATCGCGCCAGAGCAATGCGGGTAAGAGTGGCACACGTCAGGGCATTATCACGGCTTATGACCCGGATAACTACACAGTGAAGGTACTGCTGCAGCCGACGGGTGAGGAAACCGGCTGGATCCCCCTCAGCACGCCCTGGGCAGGAAACGGCTGGGGGCTTGCGGCAGGGCCGATGATTGGTGCCGTAGCTGAGGTTGAGTTTGATTCCAGCCTGGCCGGGGTTGGCATGGCGGCAGGGCAGTTTTATAACGATGAAGACCGCTGCCCGGGCCCCCCTTCCGGTGAATTCTGGCTGGTGCATCAGGGCGGATCGCTTTTGAAGTTTCTCAACAGCGGGGACGTCCTGCTGAGTGCGAAGGAAAAACTCATTTATGACGCACCAGCACATCACTTCACTGGTGGCGACGTCCGGATAGATGAAAATCTGACGGTCGGTAAAGAGATCAGCGACAACAATGGTCGCTATGGCACGGTTCATCATATTCGTACCGTTTATAGCGGTCACACACATCTCGAGAAAGGTCAGGGCAACTTTACAGCCCCGCCAGAACAGCAAATCAAAGCCACTCTGCAACGGTAACCTATGCACGACCTTTATCATTTTACCGGAGGAGATCTTGCGCCCTCCTCTACGGGCGATCTGCGCACGGCTCTGGGCAGCGTTCGCACGAAGCAACGTATTCTGCGACGACTGCTGACCAACCCCGGTGATTATCTGTTTCATCCTGAATACGGTGCCGGGCTGGGTAAAAAAGTCGGTGAAGCTGTACAGCCGGGCGAGTGGAAGTCGCTCATCAGCGGCCAGATGCTGCTTGAAGAGGCCGTCGCGCACTATCCACCGCCAGTTGTGAAACTGGTCCTGATTGAAGGGGGTGTCAGCGTATCCATTGTCTACACCGATGCCCTGACCGGCACGCCAGAAACTCTCCACTTCGATGTCGCGAGGTAAGCGGATGTCATCGCTCAACGTCAAATCCTTCACTGAACTCGTCGGCGAACAGGTCACAGCGATACAGGCTCGGGCAGCAAAGCTGGTGGATTTTTCCATCGGGAGCATTCTGCGTTCACTGGCTGAATCCAATGCCGGTGTGGTCATGTGGCTCCAGCAGCTGATTGTAAAGCTGCTGGTGACAACCCGCGCGGCGACATGCTCCGGCGAAGACCTGGACAGCTGGATGGCAGACTTTGGTTTTTTCCGTCGCTCTGCTGTACAGGCTGCCGGTAACGTGACGTTCTCCCGTCTTACCCCCGCGAGCCAGGCCCTTATCCCGGTCGGGACAAAGATAACCACCCTCGATGGCACACAGAGCTACACGGTTATTGCCGACCGGCCCGGACAGTTGGGCTATATCATCGCAGCGGGTGTCATTTCCCTGGAGGTACCGGTGAGGGCAGATACCGCAGGCGCTGCAGGTAATGCGCAGCCGGGTACCGTCACCCTTATTACGGGTTCTGTGTTATATGTCGATAAGGTGACTAATCCAGCGGCGTTTGTGGGAGGTCAGGACGCTGAGTCTGACGACGATTTCCGCGCGCGATTCAGAATGTGGATCGCTTCATTATCAAAAGCTACAAGAGCGGCGATTGCGTTTGCGCTCAGCAATGTTCAGCGCGGCGTCAGCTTTACCCTGACCGAGAATGTCTCCTGGGACGGTAGACCACAGCCGGGCTATTTTTATGCCGTTATTGATGATGGCAGCGGTATGCCGCCACGCGAATTGCTTGATCGTGCATACAGGGCTATTGACGCTGTGCGCGGATTTACCATCACCTTTGGGGTTTTCAGGCCGGTGGTCATCTATGCAAAGGTCATACTTTCATTTACGACAGATAATGAAGCAGATCACTCTAAGGTGGCCGGTCTGATTGAGGCGGCCGTATCGCAATACATTGCAGACCTTCATCCCGGACAGCTTCTGGCCTACACCCGGATCATCAGAGTGGCCTATGCGGCCAGTCCACTGGTCACGAACGTGACATACCTTACCCTCAATGACGGTAAAGCTGACCTTGCGGCCTCGCCAAAACAGGTTATTCGCAAAGGTCAGATTACGGTGAGCTGAATGACTAAAGGTGACAGGAACGACTTTCTCAACCGGCTTCATGCGCTGCTGCCGCCAGGCTGGTTCAGTGATGACACACCGATTTTCGAAGGTGTGCTTTCAGCCTGTGCCACAGCGTTATCCTGGTGCTACACCCTTTATCGCTACGCACATAAGCAGACTCGCATCTCCACGGCGAGCGATGGCTGGCTGGACGTTGCAGCCTATGATTTCTTTGGCACTAGCCTGACCAGACCTGCAGGTATGTCTGATGACCCCTTCCGGATCCAGATAAAAACAAATCTGCTTCGCGAGCGGGGTACGCGTCAGGCCGTTACCAACATTATTGAGATGCTGACCGGGAACACACCAGTCGTGTTCG
Organism: Pantoea pleuroti; assembly: GCF_014156615.1. Lineage (NCBI taxonomy): Bacteria > Pseudomonadati > Pseudomonadota > Gammaproteobacteria > Enterobacterales > Erwiniaceae > Pantoea > Pantoea pleuroti. The sequence goes on along the minus strand of NZ_SBFD01000004.1, from coordinate 277,690 downwards.
AGCCGTCACACCCTGCAGATACAGGTGCGTATGGCGGACCTGCAATCGGTTATGGTGCTGCGGGTGGATATGGATCACATTGTCTGCCTTACCAGGCATTTGTGGTCGTCAGTCGTCCGCGCGGTCAGGGCATCCCCCAGGTGGCAGGCTACGGAATTTCAACAGCGGGCTATGGCAGTGCTTCGCGCGCCCAATATGTCTCCCGGGGAATGGTTAAGGGCAGTGTTACGGATGCACAGATTTATGCTGCGATCGAAGCCGTCAAACCGGAAGGCACGCTGGTCTGGGTGAGAATTCATTAATCTCTCTTCCTTCGTTAACAATCATGCAATGGCCACCCTGAAGGTGGCCTTTTTTAATGGGTAACTTTATGGATCGTCAGATTGTTTATCCGGGCGCTATTCCGCTCGAAACCGACCTGCTTAATACCAATAAATTCGCCATGACAGGGCTGGCGAAACTGGCGTCAGCCTTTCTGGGTGAGAGTACCTGGCTATGTGGTCTGGTATGTAAGCCTTCCGCACCGGCTTCCATGACTGTTCAGGTCGGGGAGGGGCAGATTTATTCCCTGCAGCATATTGATGGCACGCCTTACTCGTCACTGGCTGCCGATAACATCAATACTATTCTGAAGCAGGGTCTGAGTCTGGCACCCTGCCTTTTCAGGCTTGATGCACCCGCCATGCAGGGGCACAGCATCAACTACCTCATTCAGGTGGCTTATGCCGACACGGACACGGGGCCCGCTGTGCTGCCATATTACAATGCTGCTGATCCGGCGATCGCTTTCAGCGGACCAGATAACAGCGGCGCACCACAAAACACGGTAAGATCCGGTGGCTGTCATGTCTCATTAAAAGCGGGTATGGCCGCCCGAAAAGGTGAACAGATATCCCCGACACCGGATCCCGGTTATACGGCAGCATGGGTAATTACCGTGGATAACGGCGCATTATCCATTGATGCTTCAGCGATACATATGGCTGAGCATGCGCCTTTTCTTCCTGAGGATGGCATCATTGCTGCTGTGCAGCAGGGACGTCTTAACAGTGGCAAAGTTAAAAGCGAGGGTGATAACTTTCATCTGATCTGCCAGCCACCCGTCACAAAGCTCACCGATGGCATGCGTCTGTTCTTTCGCACACAGGCGACTAATGCAGGGGCATGCAAACTCCGTGTCGGTGATTTCCCGGCCTGTCCAGTCTTAAACGATGACGCCAGAGAACTCAGGAAGGGTACCCTAAGCAGCTGCCAGCAAAATGAAGTTGAGTGGAATGCGACTCTGAATGCCTGGATCCTGTGTAATAACCAGCAGCATATTGATTGGAGTAATTTTGATCGCCGCTATATTCCCGTAAGCGGCGGGGAAGTAAAAGGTCCGTTAAACGTTGAAGGCTCACTGAGCACGGACATGCCATTGAAGATTGGGAAAGCAGAAGTCACTACTAAAGGCGATATTGCTGGAGAAGCATGGAGCGGCGGAAGTCTGCATTCATGGCTGGCAGGCCGTTCAGCATCATTTGTACATAAGACAAAAGGTTTCCCTTTCATCTGGAAAGATCCGGTCAGTAAGCTCGTTATTCAGGGAGGACTGCATGAAACAAGCAAAGGCGAGATTAATTACCCGGCAGCTTTTCCCAACTACTGTTCCCTCGTATTAATTACGCAATGTGGCAGACATAAAATGAGTAAAGACAATTCATTTATATCAGATGTTAATCAATTAAACTTTACCCTGCACGCCGGCAATGGTGAACCCGCATTCTACTGGCTGGCTATGGGGTATTGATTATGCAGATGGGTTTCAGTGCAAAAAGTAATGCCTTTTATTTTCTGGATGAGGAGGCCGCTTACAGAGGAAACGGTATCTGGCAGGAGGATATTATTCCTGTTTCTGATGAAGTCTGGCAACAGTTTACCGGTACCCCCCCAGAAGGGAAACAGCGTGGGTCTGGCAAGGAAGGAATGCCCGTCTGGACGGATATCCCTGAACAGGAATACAGCACTATTGAGGATAATCAGGCAATAAAGAATGCGCTGCTGGAAAAAGCCGATACCGAAATACGCATGCTGGCGGTAGTGCAGGATGTATACGGACTAAATGAAGAAGAGAAACAGAAACTCGACGCCTGGAAAAAACATTTAGCTGAAGTATACAGGCTGAATGCAAATGTAATGAAAAAAATAGACTGGCCAGCAGTACCAGGCAAGAGTTGAAAGTGGCTCGTCCGGAACGAGCCACTGAATTAATACTTAAAAGCGATATCCCGCATTGACGAAGACACTGGTCATCTTATGTTTTTTTGATGCAAATGCGGCCTGAGATCCTTCAAAGCCCACAGTTAATGCCAGATTTTTGGTTGCATCAAATGTCAGCCCTGTGCTGTATGCAAACTGGTTGGATGAAGTGGAACCATTTTTCATCTGAGAGTTGTTGCGATCATCGAAGATTAATGGATTATCTACTTTCGTATGCGAAATCCCCCCTAAGGCAAAGACGCTGAGTTTCTCTGAGATGCGATAGGTCGGGCCGATCAGAGCAGAGTAATATTCTGCCTGTCTGTCTAACCGATGTTTTGCATTATAATCCTCTTTGCATTGTGCATTACTCCTTCTGCACTCAGTATCAGCATCCTGCCAGTTCTTCTTCATCACCGATACAGATCCCATGAAACCCCACGGTGATGATGTCTCATACTGAAACCTGAAGTTTCCGCCCTGAATTTCACCAAAATCTTTAATATGGCCACGCTGGTAACCAAAAGACATGGTAGGCCTTACATCCGTATCCTCAGCCATCGCATTGGTACACAAAATTGTGGTGGCCAGCAAAGCCATGGACGCTTTTCTGAATAACATCTGAACTCCTGCTTAAAAGTGGGATGCATGATTCGGCATGCACAACCGTTTAGAGGAGGCCATTTTCAGTCAGGTACAATTCAGAAAAGTGAAAATTAAGTATGTCTTTTCAGTCTGTTACATTTGATTTTTCCGGAGCTGCCGGGTTAATTGCGGAGCATGCAAAAAGTGAGTTAAGGGTAGTAATACAGTTCATCGTGGGATGTCGTAGAATGGATTTTAAGTGAAGCGACGGCAGCTTTGTTCGTAGCTGGACTAACGTCCAGGCTCTTCACAGGAAAGCCAGCGGGAATCTGGAAGGCGTGCTCCTTAATCGAGACCACTGAATTTACGGTTCAGCAGAATGGTTTAGATTCTGCTTCTTTAGGCAAGAGATGAAGCATAAAAAAGGGAATTTGAGGAACAGGTGTGTCAGACAGCATGCATGGCAATGGGGAAGGATGCCTGACAGCTGGTCGCCAGCGGTGAACTGGTCACGCAGGAAACGGTTGCCAGAAAGATAGTAGGGCTATTAAAGCGACGGCCTGATTTAGCTGACAGCATTGCATTATCAGTGTTACTGCAAGCTTAACAATAGCGGCGGCGGGGCATGCGGTCCAATCTTGAAAGCTTTCAATGTCCGCTTTGTGCCAGAAGCGGACATCTCATATTGGAGCTTTATTTCAACGTAGTAATGCATACTAATAGTCTAGAGTTAGTTAGTCACTGCTAAAAAATCTTAAATAAATCAGGTGTTAAAAACGTTAAGTTTGTAATTGCGCCAGTGAAAAACGGAGGTGATGTGTTGGCTAATCAGATAGATGAGTTGGAAAAGTCTTTAGGTGGGAAGCTAGAAAGATCAGATGCCAGAGTCATCCCCGGCATGGATGGCGCACCGACAAGGGAAACTATGTATTTTTCTGATGATGGGAAAAACAAATTCCGAAAGCAATTTAAAAATATTACATGCTTCGCTGATCCTACGAACGCAACTAGTGGGGGGGTCAATGAAGCAGGGTGCAGCATTACTCCACTGGATGGTCCGCTATTTCATGCTGTCATATATCACGGTGATATTGACGGATGGAGAAAGGATATCGAAGCTGGTGCCAAAGGCATGGGGTTGTTACTGGCTCAAATTGAAGGTGATCAATTTGTTATTACCGATGGCCGCTCTATTCCTCTGTCAGAGTGCAAAATAGAATTCTCTTAACCTTATCCTACTGATACCGGCCTGGCGCCGGTGTTTTCGCACTTGGTCTGCCCCTTTTTATCACTGACCTGCTCCCTGTTGATTAATATGTAGCTACGACAAGTCTTCATCTGTTGCAGAACAACTTTGACCGTCCGCTTCTCGCTCAGAGCGGACGTTGTACACGCGGCCGTCCGCTTTGTGCCAGAAGCGAACATTACATCCTGGTTATTAGACAGCAGCTCAGTCGGATAACCTCAGAGATGCTGACCGGTGGCATTTCATCACTGAAAGGGACAGCGGCAGGCCCGGCGGGTAAGCTGTAAATAATGGAAAAACGGAGAAGGCTGAAGCATACCCTGTGATTTACTGGCATCCCACAGCTACTCTGACGGCTTAAATAACGAAGAATAAATTTTGCCGCATTGGTCGCCGGCTCAGGTTTCTCCCAGAGCCCGGTTGCGTCCGCTGCGTTTAGCTTCATAAAGCGCCCTGTCCGCCCTTTCCTTCAGCCGCTCCGCTTCCTCCTCCTGACCATCGGAAATCTTCGTACAGTATCCGGCACTGATGGTGACAACTTTCCCGGGGAGCTCCGTGGCCGTGTGGATAATACCGGCCTCCCTGATAGTTTTTACCGCCCGCTCGGCCAACAGCCTCGCATCAGGTGCGCTGGTAAAGGGCAGAATGATGGCAAACTCCTCACCACCGTAGCGCGCCACCAGGTCACCCTGACGGTGCGTGAGCCCCCTCAGTAACCCTCCCACTTTTTTCAGGCACATGTCGCCTGCCACGTGTCCGCAGGTGTCGTTAAAGCGCTTGAAGTAATCAATATCTATCATAATCAGCGACAGGGGTTCGCCGGACTTTCTGGAGCGCTGAAGGCTCTGCTCAAGCACCGCATCGAACTGCCTTCGGTTGGCCAGGCCAGTCAGACCGTCAAACAGTGCCAGTGACTGCAGGGTATGATTGATTGATGTCAGCTCATCCCTGACCTGGGTCAGCTCAATCTGATTCCTTACGTTGGCTCTGACCTGCCTCAGTACAAAAATTCCCATCCCCGTTATCATGACCAGTAAAATCAGATTAAGGATGGCATCAGTCATATTCGCACCCAGCCATATCTTCCAGATTCTGTCCCGGTCATAGCCGGCAGCAACGACCAGCGGGTACTGCTGCAGACGGGCGTAGCCGTAAATGCGTTCAATACCGTCCAGCGCGGAGCGCCACGTCGCGCTGCCACTGTCAGAAGTTTTAAGTGCGGTTCTGAAAAGCGGGCTGTCAGAAAGGCTCTGGTTAATGACCGAGTCCGGCAGGGGGCGAGCATACAGCACGGAGGTATCGGCCAGAATAAGCCCCAGGACGTCACGCTCATCCAGCGTATAATAGCTGTAGAACTGCCTGAAATAGTCCACCCTGACCGTGGCCAGTGCTACGCCGGCAAAGTGTCCCGCATCGTCGTTCAGCCGCACCGATACCGGAATAACCAGGTCACCCGTAGAGCGGCTGCGGATGACGCGGCTGACATGTAACGCTGTACCGGTATGTGTGCGGTGCCAGATGAAATAATCCCGGTCCGCATTGTTGGCTTTCGCCGGCACATAATTCCCCGATGTGGCAACCCAGTTACCCTTTACATCATAGATAAAGAGGCCATGCAGCTGGGGAAGTTTACCGTGCTGCTCCCTGAGCTGGCGGCCAAAGGCGGGCGTCAGGGCATAACTTATCCCGTTCTGTCTGAGCTGTCTGATTGCATCAGCCAGCGTGATGTCTACCTGAAGGAAGGCATCTTCTGCCTGCTTTGCCAGCGAAACGGAGAGGTTACGGGCATCATTCTCGCGCTCAGCCAGCCTTTGTTGCCACGAGGCCCAGAGTGACCAGCCGTTCGCTCCAGTGACGGCAAGAGCTGTCACCAGCAAAAATACCGCCATACTTTTACCTAGCGGGGTGCGCATAAGGGGAGTAGAGCCACTGCCAGAGTGTTTGTCCAAGACCGGTTATCCTCTTGTATTGTCATACTGAAGCGTAATTTACGAATGATGCTGTTACAAGGCGGGTGCGTTATTGTCCCGGCCGCCCTGCTTAAGCACGCCGGCCAACTATGCAGAGCAGTCTTGTTGCCTGACCGTGAGCTTCTCCCCCAGAAAAGATTAACGGACGGGAAGGCAGTTTCGGACCCGATATCCGGGAATATGTATGGCAGGTAGCGCCGACAGGCACATTTATGGATGGTTGTAGCCGGAAAACGAGCTGACAGCTGAAAAGCCGGCGGCATATGCGCCGGCCATAACAGCTTTTTTATATCGATTTTACTTCCCCTGGTGAGGGCATAATATTTATCGGCAATGCTCAGGTAATGTTTATATTTATTAACGGAAAAAAGTAACGGCAGACAACCGCGCCGGAAAGGATATTTGTTTCTCAAGAGGCTTTCACGACTCATATGAGCAGAAACGGCCGCTCCGGCAGTGTGTACCGATATCTGCATCTCGCTCAAAGCAGGCCTTTCTCAGTCTTAACTGGTAACTCTTCATCAGTCCATTCACTTTCACTTTTTTCGCCCTCATCTGAGGCAGCAGGGCTGACGACCCGGCAGCGCCGGGGAACCAGAGGGGGCCATCAGAGTATTAATGTGAATGACCGCTATGTGCCAGAAGCGGACGTTGCACTTTTTACTGCCGTAAACGCATCTTAATGGTATTACAAACTCCTTAGAGATTATTCATTTCCTGAGCTTTCACGAATGCTGGTCGGCTCATGGCTCTGGCTATGCAGCTGTCCGTTTCCTTGTCGATTTCTGCTTCTCTCGCTCAGTTGAACTCCATGAGAAAGTCATCGGGACATTCAACTGTTATAGCGGTAGCCTGGCCTGGACTGCCAGGCCCCTAATAAGATGAACAGGGTAGGGTGCCCACAACTCTGCTCAGAAACAGATTTAAAGCCGGGCCACTGACACCTTTAATTTTATTGCCCGCTTAGGGAGGTCACGTCGGCCAGTTTATCAAGACCTTCATGATTGATTTCATTCTCAGCACCGTCGACCGCCGCGGAAATACTCAACAGACTCTGTAGCTCGCTTAACAGAATGGCGGCATCAGATTTAAGAACTTCATTGGATTCAGCAGAGTCAATCACAGTATTGATTGCCTTATTAGCACTTTCAATCATCTCCGTTACGCCACCCTGCCTGCTCACAGCCAGCACAAGCGCGCTAATCAGCAGCGATTGTGCCTCAACGCGTGCTGTCAGCTGTTTCATATCTGCATCAATATGTGAGATTTTGGTCAGCATGCTCAGTACCACGTTTTTCATAGCGAATGCTCCTGTAAAAAAGCTGATTCTAACGACCCACGCAAGACCTGCCTACAGCCACTCTCTGAAAATCTCCCCCATTACCCCTGAAATGATTGCAGCAATCGGGTCTGAAGAATTCTGATCCTGACTTTATACGTTGCGAACAAAATTCAGCTGGATTAACGACCCCGCTACGGACAGCCCGACCGCCAGTCAATGATGCGCCTGCAGCAGAACCGGGCGGCCCTGAAAATGGCTGAAGCCTTTTCCGCATGCTGAAGGAGCCTTTATAGGTAGTGGCGCGAGAAGGGATTGAGAGTCGGGTGCAGTAATAATTCTGTTGGCGGCCTCTTCCCGCTGCAGGCAGCACACTTCGTCCGGATCATGTGCGCCGTCAGGTCTGATACCGCTCACAGGACTTGTACAGAACTTATCCACCACTTTTGTGAATAACTTAAAATCCATGTCAATTGTAGCCGGAAAATTAAGCTAAAAAACTTCCGTCCCTTTAACATTTTCGCCGTTTTGAGCATACGCCGCGTCAGGGATAATGAATAGCTTTAACGTAAAGATGTCGGTCGTTGTGAGATACTGTCTGAAGGCTCTATCAGTGGCGGGTCTGGGCAGGATACGTGGCTGTGAGGTTGTATATTGCTCCCATACCAGACACCTTTGTGCCAAAAGCGGAAGTTGCTAACTCTCTAGTGATAAGCATAAAAAAATACCTGCCTTTCGAGGAGGAGGGCAGGTACAAAACGCGGTGGTAGCGTATTGTGCTGTTATATAGTTTTCGATGTTGTGAGGAAGACGCCTGGCAATCCCGTCAGACATCCTCCTGTCAATGAGCTGTAGGAGCGCTCACCTATGACACAACACTATCTATGTTAATTACTTAAGAGTGAGTTTCAAGCGTAAGCAGTAACTTAATAGAAACCCGACAGGTAAAAACCTGCGAGGGGGCAGGCATGTACTGCGCCCATCTCGGCAGGCTTCGTGATGGGTGAGTTAAAATTAGTCAGTTGTGAGGCTTTGACAAAAAAATGGACAGGTTGCGTGTATCATCTTCACGTACTTTCAGATTGTGCTGCTATCAACTCCATAGGGCCCATATATTGACCATCACAACTGCAAGCACAGTGATCAAAAGGAAAAAGGCCATATTGCGGCCAAGAGAATTACGCATACCTGAATTGATTTATTTACCATTCACAAATGAAGGGTTTACACACTGGTTTACTGCGCTTTACCACGGCGACTGACTAAGCCACCTTTACGGCCTGCATCAACTGCTCTGTCAGGATTATTTCTGAAGTTACCGCCGCTGACCTTCCCGCCTTTTCTGCCGGCTTCAGATGCGCGTACTGAATCTTCGGCGAAATTACCTTTACCACCACGATGTGTGCTCATAGCTTAATACTCCGGCCAGGCAATATTGCTTAAGGCCTTAGGGGGGCTTACCTTATTAGTAAAGCTTATAAATATCATGAGCGAACAGAGACTAAGATAATTCTTACGCTTAAGTCACTTTTATGTCGTGGTTTGGCTTAAAAGCTGTCTGGAGGTTTTATTTTTCAGCACTATTTAACAGGACTTTGCCAGAAAGTGAGCGCTGCCCATTCCTTGTTACAACAATGTCTTAACCTCCTTTCATTACTAAGGGTTAATTTATTTAGACTTTGGATGTCAGACAATGTGCGAGGGAAACATTAATTTTTCAGCTAATGTAATTTTACGTATAAATTGAGCTCACAAGGAAGCAGATTAAGCTAGGGTACGCATGCCAGCGATAAAAACCGCAACCTTTTGCTTTTGCCATGAAGATCATTCTGAATGGTATTTTTTGAGATCCGAGCGGAGCAACTTTGGCAGGAAGTATTTCAGGCTCTTATGCACCACTATGGCAGCATCAGTGACCGATGCGTTTACCCTGCTTATCAATAAGCGCCTCACCGTCTTCTTTGATGAACGCTCCCTGCTGAAGATCCGGCAGAATATCGAGAACCGCTTCGGACGGACGGCAGAGCTTCGTGCCGAGCGGCGTCACCACCACCGGGCGATTAATAAGGATCGGATGAGCCAGCATGGCATTGAGCAGTTCGTTATCGCTGAAGCGGTCTTCTGCCAGGCCGAGCTGCTCGTAAGGTTCGGTATTCTTGCGCAGCAGGGCGCGTACGCTGATGCCCATGTCCGCAATCAGCTTCTTCAGCTCATCGCGGGACGGCGGTGTTTCCAGATACAGAATAACCTTGGGTTCGGTGCCGCTGTTGCGGATAAGCGCCAGGGTGTTGCGGGACGTCCCGCACGCCGGGTTGTGATAAATGGTGATGTCAGTCATAAGCGGTACTCCGTAAAGGCGCTGCACAGTCGCAACACCGGGGTTAAGGTTAAACAGACAGGCGCAGGGCCAGCGCGGCCAGCGTCACAAAAAGTACCGGCAGGGTTATCACGATACCCACGCGGAAGTAGTAGCCCCAGCTGACAGTAATGTTTTTTTGCGCCAGTACGTGCAGCCACAGCAGGGTAGCGAGGCTGCCGATGGGGGTGATTTTCGGGCCAAGGTCGCAGCCGATGATGTTGGCGTAAATCATCGCCTCCTTCACCACGCCCTGCGCGGTGCTGCCGTCAATCGAAAGCGCGCCAACGAGCACGGTAGGCATGTTGTTCATCACCGAGGAAAGCACCGCCGTCAGAAAGCCGGTGCCGAGCGTTGCGCCCCAGACGCCGTGCTCTGCAAACCGGTTCAGGGCGGCAGAAAGGTAATCAGTCAGGCCGGCGTTACGAAGACCGTACACCACCAGATACATGCCCAGCGAGAAGATAACAATCTGCCAGGGCGCGCCTTTCAGCACCTTGCCGGTATCAATCACGTGTCCTTTGCGGGCAACCAGCCAGAGAACACACGCCGCCACCGCTGCCACCAGGCTGACCGGCACGCCGAGTGGCTCGAGGGCAAAGAAGCCGATCAGCAGCAGGATGAGAACAATCCAGCCGGTTCTGAAGGTGCGCGCATCGCGGATGGCCTCACGCGGCGCCTTCAGTTTCGCCAGGTCGTAAGTGGCCGGGATATCCCTGCGAAAATACAGGTGCAACATGACCAGCGTGGCGGCAACCGAGGCGATATTTACCGGCACCATTACCGAGGCATACTCGCTGAAACCCAGCTTAAAGAAGTCCGCCGTGACGATGTTCACCAGGTTCGACACGATGAGCGGCAGGCTGGAGGTGTCGGCGATGAAACCTGCTGCCATCACAAACGCCAGCGTGGCGCCGGGGCTGAAGCCCAGCGCCAGCAGCATGGCGATAACGATAGGCGTCAGAATAAGTGCCGCCCCGTCATTGGCGAACAGGGCGGCTACCGCCGCACCCAGCAGAACGATACAGGTGAACAGCAGCCGGCCTTTTCCGCCTCCCCAGCGGGAAACGTGCAGCGCCGCCCACTCAAAAAAGCCGGACTCGTCGAGCAGCAGGCTGATGATGATGACGGCAATAAAGGTAGCCGTAGCGTTCCAGACAATCTGCCAGACCACCGGAATATCCCCAATCTGTACTACGCCGGTCAGGAGCGCCAGAGCCGCACCGATGACTGCACTCCAGCCAATACTGAGGCCCTTCGGCTGCCAGATAACCAGTATCAGCGTCAGGACGAAAATCGCACCCGCCAGAAACATACCTTCTCCTTTTTAAATAAAGTTGCCCGTTGATCCGGGCTGATGATTATCCCGCACAAAACACATTCAAAAAATCGCATATATGATGGCAAAATTTTTTAAATGCAGACAGGCTTGCCGTTGGTGGTTGCGTTATCGCGTTCAGCCTGCTGGCTGAGCTTAAGGATGTCATCCCGCTGGCACAGATAAGCCTGTTCAATCACTGCTGCTGCCCAGGCTGGCATGTGCGGAGACAAACGGTAATGGATCCACTTGCCGTCTCGTCGGTCGACAAGCAGGCCGCTTTCTCTCAGTAAAGCCAGGTGACGGGAAATTTTGGGTTGTGATTCCTTCAGCGTGGATGAAAGCTCGCAGACGCAGAGCTCACCTTTTTCGCGCAGTAACAGCACCAGGCTGAGCCGGGTTTCGTCAGACAGGTTTTTGAAAAGCTGCAGGGGCATAAATGGTGGCATGACATTCTCCTGAATTACAGAGTCCAGTGTCGTTTCCAGGACTGCGCATGTCAATTTTATATTCGATTAATCATATATGTTAAGGCGGTTATCATGGTCTGTGGCAGTCATCAGGTGCCCGGGTTGTTCACGGTGGCAGATACGGTAACAGAAAGCAGTCGCGAGGCGAGCAGTCAGCTGCACAGCCTGGACGTCAGAACGTCCAGGCTGTTCGGGGACAAGGTACATACGGCGCTGGCTCGCGCCGATATCGGCTTTGCCGTGGGCGCAATAGGCACAGATACCGCCATCGAAACTGCCGACGGGGCTCTGACGGAGGATGACTTACGTAAAATTCCGGCCTTCGTCCGGCTCTTCAGGAGACATACGGCGTGCTGGTCAGGAACATCATTATGGCAGTTGGCATCAAGGCAGCATTTCTGGCCCTGACCATGGCCGGAATGGGGACCATGTGGATGGCGGTGTTCGCGGATGTGGGTGCAAGTCTGCTTGTAGTGGTAAACGGCCTGCGCCTGTTGCGTAAGTAGCCGGATCGGCTGCCCGTCGGGTGGGTACTGCAGATAATGTCCGCTTTTCGCGTACACCAGAACCCTTGCCACCTGAACAGCTTACAGGGCACGTTCAGGCAGCCCTGTCTTTTGTTGCGCATTATCTGTTACTACTGCGTTTTTCCCGCAAAAGGTCAGGCAGGGCTGGCGACGACAATTTTCTGCTTTCCGGCGCATGAAGTAGCTGTCCCTTGCTTCGTACCGCGGATGACAGAAAAGTCATGCTGCCATATTTCTGCACTCCTGAGCACAATGATGGCATGCTTCTGCGCATTTTTTACAGTGTTCGTGCTCATGCTGGCCGCACTCATCCCCGCATTTCTGGCAGGCTTCAGCGCAGATCCTGCAGATTTCTGTAGCAAACTCACTGTCAAGCGTCATTAATTTTGCCGCCATCCTGCAGATACTTGCGCACTGCATGTCCTGCCTAATGCATTCACGCATCATATCGAGCGGAGGCTCCTTCAGGCACGATGCGGCACAGTAATCACAGGTTGCGGCACAGATGTAGCAGGCTTCAATGCAGTTGCGATAATGCTCTGACATATTGTCCTCTCTCACTCGGCTTATTTGCGAATAAGTGGTAAGCCTGGAACAAAATCATCATTGGCGCAAAGATACCGCTGTACTCAGCACGGCCGGCAGTTTAACGATGCGGAAAGCGGGAAGGCAGTAAAAAAGAGCCCGTCGCAGCAAGACGGGCCGGCTCACGTAAGCCTTGAAAGAAGATTTACCGGAAAAAGCATTAATGATGAGGGTAAAACACAACCACATCCCGGAGCAGTGACAGAAACGGACAGAAGATACCGGGCGAACCTTCTGTCCGGTGCGACCCGTTATTTTTCCTGCTGCATCATCCTGCGGTGCATATCAATGATGCTCTGATGTGCTGCAGAATTTGCATTATCCATACTCTGGTGTGCCAGGATGGCACGCTCATGTTCATTCATCATGGCAACAGCGTTGTCAGTTACCTGACCGTCCGGCTCTGAAACAGGATGCGGCTGTGCCCATACTGATGAGGCAGAAAACAGGGCCAGAAGAGAAACAAACATTAATTTTTTCATGTCGGCTGTCCTTACGAGTAAAAGTTAAATAATGGCGGGCCGGATGCTCTCCGGCTTCAGTCATTTTTATCGTACAGGAGAAAAATGCTTCCGATCGAAAATGACAGAAATGTAATGTAAAAACAGTAAGTTCCAACATTACACAATTGTAATCATGTCCGTCTTTCAGCTGTGATAGCTTTCCGGTAACAAAAAATAAACTTCCTGAACGGTAAGCACGGCTTGTGCTTGCGGAGCGGAGAGATTTTTTCTCCCGGGATACTGTGAATTTTGCCGGAGCTCAGTCATGGAACTTAAAAGTTCACGACGTAATTTTATTAAAGGGATAACCGCCGCCGGTCTCGTGGGCGGCCTGGGGCTGAGAACGTTTGATGCGCGCTCGGCGGTAAGCCTGATGCAGTCCCGCACGCTGACCGGGACCGACTTTGATCTGTTTATCGGCGAAACGCCACTGAATATCACCGGTAAAACCCGTTATGCAAAAACCATAAATGCGGGTCTTCCGGGGCCGCTGCTGCGCTGGAAAGAAGGCGACACTGTCACGTTAAGGGTAAAAAACCGCCTGTCAGAGCCGACCTCTGTTCACTGGCATGGCATTATCCTGCCGGCAAATATGGATGGCGTACCGGGTCTCAGTTTTCACGGTATCGAACCGGACGACACGTATGTTTACTCCTTTAAAATAAAGCAGAACGGAACTTACTGGTATCACAGCCATTCCGGTCTGCAGGAGCAGGAAGGAGTATACGGTCCGATTATTATCGATGCCGCTGAACCTGAGCCGTTTCAGTGGGACAGCGAGCAGGTAGTGCTGCTGACCGACTGGTCTGATGAAAAAGCCTCAGACATTCTCGCAAAACTGAAAAAGCAGTCAGATTATTACAACTTCGCTAAACCCACCGCTACCGACTTTTTCCGTGATGCGCGGGAGAAAGGCCTCGCGAATACGCTGGCTGACCGGAAAATGTGGGCTGAAATGAAGATGAACCCGACAGATCTGGCCGACGTCAGTGGTTTCACATACACCTACCTGATGAACGGACAGGGACCCGGTAAAAACTGGACCGGTCTGTTCCGTAAAGGTGAGAAAGTACGCCTGCGCTTCATTAACGGCTCGGCCATGACTTATTTTGACGTTCGTATTCCCGGCCTGAAAATGACGGTCGTGGCTGCAGACGGACAGTATGTCACCCCCGTGTCCGTTGATGAGTTCCGTATCGCCGTTGCCGAAACCTACGATGTGATCGTAGAGCCGACTGATGATGCTTACACTATTTTTGCTCAGTCTATGGACCGCAGCGGCTATGCACGTGGCACGCTTGCCGTCCGGGAGGGGCTGTCAGCAACGGTTCCGAAACCCGATCCGCGTCCCTTGCTGACCATGGATGATATGGGCATGGGCGGGATGGATCATGGCAGCATGGGCGGGATGGATCACAGTCAGATGCAGGGCATGAACGGCGGCGATATGCAGAGTATGGATGGTTCAGGTATACCAGCCCCTCCAACAGACAGCATGGCGGGAATGGATCACAGCGCCATGAGCGGTATGGACCACGCAAGCATGGCTGGCATGAGTGACATGCAAAAACACCCGGCTTCCGAAACGAATAACCCTCTGGTCGATATGCAGGCAATGATGCCGGCAGCAAAATTAAATGACCCGGGCATCGGCCTGCGTAATAACGGCAGAAAAGTTCTGACCTATGCTGACCTGAAAAGTACGTTTGAGGATCCGGACGGCCGTGAACCCTCCCGTACTATCGAACTGCACCTTACGGGGCACATGGAAAAGTTTGCCTGGTCTTTCAACGGCATCAAATTCTCAGATTCCGAACCGGTTACGCTCCGCTACGGTGAACGCGTTCGTATCGTACTGGTCAACGACACCATGATGACGCACCCCATTCATCTTCACGGTATGTGGAGTGATCTTGAAGACGAGGATGGCAACTTCCAGGTACGTAAACATACCATTGATATGCCTCCGGGAACCCGCCGCAGCTATCGCGTCACGGCTGACGCACTCGGGCGGTGGGCCTATCACTGCCATCTTCTTTTCCATATGGAAACGGGCATGTTCCGTGAAGTCCGGGTCATTGAATGAGGTACTGCTGATGTCAGTTTCAGGGTGGAGTGATATGAAAAAGAATGTGTCGCGTTCTGCGGCAGGATTGCTGGTTTGGTCTGCACTTGCCGGAACGACGTTTACACCCGTCTATGCCGCGCCAGCGCATAACATGCAGCAGCATGATATGTCAGGGATGGAGCATTCTGCTATGGGCGGGATGGAGCCGATGGATGGTATGGAGTCCATGCAACCCGCTGCGTCAGCAGAAAGCAGAACGCCCATCCCGCCGGTTACCGAGGCTGACCGTAAGGCGGCATTTCCGGATGTCCACGGTCATAAAGTTCATGACAGCAGCGTGAATTACTTTCTGCTTGCCGATCAGCTGGAATGGCAGAAAAACAACGATCCTGGCGGATTCAGCTGGGATGTGAGCAGCTGGATTGGGGGTGACATTGACCGGCTCTGGATGCGCAGCGAAGGCGAAACCAGCGACGGTAAAGCTGAATCCGCAGAAGTGCAGGCATTGTGGGGACATGCCATTACGCCCTGGTGGGACGTGGTTGCCGGGGCCCGACAGGATTTCCGGCCCGGAAAGCCCCAGACCTGGCTTGCCGCCGGCCTGCAGGGAATGGCCCTTT
Source organism: Pantoea pleuroti (assembly GCF_014156615.1). Lineage (NCBI taxonomy): Bacteria > Pseudomonadati > Pseudomonadota > Gammaproteobacteria > Enterobacterales > Erwiniaceae > Pantoea > Pantoea pleuroti. The sequence goes on along the minus strand of NZ_SBFD01000004.1, from coordinate 261,925 downwards.
ACAATTTTGAAACCGAGCTGACAGCGTTTGCCGGCGAGAAGGGGCGAACTGCGCTGAGGCTGGAGGCGGATTACGATGTGCTGCTGACCAACCGTCTGATCCTGCAGCCTGCCTTTGAAGCCAATCTTTACGGGAAAGATGATGAAGCGCGTGAAACCGGTAAGGGACTGTCCAGTACGGAACTCTCACTGCGCCTTCGCTACGAGGTGAAACGTGAGTTTGCTCCATACGTCGGGGTTTCCTGGAGCCAGCTTTACGGTAATACCGCCGATATGGCTGCCCGTGAAGGAGAAAAAGATAACGAAGTGCGTTTCCTTCTCGGGGCACGCATGTGGTTCTGATGCAGTTAATTCAAACAAGACAGGTATTATAATGAAACATTCATCTGCTAAGTATTTCATCGCTGTTGTGGCTTCTGTCACTGCTTTCGCTGTCCAGGCACATCCTGAACTGGCTTCATCAGTGCCTTCAGACAAGGCACAGGTTGCGGCTCCTTCAAAAGTAGAGCTTCACTTCACCGAAAATCTGGTGACCAAATTCTCTGGCGCACGTCTGATAATGACTGCCATGCCGGGCATGTCATCGCACGCGCCAATGCCTGTTGCAGCTAAAGTTGCAGCCGGCAGCGATCCCAAAACCATGATTATCATGCCGGCAAAGCCGCTGCCCGCCGGGACTTATAAGGTGGAATGGCGTGCGGTGTCATCTGACACACATCCCCGTACCGGCAACTACAGTTTTAGCGTGAAGTAATGCTATGAACGATCAGACTTTTATTGTCATCCGGTTTCTTCTTTACCTTGATCTTATGGTTCTTTTTGGCCTGCCTTTATTTGAGCTTTATGCCCTGAAAGGCGTCTTAAAAAAACCGGTATCTTTGTTCAGCGTCTGGTCGTTCTTTTTCACGCTCATTTCTGCCGGGATTGTGTTGTCACTGGCAAACATGCTGCTGGTTGCCCAGTCTATGAGCGGTGTCAGCGACCCCGGTGAGCTGACTCTGCACATTATTGAAATGGTGGTCGGCGAGACCGCTGTTGGCATGAGCTGGGTTGTCCGGCTCGTTGCCCTGACCATCGCCTTTGTCGGGCTCGGTCTGCGGCTCAGGAATGCCGTACTTTCACGTTATGTTTTGATGCTGGCAGGCGGTACGGCGCTGGCGACCCTGGCGTGGGGGGGGCATGCAGCCATGAATGACGGTGTGAGCTATTACGTCCATCTGTTGAGCGATATTGTTCATCTTTCCGCAGCCGGTGCCTGGGTAGGAGCCCTGACGGCTTTTACCGTTCTGCTGAGTATAAAAAAAGCCAGTAAAGCGGCTTATGCACTGCAGCTGTCCGGGGCATTAACGGGATTTGCCCGTGCCGGCACGGTTATTGTGATAAGCATCGTGATCACGGCAGTGGTTAATTTCGTGCTTATCACAGAAAAGCCACTGAGCACTTTGCCGGGAAGCGTTTACGGCCTGCTGCTGGTAATAAAGACCGCTCTGTTTTTTCTGATGTTATTGCTGGCTGCCGCCAACCGCTTCCGGCTTGCACCAAAGCTGGAAAATGCCCTGCTTCAGGGCCACTATAAGGCGGGTATTACACTGATGCGTAAAAGCATTATTACAGAATTTACCGTAGCGGTACTGATACTGGCAATTGTTGCCTGGCTGGGCACCCTGTCGCCAGGAACCGGTATGGAGTAACAATTAACTGCAGGAAAAAACGCACCATGACAACCATGCTGATTGTTGAGGATGAACTGAAGACCGGTACTTACCTGAAGCAGGGACTCCAGGAAGCAGGCTATGACGTGACCCTGGTGAACGACGGGCGTCAGGGCCTGGAGCATATTCTGCGTCAGCATTATGACCTGATAATCCTGGACGTCATGCTGCCCTCAATGGACGGCTGGGATATCCTGCAGCAGATGCGCATGGCACGCCACGAAGAGCCCGTCCTGTTCCTGACGGCCAGAGATAACGTCAGCGAAAAAATTAAAGGGCTCGATCTGGGTGCGGATGATTACCTGCTAAAACCTTTCGATTTTGCCGAGCTTCTGGCCCGTATCCGCACGCTGCTCAGGCGTAACCGTACACAGGCTTCAGGAAACCACAGCATTGCAGATCTGATCATGGACGCCTCCCGCCGAACCGTGAGCCGGTCGGGGAAAAAAATTCACCTGTCTACCAAAGAGTTTGTGCTGCTTGAGTTGTTGTTACAGCGAACCGGGGAGATTTTGCCAAGAAACCTGCTTTCCTCCCTGGTCTGGAATATTAATTTTGAAAGCGATACCAATGTCATTGACGTTGCCGTCAGGCGGCTTCGCAGCAAGGTAGATGATGACTTTACGCCAAAGCTCATTCATACCGTGCGGGGCATCGGTTATGTTCTGGAGATACGTGAAGAGTGAAGCGTAACTGGTCCCTGACTACACGGCTGAGCGTGATATTTGCCGGTGTAATGATGTCTGCCTGGCTTCTTTCCTGTGTCCTGCTTGTGGCTGCCCTGAGCAGCTATTTTCGCCATCAGGATGCCGCACTGCTGACAGGAAAGCTTGAGCTGGCAACCGAACTACTGGAAAGTGAAGCTGATTCCGGGCTGCCAGACAGTGCTTCGCTTGCACGCAAGGTTGCCGATGCCATGGTAGGTCACAGCGGGTTGTATCTGTCGATTAAAACGTCGGATAACCGGTTACTTGCCGACTATTCCTCGCCCGGTTTTCCGCTTCCTTACGGACGTTTTGCCAGCGAAGCCGCATATCCGGATACGATGCAGACAGTAGAGGATGAAGGCTGGCGTTATAATGTTATTGTCAGAAAAATCAGTGCGCAGAAAGCAGGCGGACAACATGATGTCCTGATAACAGCCGCTTATGATACCGGCTTTCATGATGAATTTATCAGCCAGCTCAAAAAATGGCTGATCTGGTTCAACGGCGGGCTGATGTTCATTTCGGTATTACTGGGCTGGTTTGTCACAAGGATGGGTCTCAAGCCGCTGAATGAATTAAACCGTCTGGCCTCCGCTGTCACCATCAACAACCTCAGTAAACGTCTTCCTGCGCACAATCTGCCGGCCGAGCTGATGGCTACCGTGGCTGAATTCAACAGCATGCTTGAAAGGCTGGAGAAATCCTTCAGGCGCCTTTCTGAGTTTTCATCGGACATTGCCCATGAGCTGCGTACGCCTGTCAGTAACCTGATGATGCAGACGCAGGTTGCCCTGTCCCGGGATCGTGATGCAGCCAGTTACCGGGAGGTACTTTTCTCTAATCTGGAAGAGCTGAGCAGGCTTGCAAGAATGAGCAGTGACATGCTTTTTCTGGCGAAGTCAGAAAATGGCCTGATGATACTGGAGAAGCAGAACGTCTCCTTGCACGAAGAACTCGAGGAACTGATTGATTTCTTCGAGCCTCTTGCTGGTGAAAGTCATAAAACGCTGAAGCTTAAAGGTGATGCTCTCGTCAGAGGCGATCGCCTGATGCTGCGTCGTGCGCTGAGTAATCTGATCACCAACGCCATAAAATATTCTCTGCCGGGCTCTGCCATATCCGTATCAGCAGAGCATAACTCGGACAGGGCCTTTGTACATATTTCCAATCACACAGAAGATATTGCACCGGAAAGTCTGGGCCGACTGTTTGACCGTTTTTACCGGGGCGATGCATCCAGGCAGCATAATACGGATGGCGCGGGACTCGGTCTTTCTATTACGCGGTCCATTTTGCTGGCCCATGAAGGCGATCTGCAGGTAGCCGTGAATGATAATGTCATTACGTTCACGGCCATCATGCCGGCAACAGAGGGACCGTAATAACAAAATTTTCCGGGCTAAAATTTCATGATTTGAACTGCTCTGTATCAAGGTTATGTTCCCGGACATATGAAAGGATGCCCGGGAAAACCTGAAGTAAATATCTTACCTATAAGGAGTTACCTTATGAAAAAACCGCATATGATTCTTGCCTCCCTGCTGTTTGTCCTGCCGGCTGCGGTTATGGCTCAGCAACCGGCCTCAAAAATGACGCATGAGATGAGCATGTCTCCGGCATCAAAAGAGTACATGTCAGGTATGCAAAAGATGCACAGTAGCATGATGAATGCCCTGAAGGAGCAGGACGCTGACAGGGCGTTTGCCAAAGGCATGATCGAGCATCACAGGGGCGCGATTGCCATGGCTGAAACGGAGCTGAAATACGGGAAAGATCCGGAAATGAAGAAGATGGCAGAAGATGTCATCAAGGCACAGAAAAGTGAAATAGAGCACATGGAAGCGTGGCTGAAAAAATAACGGTCATCCGGCTTTATAAACGCTCTGAAGGGTTCTGCCCAAAGAATCCTTCAGTAAGCTTGCATCCATTATACACTCAGCTAAACAGGTTTGATTTTACAGCGTCATCATACAGATATATCTGACGCCATTACGTTAAAGCCTGATTATCACCAACTGATATTCAGGGATACCCCACATGTTGGCGCTGGCCTAGCTGCCCAGCTCGCGCTGTCCGGGAATAAGCGCCTCCGGATAAAGCGATTCCGGCAGGCCCGAACGCCACATAAGGGAATCCAGGGTGCTGAGGAAGTAGGGATTGAGCGCTCGGGCCGCTGTATCGCATGAGTAGCCGGCAATGTTGCCGCCAATCAGCGAGGTGGCCGGATGTCCGTGAGTTGTCAGTAGGAAGAAAGGAGGTCAGAACGATCCCCTCGTGTCGTCGGATGCGAAATTACAATAAATTCTACGGGAGACTCAGTGTCGTTTCTGGCTTGATGCTTTGACCCCGGTGGAATATCTAGCCCCTGCAGGGCTTTAATATTGCGCATTTCACCTTCCAACTCTATTGAAAGAATGCCATTGAGAATAAAGAAAAACTGTCTGGAAACGGAGTGAAAATGTCGCTTTTCAGAAGTGCCGGGAGGCATTTTTTCATGAATAACCAACATGTCTTGACGGTTTACCAGATACCAACCATCGCAATCATCGGCCCACACGTAATGCTCAGCATTATCCTTTGAAATCATCAACGTTCTCCTGTTCGTTTGTGTCTGTTTTTCAAGTCATTCCGAAAGTTATACCGAGAGATACTATCGGTTCGCATCAGGTGATAATTACCTAAAGACCTGAACAGCTTTGTTCAACATATCTGGCAGTCATAAATGTATTACGGGACCGTAATGTCCGCTTTTCGCTCTTACCGGACCTTAGCTGCATTATAAAGCAGCTAAGGCCATCTCGAATCGCACGATGATGGCAAATCCGACAAACATAATGTGCATTAACACGCCTTAAGGATACATGTCAATTAACCGGACGTCCGAGGCTTAGCTTGGCATCTGGTAGAGTTCAAGCTCGCCAGCTCGCGAAAAAAATAAATGGCAAGGTGGTTATTTCGGGGATACATCTCATGACGGAAGGACGATCGTAGGGGAAGGGCTAAGGGGAGAATACTGCTAGAGAAGTGATGGTGCTCGTCATGGATGTTTACGAACCGTCGTCACCTACAGTTTGGTTTTAAGCAGAAGGCTATTGTGTTGTTTTGTGTACATAGCGGTGTACATACTTAAGTTCAGGCTTAACAATCACGATTCAAATCCCAGTCAAAGCAGGGTTCAACACGGCTTTACTGTCATATTCCTGAGTTATGAACTGGGAGGATGTTTGCCTCCGATGGGAATAATAGTAACTCAGGTTATGATATCAATATTAACTATTAGTGCGTAAATGGTGATCGTGCTAATTGTTTATCTGGGGATCAGACAGTGACTGTGCCGTCTCCGTAATCAACGTCCTGAACCAGCGATGGGCAGGATCGTCGCGATAGCGTGCATGCCAGCCCATTTCAACCGGAAAGGTGCCCAGGTCAACCGGCGCGGGAACAATTCTGAGCCGCTGATCGCGTGAAAGATGCTGACAGATCAAACGCGGCAGGGTAGCGCAGTAGTCCGTGACCGCAATCATTTCCGGCACGGCCAGAAAGTGTGTGACGGAGACTGCAACCTGACGACGCAGGCCCCGCTGTTCAAGCGCCTGATATAAACCGGCGCGCATACGGCCAGGCGGCAAAACGTTGACGTGCTTTAGCTGCTCATATTGCTCCGCGCTGAGATTTTCGCCCACCAGTGGATGATCGGCGCGTATCACGCAGGCCAGACCTTCATTCATCAGGTGCTGAACGACGAGATTGTCGGGCGGCTCCACGATACGACCCAGCACCATATCGGTATTACCTGAAATCACACCGGTTTCAGTAACGTCATTGCCAAAAGGAGTGAGGCGGAGTCGGATGCCGGGCGCACAGCTCCTCAGACGAGCCACGATGGCAGGCATCATGATGAATTCTACATAGCTGTTAGGCGCAAGCGTGAAGAGCCGGGTGGCATTAAGTGGATCAAAGTTCTGCTGGCCAAGAATAACCTTGTCGATCGATGACAGCGCAGCACCGACCACCTGGGCCAGCTGTTCCGCTTTCGGCGTCGGTCGCATCCCGTAACGTTCGCGGATAAATAGCGGATCGTTAAGCGTTTCACGCAGCCGGTTTAATGCATTAGAAAGTGCCGGCTGGGTTATGCCAAGCCGTTCCGCTGCGCGGGTAACGTTGCGCTCCTCCATCATGACCAGCAAAACTGGCAGTAAATTCAGATCGTATTTCATTAAGCTATAATGCTATGTGAATAACTGAAATTGAAGAAATAAATTTCATAAATATTCGTAACCCCGCCATGATTAACGGGTCAACGCAGAAGATGGCGGCTCAGACGCTGGTTCTGACTATCCTTACACCTGAAACCGACTAACTGTTATATGGAGCGGAAATGAAAATTTTAATGGTTTTGACCTCGCATGATGAGTTGGGCACCACTGGCAAGAAGACCGGTTTCTGGCTGGAAGAACTTGCTGCACCTTACTATGCATTTCTTGATGCGGGCGCAGAGATTACCCTGGCTTCACCGAAGGGCGGACAGCCTCCACTCGATCCAAAAAGTGATGAACCCGATTCTCAGACTGATGAGACCCGCCGCTTCCATGCCGACTCTGCTGCTCAGGCAGTACTGGCCTCGACCGTCAAGCTTGATACTGTTGATCAGGAAGCATTTGACGCCGTTTTCTATCCAGGCGGCCATGGTCCTTTATGGGATCTGGCAAACGACAAACACTCCATTTCGCTGATTGAGAAAACCCTGCAGGCGGGAAAACCGGTTGCGCTGGTCTGTCATGCTCCAGGTGTCCTGCGTGATGTGAAAAATGCTGATGGCACGCCTCTGGTCAAAGGGAAAAAAGTCACTGGCTTCACGAACAGTGAAGAAGAGGGCGTTGGCCTGACTGAGGTGGTGCCGTTCCTGGTTGAAGATGTGCTGAAACAGAACGGGGGTCTCTACTCACGAGGCGATGACTGGCAGTCCTACACGGTTCAGGACGGTTTGCTGATTACCGGTCAGAACCCAGGTTCATCAGCCGAGACCGCGAAGGTTTTACTGGCAAGCCTGGCAAAATAAAGCTCTTTACAGCATGCTGAGTTCTGAGGGCGCCTGCGGGCGCCTTTTTTTATTCCTTTAGTTAAGTGCCGGGGCAGATAGTGACCTGCTTAATTATTCAGGTTGAATAGATTAGGGGTCAATTTTTCTTAACATTGATAATAAATTTACGGGCGCTTCAAAGCAAAATTATTGCCTGAAAAATTCACTGCAAATATAAACATGTTTTTAAAACCAGTGTTGACATCGTTTTTTATATCCGTAAAGTAGGACTCATCAGCGGCGTGCAGTTGCCCTGATAAACCGGAAACAAAAGCGTTATGAGTAAAGTAAAAAGGTCCGACAAATTTGTGAGTTGAACTTGTCGGTGGTTCTGTTAAACATTGTTCTTTAAAACTGTTCATTAGTTAAGATAACCCTGTTAAATGGAGTCGAAGTAAGTCTTTAAGAAGTATGTAGTATCGCGTCGCGATGATGTAAGGCCTCGTAGTTCTGAACGTTACGTTACGACAGGATACGATTGCGGTTTAAACGTCGTAATGAAAGTAAGGCAACGCATCAAAGAATATATATCGCGATGGGGGTGTGCAGATTTATACGGGCCTGACCTGTCTTTGTCTCCTGAAAGACTATCAGGTGGTTGAAACCGCTAATAATAGTGACATTTAAGTATCGTGATCATTATTATCCGCAGGATCTGTTCATAAATAGCAGTACCGAAGTAGTACCTATCAATTAAGTTAGTTAATGGTAAACGTAAAATCTGTAGTACCTTAAAAGCCCTGGCTATTTCAGTCAGGGCTTTTATCTTTTTACGATGTCTGTCAGTTCTTTTCAGAACGTAAATGTGACTAATTACCATTACCAAAACAGCTTTTAAAAAAATAACCTGGGTGCTTCACGCGCGGTTTATTCTTCTGCTATTTTTTCCTCAGCTCAACACTCTCTTTCCTGATCTCCCCAGCATCAATTTTTACCCCGCTATCGACATAGTAAAGCGCGATTTTGCCTTTTCGACGTCGGACAGAATGCGACATAACGCCCCGTTATCCTGTCTGTTACTTAAACAAAATCGCAAAACAGTGAGCCGCAGTCCGGTATCCCTGTCAATACACCACCGTTTTAGCCACGGACGCCAGTCGCTCACGCAGCCACTCATGCCCTTTGTGATGATGTGTTCGGTCATGCCAGGCCATGATTTTACTGAAGCCGGGGATGATCAGCGGTGGTGACAACATGACCAGACCCGTGGTGTCGACCACCAGTCGTTTCGGTACCACGCTTACCAAATCAGTGACGCGCAAAATTTCCGGGAGCACCAGAAAACTGCAAACTGAGAGCGTTACCCGACGGGCCCGGCCAATCTCAGCCAAAGCCTGATCGGTAACCCCATGAAAATTTCCACCGGGCCACGAAACAAGCGCATGATCCTGCGCACAGAACTCATCCAGCGACAGCGTCGCACTGCCCGCCAGAGGATGATTTTCACTCAGCAGACAAATATACTCTTAGTTGAAAGAAGTAGTATTATAACCTATTGATTTTATTTGTAATATCTAAAATAATTGATAATGAAATCTACTCTGTATAGTAATTTAAGATGGATAAATATCCCATTTCAGATCACTACATTCGCCAGTATCCAGAGGCTTTTTACTGAAATCATGGATCTTCTGAGGTTTCTTATCCTGACGGCGATAAGAAGGATTTTTTACGGGTTTTTAAATTATCTGTCGCGAACCATTTCCGCTTTCAGATGGCAAAAAAATCAATCTGCGTCATAGTCAATATTGACCGATTCGTTGCCGTATAGCTTATTTTGAAATCATCGGCGCCTGTAAAGTGCGCTATTCAAACAGAGGTTAAAATGTCTGCAGAATCTCCAGAGAATATCTCCAGCGATCTTTCTCAGTTCGTCGGTACGCATTTTGTCTATACCTATGATAATGGCTGGAAATATGAGTGGTATGCTCGCAACGAAACCACCTGTGATTACCGCATTCATCAGGGACTGGTAGGTGGCCGCTGGGTGACCAACCAGAAAATGCACGCGATTCAGTTCGCCCCGGGCATTTACAAAGTAGACTGGCATGAACCCACCGGCACCTGCGTCAGCCTGCTGTTTGATCTGAATCGCACCCTGGTTCACGGCACAATTTTCTTCCCGCAGTGGATTGCCGGTGAAGGTCAGCATCCGGAAAAAACTATCTGTTATCAGAATGACTTCATTGAAGATATGCATCGCTTCCGCGATGAAGGCCCGGCCTATCCGTATGTGATTATTCCAGAGTTTGCAAAAGTGACTTATATGAAGAATGAAGGACCTGATAACGATGAAGTCATTAATCAGGCACCTGGACAGATGCCTGCTGACTATTTTGATGGTAAGTAACTGAGCCGGCTAGCCGCCCCTAAGGGCGGCTAGCTTCTGCCTGACGCGCCAGCGTGCGGGCCAGGATTGAGGAGTAGAGTGGTTTCCCCCCCAGAAACTGCGCCAGCAGCGTAGCGCCCAGACAGGTAATAATCATCGGCAATATCAGCTGATAGTTATCGGTCATCTCCAGCACCAGCACGATACCGGTCAGCGGTGCTCTTACCGACGCCGCAAACAGCGCTCCCATCCCCGCGATAGCAAAAGTGCCCGCTTCCAGATGATAAAACGGGAACAGGTCCGTCATTGCCACGCCAAAGGCTGTCCCGAGCAGCGTACCCAGCGCCAGCATCGGCGCAAAAATACCGCCCGGCGCACCTGAGCCAAAACAGAGCAGAGTGGTCACCAGCCTGACCAGAAAGATGATCAGCAGCAGGGTGAACGGAAAGACGCCATGGACCGCCTGTGGAATCAGTTCTGAACCGCCGCCTGCGCCAGGTGCAAACAGCAGAGCCAGAATACCGCATCCGCCGCCCAGCAATGCACCGGCCAGCACCACGCGTGCCGTTTTACCGGCATAAAAGCGGGCAAAAAGATCCTGCGTGATAAATATCAGGCGGTTAAACAGGACGCCGACCATACCGATTATCATACCGAGCACCAGATAGAGCCACAGCGTCTGTACGGGCGCATCAGCCAGCTTGCCGACGGAGATCACCGCCTGTTCGCCGTTGAAACAGCTAAACACGATGCTGGCCATAATCACACCGGTAAACACGGCTTTAATTGAAATCAGGTTATAGCGGAATTGCGGACGCATTTCCTCGATGATAAACAGGATGCCTGCCAGCGGCGCATTAAACGCCGCCGCCAGACCGGCCGCCGCGCCGGTTGCCAGCAGCGTATGACGTGCCTCATTGCTGCGCATCCCCAGAATATCAATGACCATGCGGCCAATGTTCCCGCCCAGCTGCACTGTCGGGCCTTCCCGGCCCAGCACCATACCGGCACCCAGCGTGCCCATGCCGCCAAAGAACTTCACCGGAATCACCCGCCACCAGCGCACAGGCCTGAGCTCTTCCAGCGCCCCTTCAATTTCAGGGATACCGGAGCCACCCGCTTCGGGAGCAAAGCGCCGGACGAGAAAATAGCCCACCATCGCCAGCAGAGCGGAGATGGCAAAAGCAGCGGCGTAGAGCATCCAGCCCTGAAACTGCGATGGTATAAGCGTGTCAGCACGCCACTGCTGTATTGCTTCAACGGCCCGGGCAAAGGCCACACCTGCCAGGCCAACCAGCGTACCGACCAGCGCGGCACAGAACAGCATCGCCAGCGGCGTTTTATCACGATAGAGCAGGGCGCGAAACATCCGGCTGCGCGCCGCGATGGAGCGGGGAACATAAACCGGCTGCGGTGATTCTTCATTCATTGAGAGGCATTCTTGTTCAATCAGACCAGCGCCCCAGTTTACTGAGTGATAAGGTGAAAACAAACGTCAGGATCAATTTCATCGGGGTAAAGGGTTAATTCGTCTGTGGTGGACAAACCACTTGCGCCATGCGTTCGCGGTAGGCTGGATCATCCTGGTTTTTCAGCGCCTGAGCCGCCGCAGTCAGCGTGACCTGATTCTGCTTCTGGTTCTGCTTATCGTTAAGAAACGTCTGGCGCAGTTTTTCATCGGAGATGGCTGGCGATAACTGGCACTTCTGGCGCAGATCGTCAGTTATCTGCTGCTGACGCAGCGCAAACTTTAGCGTGTCGTAGGGTGCGGCTGCCACAATCAGCGGGCTTAACAGCGGCAGAATAAACAGCGTGTTGCGGATCGCGTTCATGATGGTCTCCTGACTGCTGAGGACAGGATCGGGTCTTCGGCAGTTTTCATTTGATATTAATCGCATTGAGTGATTAGCCTGAGCACAATATTCCCGACCGACTGCGGCAACATCGTCACGGTCGACGCAATAATCATAGCAATACTGGCGTGACAGGGAGCTGACATGCAGCCACATTCCACTGAAATTCTCACCGCTGACTGTTGTATCGTCGGCGGTGGCCCGGCCGGATTAATGCTGGGTTATCTGTTCGCCCGCGCAGGCCTGCGCGTGGTGGTGATCGAAAAGCACGCCGATTTTCTCCACGATTTTCGCGGTGACACCATCCATCCTTCGACGCTGGAAATTATGCATCAGCTCGGTCTGCTGGAATCTTTCCTGACGCTGCCGCATCAGCGTGCCGAAAAGCTGGAGGCGGAAATCGGCGGACAGAGTATTACGATGGCCGATTTTTCACGCCTGCCGGTTCAGTGCCGTTTTATCGCCTTTATGCCGCAGTGGGATTTCCTGAACTATATGGCTGAACAGAGCGCCCGGTATTCGGGCTTCAGCCTGCTGCAGTCGACCTCTTTTGAGTCGCTGAATGTTGAAAATGGCAAGGTCAGTGGTGTGATAGCTTCCCGCGGGAATCAGCAACTGCACATCCGCTGTAAACTGGTGGTCGGTGCAGATGGCCGCCATTCACGCGTTCGCGAAGCGGCAGGACTGACCGGACAGGAATTCGGCGCAGCACGTGATGTCATCTGGTTCCGCTTAAGTAAACAGCCGCAGGATCCCGATTTGGGCATGGGCCATAAAGGGCCACGCCAGAACTTTATTGTTATCGATCGCGGCGACTACTGGCAGTGCGGACTGACCATTCCGAAAGGGGAGTTTGAAGCGAAACAGGCCACAGGACTCGACGCGTTTAAAGCAGAAGTGGCGGCCCTGTCGCCCTTTGAAGCGACGCGCATGGCGGAAATCGAGAGCTGGGAAGCCTTTAAGCTGCTGTCGATACGGATTGACCGACTGGATAAGTGGGCGAAACCTGGTGTGCTCTGCATTGGTGATGCGGCGCATGCCATGTCGCCGATTGGCGGGGTTGGCGTAAATCTGGCGATTCAGGATGCGGTGGCGACGGCGAATCTTTTGACCGATCCCCTGAAGCGGGGAGAACTGCAGCTGCGCGATCTGGAAAAAGTGCAGAAGCGCCGTCAGTTCCCTACCGTCGCCACGCAGTTTTTGCAGATCAAAATGAGCCGCAGCAAAGCAAAAAGAAAACCTACGGGAAGCAGCAAGGTTCCCGCGATTATCCAGCGCCTGCCGTTTCTGCGTTTTGTACTGGGACGCCTGATCGGTCTGGGCTTCAGGACGGAGTCGCCGCAGGTTGCGCACATAAAAGAAGAGCGTTAAATGATTTCGACAGCGATCAGATATCATGCGACACTGTTTCACAGTGAAAGTACTGTCAGATTGAGCCGCTATTTATCTGATAATTGGGCGCTAATTGAGCATTTCTGAGCTAAATTATTTTCGATTTTTGCGCCTGCATAGGAGAGGTTTCAGTGCATAACGAGCAAAATGGCAGCGACATAAAACGTCTGAGTACGATTAAGGCGCTTTTATCACCGGATGAAGCCCGGGATAAAGTGCTGGAAAGATTCGTTAATCTTGCCAGCCAGGTGCTGGGTATTTCTGGCAGCTTCATTTCGATTATTGACGATCATAATCAATATATTAAAGCGTCACGGAACTTCGATCTTAAGCAATCGACCCGAGATGAGTCTCTCTGCCGCCACGTCATCGATGGTGAGGGTCATCTGGTGGTGTATGACACCTTACTGGATGAGCGCTTTGTCACGCACCCGTTTGTTAAAGGCGATCCGCATATTCGTTTCTACGCCGGTGTCTCGCTGCAGAATCTCGACGGCGCGACGCTGGGCACGCTCTGCGTGACCGACACGCAGCCACATCCCTTTACGGATGAGAAACTCGCTACGCTGCGCTCACTGGCTACACTGGTTACCTCTTTTCTGGATGTCTGGAACAACGCAGGTTTTGCCGATGTCATTACGCACCTGCCAAATCGCCCTCGCCTGATTCGAGATATTCAGCAGCTGACCCTTGTTGCACCACAGAGCCGCTTTCGCCTGATTCTTATCGACTGCCTCGACATCATTCGTGCCTATGAGCTTTCCCGTGCGGTGGGTATTGCACCGATGGAGAAACTCTTAAGGCAGATGGCGCAGGATCTGGCACACCGGCTTAATCTCCCGGAGAATGAGACGCTCTATACTTTCGCCCCAGGCCGTTTTGCCATTGTCCAGCCCTACTCGGGTCGTTATACCGCACATAACATGATCGACCTGTTTAAGGGCATGAAGGCCGATCTGGCGGAAAATATCACGCTCGACCTGGATGTCTTTACCGGTGAAACAGAGTTTGTGCCGGGCCAGATGAATGCCAATGAAACGGTACGTCAGGCGGTGAGCGCGCTGCATGAGGCGATTGATGAGAATATCAGTGCGATGTGTTTTGAAGAGAGTTACGACTCGCGGCGCACCGATGACTTCATGATCATGAACGATCTGGCTCAGGCGCTGAATAAAGACGAAGAGCTTTACCTGGCCTGGCAGCCTAAAGTGTGTCTCAAAACCGGTAAAACGGTCGGACTGGAGGCGCTGATCCGCTGGAATCATCCTGAGCGGGGCGAGCTTTTCCCTTCAGAATTCATTCCGTTAGCGGGTAAAACCAACCTGATTTCCGATCTTACCAACTGGGTTATCGATCATACCATTGAGCAGCTTGCGCGCTGGGATCGCGAGTACGATCTGATTCCGGTTTCGATAAATGTCAGCGAGCGCGACTTTGCACAGCCCGATTTTGCCGATCGGCTGGTGGCGAAATTAGCGGCGGCTAAGTTACCCAATTCTATTCTGGGCATTGAGTGTCTTGAAAATGAACTGATCACCAAAACCAATGTGGCGATCAGCGGGCTGGAAGCGCTGAAATCACACGGCTTTGTGATCTCGCTGGATGATTTCGGCACCGGCTACAGCAACATCAGCTATCTGCAGGATATCCCGCTGGATGTGATCAAAATCGACCGATCCCTGATCTCGCGTATGGGTGAAGATGATGCATCAAAAATCATCGTCAGATGCATTATTCAGATGCTGAAAGAGCTGAACTACACCGTGCTGGCCGAGGGCGTTGAGACGGAAGCCACCCTGACGTTGCTGAAAACTTACGGTTGCGATCAAATCCAGGGCTACTTCTTTTCAAAACCGCTGCCAGCCAGCGATATTGAACACTGGCTTTATCAGAAGTCACACTAGACAAGTGGCCCGCAGCAATCGTTGCGGGCTCTCATATTACTCACTGCCGGTAGCGTAGCGCTCAACCGGCGTGATGCTTTTAATCAGCTTGTTATCAAACAGAAATTGCTCGTAAGCCTGATAGCGTGCGCGATCCAGTTTTGCCGGATCGGCGGCAAACAGCGGCAGGGTGGCACGCCATGCCTGATGATTCAGCGGCGTGTTCAGCTCCGGATGCGCGCGGGCAAAGGCCTGCCAGCTCTCCTCCGGGTGCGCCTGCAACTGCGCATTACCTTTCTTCAGTGCCCGCAAAAACTTTTTGATTTTCTCCGAGTGAGCCTCATCACGGTTGGCGACGATGATCAGTTCGTCATAGGCCGGAACACCATAATCCTCGACGTTGAAGACCACCGGGTTTTTACCCTGCTGTTTCATCTCCAGCGCTTCGATATTGCGATAGCCGCCGATAACGGCATCCACCTGCCCGGTCATCAGGGCGCTGGTGAGCTGGAAATTGACGTTAATCAGCTTAACCTGATCGGCCTTTACGCCATCATGGCTCAGCATGGTCGCCAGTGTCGCCTGTTCAATGCCGCTGACGGAATAGCCGATGCGTTTACCTTTTAAATCGGCTGGTTTTTTTACCGTTGTGTCTAACGTCATCAGCGTATTCAGCGGACTGTTAATCAACGTACCCACCCGCATCAAGGGCAATCCCTGATCGGCGAAGAAATGCAGCTGCGGCTGATAGGTAATCGCTAAGTCCGCCTGCTTTGCTGCCACCAGACGCGGCGGCAGCGCCGGATCGGAAGGCGGCACAATGTTAACCTCCAGCCCTTCTGCCGCAAACGCGCCGGTCTGCTGGGCCACCATAATTGGCGCATGATCGGGATTGATATACCAGTCGAGCACCAGAGTCAGTTTCTCCATCGCCTGAGCCTGTGTGGCTAAGGTGGCGCTGAACAGCAGGGTAAGCAGAGGCATTTTTGTCATGGGTTTTCTCATTGGTTTGGTTATTAATGTGTCTCGGGTGCCCAGGTAATCAGGCGGCGCAGCAGGATGTCGAGGGTCAGCCACAGGGCCAGCGTCATCAGCACCAGAATAAACAAGGCGGCGAAACAGAGGTCGCTCTGCATCCGGGCGTTGGCATTCAGCATCACGTAGCCCAGCCCCTCGGCCGAGCCGACCCATTCGCCGATGATTGCGCCTATCGGCGCGACGGCTGCCGCCATCCGTAATCCTGAGCCCAGGGCGGGCAGCGCGGCTAACAGCCGGACATGGCGCAGTTGCGCTACAGGTGATGCGCCCAGCGTGCGAGCCAGATCGAGATAGCCGGGCGTGACGCGACGCAGGCCATCAAAAAAGGCGGAGGTCACCGGGAAGAAGATCACCAGGACGGCCATCGCGACCTTTGCGCCCATGCCGAAACCAAACCAGAGCACCAGCAGCGGCGCCAGGGCAAAAACCGGAATCGCCTGGCTGGTGATCACCAGCGGCATCATCCAGCGCTGCAGCCACGGCGAAAAGGTCATGCCCAGCGCCAGCACACTCCCCAGCAGCACGCCGAGAGCCATGCCGCTGACGATCTCGGTCAGGGTAATTAAAGTGTGATGGCCGAGATAGCCTGCGTTTTGCCACAGTGCGATGCCGACTGCGGCGGGTGAGGGCAGCAGAAAGGCCGGAACCGAAGTCAGTGTGGCGAGCCACCACAGCGCAATCAGTCCGGCAAAAAGCATCACTCCACGGTGAAGACCGGCAAAACCTTTGTGTAATCTCATCCCGCTATCCTGCTCAGCTGCTTCAGCAATGCGGCCTGACTCTGCAATACCTGTATGTCGTCTGCAGCCCTTGGTGGCTGGCCCGGCAGAGGCGGGCAGGTTTCAATACCCGCAGAACCGATCATCAGCACGTAGTGACTGAGCCGACAGGCTTCGGCGGCGTCATGGGTAATCAGCAGCACGGTGTGTCCGACCAGCACTTCTGCAGCCAGCGTCTGAATCTGAGCGCGGGTGAGGGCATCCAGTGCGGAGAAGGGCTCATCCATCAGCACAACCGGCTGACGGGTGTAGAGGGTGCGGGCCAGCGCGGCGCGCTGACGCATCCCGCCGGAAAGTGTCGCGGGTCGCGCGTTCGCAGAGTGGCTAAGACCTACCCGCATCAGCAGATGCTGCGCCCAGTCGCGATCGGCCCTTTCACCTTTCAGGCGACTGGCGAGGCAGACATTTTGTTCAACCGTGAGCCACGGATAGAGCAGATCCTGTTGCCCCATCCAGGCGATGCGTCCGGTCAGCGGCAGGCCGTCGCTGCCGCTGACCTGACCGGCACAGGGTGGCGTCAGACCAGCAATGACCCGCATCAGGCTGCTTTTTCCGACGCCGCTGGCACCCAGTAAAGCGGTAAAAGCACCGCCCGCGATCTCCAGATCAAGCTGGCTGAAGAGTGGCTGCTGGCCATAATTCAGGCTGAGCTGGCGAATTGAAATGCCTGGCGGCACCGGACTGCACGGCAGCTTCATGAACTGCTCCGCTGGGCGGCAGCATGTTTGAAACCCATCTGCCAGAAAGCGGCTTCCAGCCGGGTCGCGGTGGTGAAGATCTCCGCCAGCGGGTGAAACCGGTGTTCACCGGCACGCTGCCGGGCCAGGGTTTCAAACAGTGAAAGTGAGGAGCGAACGCCAGCCAGATAGGCTTCGTCGCCGTAATTTTCTATCCATGCTGCGTAAGGATTCCCCTCAAAGCGGGTCGCGGGGTCATGCAGTAGTGTCAGGCCAATTTCAGCATAACCGGCAACGCACGGCATCAGCGCGGTCAGCAGTTCCAGCGCATCCCCGGTGTGACCCACGTCCAGCACGTAGCGGGTGTAGTTGAGCGTTTCCACTGCCTCGGGTTCACTCGCCATTGCCGCCTCGCTGATGCCCCATTGCTGGCAGTACGCCTGGTGAAGCGGCAGTTCACTGACGATGGCGTTAAGCGATGCCGTCGCGCTGCGTAATGCGTCTGGCTCAGAGAGTTTGCTGATCAGCAGGCCCCAGGCACGGGCGAAGTGCAGCAGAAAGAGATAATCCTGAGTGAGATAGTGGCGAAAGGCCGCGGGTGGCAGGGTGCCCTGACCGAGTTGCCGCACAAACTCGTGCCCGATATAGGCGTGCCATTGGCCGCCCGCCTGCTGGCGCAGACGACCATAAAAGCCGGTGTCGAAAAGCGGATGTGACATAGGATCTCCAGTAACAGGGAGATCCGGGCATACGGTCTGGAACAGGGAATATTGCAGGAGATGACGCAGAAAATCTGCCGACCCGTCCCTTCGCTGGCATGACCCAGATCAGGTTCAAAGGGTTCGGCTTGCGCCATCTCAGCCCATTACAGGACACCCCTCGGAGACATTGGTTATACGATAATTACTGCCAGAGTACAACGGTACAAATAAGCGTGCTGTTCCGGCGTTTTTGTCGCGCCAGTAACAGCATGACGATAGATTTTAAGTGACGTTGTCACTCAAGATCTGCGCCATTACTGGCAATGACTTTTTTGTACCACCAGAACGATTTCTTCCGCGTGCGCGCCAGCGTACCGTTACCCAGGTCGTCGCGGTCAACATAGACAAATCCGTAACGCTTGCTCATTTCACCCGTTGAGGCGGCAACCAGATCGATACAGCCCCAGCTGGTATAACCCATCACTGGCACGCCATCCTCTATTGCGTCACCCATGGCGCGGATATGTTCGCGCAGATAGCTGATGCGGTAATCATCGTTGATCTCACCATTTGATTCGATCTCATCGCGCGCACCCAGGCCATTCTCCACCAGAAACAGCGGCTTCTGATAGCGGTCATACATCATATTCATGGTGATGCGTAAGCCGAGCGGATCGATGCCCCAGCCCCACTCACTGCGCGGTACATGGGGGTTGGTGAGCGATTTCACCACATTGGCGGCGCTACTGTTCTGCTCGTTCATCTCTGCCGAGGCGCAACGTGAGGCGTAGTAACTGAACGAGACAAAATCGACACTGTTTTTCAGGATGTCGGCATCACCGTCAGCAATCTCAAGCGTCACCCCTTTTTCACGGAATACGCGGGCGGCGTAGGCCGGATAGGCTCCGCGCGCCTGCACATCAATAAAGAACAGGTTTTCGCGATCCTTTTCCAGTGCTGCCCAGACATCTTCCGGCTTGCTCGACCAGGGATAGAAGTTGCCACCTGCCAGCATGCAGCCGACCTGGTTCATCGGATTCACTTCATGCGCAATGCGCGTCACCAGCGCACTGGCGACCAGTTCATGATGGGCCGCCTGATACTTTACCTGATCCTTGTTCTCACCGGGTTCGAACACCAGACCGGCGCCGGAAAACGGGCTGTGCAGCAGGATATTAATCTCATTAAAGGTCAGCCAGTATTTCACCAGGCCATCAAACGCCTCAAAGCAGCTGCGGGCATAACGAGCAAAAAAGTCGACCATTTTGCGATTGCGCCACGAGCCATATTCAGTCACCAGATGCATCGGCACATCAAAGTGACAGAGCGTGACCAGCGGTTCGATATTATATTTGCGGCACTCCTCAAAGACCGCGCGGTAAAAGGCGATGCCTTGCGGATTGGGCGTCAGTTCATCGCCATTGGGATAGAGACGGCTCCAGGCAATCGACGTGCGGAACACGCTAAACCCCATCTCCGCCATCAGCGCAATGTCCTCCGGATAGCGGTGATAGAAATCGATGGCTTCATGGCTGGGATAGAATTCATCGTCACGCAGGGTAAAACGCTTTTCCAGACCGAGTTTGACCGGCATACGGTGCGGGCCATGTGGAATCATGTCAACGGTGGTTAAGCCCTTTCCGCCCTCACGAAAGCCGCCTTCACTCTGGTTGGCGGCCAGTGCGCCGCCCCATAAAAATCCTTGCGGAAACCTTGAATCAGACATGCAATCCTCTTTTCCGGGTCAGCATGACCCTTTCCTTTAGTGGCTATTAATCGCGTTAGCGCGTTCGGTAACGGGCGCAGGTTGCGTTGTGCTTTCTGGTGCGGTTTTGGTTTCAGGCTCGGTTTCAGGAATATCTTCAAAACCTAACAGCAGCGTCAGCACAAATGAGAGCACCACAGACAACACCATGACCGCACCGACCCAGACAATACTCATGGGATTGGTGGGATCGAAGAACTGTACGCTGGTAAACAGGCCGGGAGAGGCCATGGAGTGGCTGGCCAGCCCGCCAATGCCCGCGACCGCGCCGCAGATAAAACCACTGATCAGACAGGCGATCAGGGGGCGTTTTAAGCGGACTGCAACGCCATAGAGCGCCGGTTCTGAAATGCCGGCAATAATCGCTGATGCCGCCGCTGCCAGCGCGGTCTGGCGCAGTTCACGGTTTTTAGTCCGGAACGCCACCGCCAGCGACGATCCTCCCAGCGAGAGGTTGGCACCTATCTCTGACGGCATCACCATGCCCTCTTTGCCGGTTTCGGCAATGGTCTGGATGATGGTGGGGGTGAACACCCGATGCATCCCGGTCATCACCAGTAGCGGCCAGATTGCGCCCATAATCGCGACAGAAAGCCAGCCAAGATAGCCATGCACGGTATAGACCAGCGCGGAGATGCCGCTGCCGATCCAGATGCCAATCGGACCAATCAGCACAATCGCGATGGGTGCCGCAATCAGCACAATCAGCATCGGTTTCAGGAAGTTTTTAGTGACGGCAGGGGTAATACGATCTACGCCGCGCTCAATGTGCGACAGGATCCAGGTCATCACCAGCGCCGGGATCACCGTGTAGGTATATTTCACCGCGGTCACCGGGATGTAAGCAAATTCCACCGCCTGACCCTGTGCCGCTTTCGCCATCAGTTCAACAAAGTTGGGATGAACCAGTACACCGGCAATGGCGATCGCCAGTGACATGTTCGTTTTGAATTTTAGCGCCGCAGAGGCGGCTACCATAATCGGCAGGAAGAAAAATGCGCCATCGCCAATTACGTTGAGGATGACCAGCGTTGATGAGCCTTTCTCAAACACGCCCGCCATATCCAGGATCATTGCCAGCAGCTTAACCATTGACCCGCCAATAATGGCCGGAATCAGCGGCGACATGGTGCCCACCAGCGCATCAAGAATACCGGCGCCGATGCCCCGCAACGTGATTTTACGTTTTACGGGTGCAGCCGATGTCGCTGCGGGCGAGCCCAGCTCCAGCACCGCCTGATAAGCCTGTGACACGTTGTTACCAATGATCACCTGGCACTGGGTGTCGTTGTGCACCACGCCCATTACGCCATTGATCGCCTTGAGCCGGGGATAGTCGACCTGAGTTTCATCTTTCACCACAAACCGCAGGCGGGTCATGCAGTGGGTTACGGCTTCGATATTGGTGAGGCCGCCTAGCGCATCGACGATGGCGCGTGACACCTCGGCATAATTTCTGGGCATGATCGCTCTTCTCTGTAGGGTAAATCGGTCAAAGTTTTTATGTTTTAGCGCCTGCTGGCAGGCAAATAGGAAACCGGTTTCACAAAATCATGAAGTGCTTTCACGGCGCCGACAAGCGCCAAAATCAACCAGATCTCTTTTTTGTGAACTCCATCACCTGATGCTGCCAGGTAACTTCGTTGAAAGGCGGGGTAAATATTTCCAACATTGAGAGGCTTAGGTAGACTGCAGGACGACGCAGCAAAGGAGCATCACCATGGCAACGATTCAGGAAGTGGCAAACAGGGCGGGCGTCTCAAAAGCGACAGTGTCACGTGTGCTCTCGGGCAATGGCTATGTCGGACAGGAAAAGCGTGAAAAAGTACTTAAGGCGATTGCCGAAACCGGATACCGGCCCAATCTGCTGGCGCGCAACCTGGCGACAAAAACGTCTCAGACCATTGGACTGGTGATCACCAATACGCTCTACAGCGGCAGCTACTTCACTGAACTGATGGCACACTCCGCGCGCATACTGGAGCAGCAGGGCCGCCAGCTGATTCTGGCGGACGGCAAACACACCGCTGAGCAGGAAGAGGCGGCGATACAGTTTCTGCTCGATCTGCGCTGTGACGGCATTATTATCTATCCGCGCTTCCTGAGCATTGACGCGCTGGATGCGATTATCTCGCGGCATAAACAGCCGATACTGGTGATCAACCGGCGGCTGCGCGTCAACCACAGCTACTGTATTTACAGCGATCAGCACGCCAGCAGCGCCACAGCGGTGAGCCATCTGCTGAATCAGGGACATCGCGAGATCGCGTTTATCACCGGTTCGCTCGATTCGCCGACCGGCGTGGAGCGGCTTTCCGGCTATCACGCTGCGCTGGCCGCGCAGGGCATTGAAGCCGATTCCCGGCTAATCGTGACGGGTAAATGGACGGCGCAGAGCGGTATGGCGGCCGTGGACACGTTGCTGGAACGCAGGGTGACATTCAGCGCGCTGGTGGCGAGTAATGATGAGATGGCGATTGGTGCAATCAAGCGTCTGACTGAATGCAACATCGCGGTACCCGGGCAGGTTTCGGTGATTGGCTTCGATGATATTCCGCTGGCACCCTACATTACGCCGTCGTTATCCAGCATGAAACTACCGGTCACCGAGATGATCGATGAGACGATTAACCGCCTGCTGACCATGCTGGATGGCGGAGACTGGCATACTCAGGCACCTTTCACGGCCAGCCTGATGCAGCGGGACTCAGTTACTAAAGGCCCCAACCGTTCTGCTTAACCTGCGGCGATCTGTATCACCTCTATCGCCTGTTCCCTGAGCTGCGCTACCGTCGCCGCATCCAGCGTCTCATCGGTGATCACATGCCCGACCTGATAACCGGATGAAAGCGGATAGGGGTGAATCTGACCAAACTTGGAGGCGTCGGTCAGGGCATAGCTCTCAGCGCCTTTCGCCAGCACGGCATCCACCACATCACAGCGCAGCATGTTGCGGCCGGTAAAACCGGTCTCCGGATGCCAGCCATCCACGCCAACAAATGCCCGATGAAAATGAACCTGCTGGATGGAATACCGCGTCAGCGGGCCGACTACCGACTCACTGCTTTTCTGCAGCAGGCCACCGAGCACAATCACCTCACAGGCGGCTTCCCGAAGAAGCTGGGCAATATAGTGACTGACGGTAATCAGCGTAAGATCGGCGCGGTCAGCCAGCGCACGCGCCAGCAGCGCATTGGTACTGCCGCCTTCGATGAACACCGATTCACCCGCCTGAACCAGGCTGGCCGCATGTCGTGCCAGCGCCTGCTTAGTGGGATAGCGGGTATTCATGCGGGTGCCCACGTTATCGCTATCCAGTGCCAGCGCGGAGCCGTGAACCCGCCGCAGCAGTCGGTCGCGTTCCAGCAGCGTGAGATCCTGACGCACCGTCACTTCAGAAACCCCGGTAAGCTGCGCCAGCTCACTGACCGTTACGCTGCCCCGGCTATTAACCAGTTGAATAATCTGATGATGTCGCGGGTTCATAATTGCGTTTCGCAGAAAAAAAGGAGCTACAGTGTAGCAGGGATATCCCGCGCCGGTGTACAACGCGGGATTGGGGTCAGGACAAATCCAGCGACCGGCGTCCGTTGAGATTGAGATCCTGCAGCGTAAAGCGCTGGTCCCACTCTGTTTCATAATCTTCCGGTGGAAAATCTCCCGGCGAACGTCCCTGCTCCAGGGCCTGTGCAACCCGCCGGGCATAGGCGCGGTTTTTGTCACACATTGGCGCAGCGGGGATATACATCACATTGCCCCAGCCCTGCTGATCTTCAACCGGTGCAACGGCGTGGATCACATCACAGTGCCACCATACCGAATCGCCCGCCTCTAAGGCCGGTATCGAACAGAGTCCGGCAATCAGGTGCGGATGCCACTGTTCATTAACGGGCAACACCCGGCCCGGTGCGACGCCGCACAGTTCATCTTCAGGTACGTCTGAAAGCAGCGGGCGCAGCAGGACATAGGCCATCGCCTGCGGCACAGGTACCACGTGCAGCAGGCCCTGACCGGGGATCATGTCAGAGAGTGCGGTCCAGCCCTGAAAGGTCCGGAATACGGAACATTTGGTGGTACCCGGCAGATCATACTCATCCACTTCGGTGCGGTGAGCCGCATCCCACGGATCGTAAGCGGCAAAATCACCGTGAAACAGCTTACTGAAAACCTGCTGATACGCGGGGAGTAACCAGCGTTCCAGCGCGCCGGAATCGGTATGGGCGCCTAATCCTTTCGACGTGGTGCCCGGCAAGCGGCGACGGATGCGATCGGGATAGATAACGCTGACATCCGGGTCAAACCACTGCCTGCCCTGCGATTCAGACTTCCATAACCGGTTCAGAAAAGATTGCGCGTCAGCCATTGCCGCGCTCTGCCGCGCCTGCATTTGCGCCTGTGACCAGTAAATCGGATAGATTTCAGGACGGGAGGCGGCCAGCGATCCAAAAAAGTCATCTCCGGGGCCGCGATAGTGTTCGTCAAACCGGTTGTGATCCAGATAGTCGAGCATCGACTTATCCCATGCCAGCGCCTGCTCACGCGCGAAGTGCTGCTTAATTACCACACAGCCGCGACGTTTAATCAGCGCCCGGGTTTCATCCGAAACCTTGCCCGCCGCAATGTCCTGCATGGGCACTACTGGCCAGGCGCTGCCCGTGCGCTTTTCATCTGCTTTTGCTTCAGCAATCGCAGCATTAATATTGTCGCAAACCTGGCGGAATAGGGCATCGACATCACCAATCTGTTGACGTAACTGCTGTTTCATCTCGCGAATAGCGGCTTTGACGTCGTCAGGTAAAGGGGTTGATCGGGATTCTTCACGCATCTCATGCTCCTGAATGTCTGGGGTTGAGTTACGAATGTAATTGAAATAACCTTCATTCGTAATATATGGCTGAGGTTAACATCCTTTTAACGAAAAAAAACGTGCGTGATAACACAACTCCGAAACCGGAACGCTCCGAAAGCCGTTAGCAAAGTCACTATTTGCATTCTCATTAATCCACACAGCGAGTAAGCTTTATGAATCAAATCAATCAGCCGAAAGGACAGAACGGCGAACGTAGAGGGGCAGGCGAGATGGCGGTTAAGATGATTGCGGTGGATATGGACGGCACCTTTCTGGACGACAATAAGCAGTACAACGTTCAGCGGTTTTCACGTCAGTATGCGCTGCTGAAGCAGAAGGGCATCCGTTTTGTGGTGGCCAGTGGTAATCAGTATTACCAGCTGCAGCGCTATTTTCCCGACATCAAAGATGAGATCGCTTTCGTGGCGGAAAATGGCGCATGGGTCTCTGACTGTAATGAAGAGATCTTCTGCGGAGAGTTAGCTCAGGAGAAAGTGCATAAGATCCTCGATATCCTGGCGCATGAACCTGACATCGCGGTCGTGGTCTGTGGACGCAACGGCGCCTATATGCATTCATCCACCTCTGAAGAGGTGATGACAATGCTTGCAAACCACTATCAACGGCTGGAAAAACGCGATGACCTCTATGCCATCGACGACACCATTTTCAAATTCTCGCTGAAACTGGAGCACGAAGGGGTGGATGCACTGCTGCAAAGACTGCATTCCAGTCTGGGTGAGCTGGAAAACATCATGCATCCGGTATCCAGCGGTTTTGGCTTTATTGATCTCATTATTCCCGGCTGCCATAAGGCTCATGGCATTGCGTTGCTGCAGGAAAAATGGGGCATCAGCGATTGTGAAGTGCTGGCAATTGGTGACAGCGCTAATGATATTGAGATGCTGCGTCAGGCCTGCTTCAGTTTCTCAATGGCCAATGCTGCTGATTCGGTCGCTGCCGTGGCGCGCTATCAGACTCAGAGCAACAATGATGAAGGCGCGCTGAATGTCATTTCCCGCGTGCTGGCGCGCGAATTCCCGTTCGATTAAGCCTGCACTGCGTGAAAACTGGCGGTGTTCTATCCGCCACTCTCCTGATGGCTGCGCGTGTGATGTTCCATTTCATCCAGCGCAGCCTGATTCTCCAGTCCCCACTGATACATCTGCTCAATCGGCTGGGCGAAAGTATGCCCCAGCGGCGTGAGGCTGTATTCCACTTTTGGTGGCACCACCTGCCAGACCTGACGCGACACCAGTCCGCGCTGCTCCAGCTCACGCAGCGTCTGAATCAGCATCTTCTTCGAAATACCCTGCAGGCTGCGCTCCAGTTCGCCTGTACGCGCCCGATTTTCCGGCCAGTGATAGAGCGCATGCAGCACCATCGTGCTCCACTTCACCGAAAAGAGCTCCAGCAGGCGGCGCGGCGGTGAATCCGCATAAAAGCAAAGTTTTCCTTCAACCCAGACCGGCATAGTGACTTCCCAATTAGTATGGTAACCAAAAGGTAACTACTACCAAATGGGTTTCCGTGTGTCTATAGTGGGCCGCTTTCTTTACGACCACCAGGTGAGAAGAGGCAACAGATGAAAATTAACGCGCTGATAGCGTCCCAGGCAGACCAGCCGCTGCGGGCAGGCCAGGTAGAGTTACGCGAACTGCAGGCTGACGATGTGAAAATCGAAATTCTTTACTGCGGTGTCTGTCACTCCGATCTGCATATGGCCCGTAATGAATGGGCCGTCAGCCGCTATCCGCTGGTTCCCGGTCACGAAATTGTCGGACGCGTTGTGGCTGTGGGGGGCAACGTCACTAAATTTGCCGCCGGGGAAACGGTTGGCGTTGGCGTGATGGTCGACTCGTGCGGTGAATGCCATTTCTGTCAGCAGCAGGAAGAGCAATATTGTGAGGCGGGTTTCACGCCGACCTACAACGGCACGGATAAATACACCGGCAATACGACATTTGGTGGCTATGCCCAGCATGTCATCGCCGACCAGCACTTTGTGGTCACGGTGCCCGACAATCTGGCGCTGAATGCGGTGGCACCGCTGCTGTGCGCTGGCGTGACCGTCTGGTCACCGTTGCAGCATTTTAACGTCAAAGCAGGCGATCGTGTGGGTGTGGTCGGGCTCGGGGGACTGGGTCATATGGCGGTTAAACTGGCCAGTGCACTGGGCGCAGAAGTTACCCTGTTTACTACTTCTCCGGCGAAAGGGGAAGATGCACGCCGGCTCGGCGCTAAGAACGTGGTGATCTCACGAGACGCCGCACAAATGGCTGACTGCCAGGCGTCACTGGATATCATTCTGGACTGTGTCGCTGCACCACACGACCTCGATCCTTATCTCGGTGCGCTGAAAACCAATGGTCAGCTGGTGCTGGTGGGCATTCCCGATCAACCTCATCCGTCACCGAATGTGACACCGATGGTGTTTCGTCGCCTGAGCATCAGCGGCACCTCGATTGGCAGTATTCAGGAGACGCAGCAGATGCTCGACTTCTGTGGTCAGCACAACATCACGGCTGACGTTGAAATGATCACCGGTGAAGAGGTCGAAACTGCCTTTGAACGTATGCTGACCAGCGATGTGAAATATCGTTTTGTCATTGATATGCAGAAAACCCACTGGTGATGAATACACGGTCCGCTGTGAAAGCGGACCGTCTGACCTTTACCCGGGCTGAACCCGAAGGATAAAGCCCGCCTATAGTTACAACATACTAATATGTTTTAGTATCGGCCCACCTCATTAAATTCCGTGCAGCAGAGGTCTTGCAGCAAGATCGTTCTGATTAAACAAAAAAATACCCGGCTCATTGACCGGGTATCTGTTTTGACGTTTACGGGGTGCAGTTAATCCTGCTCTTTATCCGTGTCGCTCTTTTCCGCTTCTTCTTTCTCAACAGCATGGGTAAAAGGCTTAAGCAGCTGAATATCCAGAATCACATAAACCATGGTGCTGATAAACAGAGAGATGACACTGCCAAACACCCCGCTGGTGGTAAACGTCAGATAGTTATAAATCACCAGCCAGGTCAGGCAGATAAACAGCGCGAGCGAAATGGAAAGATTGGGTACGGAGTAGTTGCTGGTACCACCGCCCTGGGTATGCGTCGCTTTAAACAGATTTCCGATGGAGTATTTCTCCAGCACCAGGATAGTCCTTTCCCAGTTACGCTGTTTACGCGCGCTGGCGCGAGTCAGGAACAGATAGAGAATAGAGATGAAGAAGCCGGAGAAGGCGATCAGCACCGGAATCGCTTCCAGCGCATATTCAATACTCTTATGAGGCGTGCCCGTGGTGCTGAGATCAAGCGTCAGCGAGGCACCCAGCGCAGCATATAAAAAGAGAAACAGAATCAAAAAAGTCAGGCTACGTTTCCAGTCGCCATCAGCCTCTGCACCTTTTTGCTGGATGGCCAGCTGTAGCGATTGCTGAATCTGTTGTGCCTGTGGTGAGTCTGTTTCAACGGTGTGGCATGGCGCAGCAAAGAAGTTGTGCATAAACAGCTCATCTTCTTTGTGAATGGTGATTTTCATCAGAAACCTGTATTCGGGAAATTTTCTTTATTCTAATCAGCACAGCATGAATTAACAGTAACTTTGGCTTTATACCTTCAGCCCCGCACTGACTCAGCGGGATATCAGGTTTATCAGACTACTTAAAACTGAATCGTTTGCGAAACTCTGCGCAGCATTATCCTCTTCGTGACGCAGTTGCTGATAGCGCAGCAGGGCGGCATCGGCGTTATCTGCATGCACCACGTCCCACACCATATTATAGCCATCAGCCATTAACGCGTCCTGCTGATCCTGCCGCTCAGTGTTAACGGCTCTGACTGTTTGCTCTTTCTGAAACAGACGATAGTCTGGCATGGCTATTTCTCCCCAGGCTGGTCCAGCGCTTTAAACTGCTTAATGGCTTCATTGATATTGTTGGTATCGACGGTCGCTATGCAGCGATCGCCGTTGAAAACCTCATAGCGGGCGTTGTGCAGCTGAAACAGTAAATCCCTGCCACGGAAGTGTATACGTTTCTGTTTAACGCCAATCCCATGCCGCCGTAATAATGCCTGTGACAGGCGATCGGTCTCTTTTATCATTCCTTCAGCCCCTCGGCAGTACGTGGTCACTGCCAGTAAACCTGATGAACATTAGTTTTATATTAAGAGATAACCCTATTTATTACAGGGCTAAGCGCATGTTTCAGAGAAATTACCGGGTTGCGTGTGCTGACGAAATCAGAAGCCCACCGGATTAATGCCATTCCCTGCGTTAACGGACCGCAAATGCGGTACACTTGCCGGGATAACTCGCCACAGGACACGCCGCTATGAACGATAAAAAGATGATTTCCATTGATCAGTTCAACGCTGATGAACGACTGGCCGTCGAGCAAACCTACAAGGGCCTGGCCGAGAAGTACCGTCAACGAACCGGTAAAGAGCCTGATAGCAAAAAAGAGAAAGAATTCAATAGTGAAGCTCGTCAGATTATCATGACCAGCAAAATGGAGAAGCAGAGAGCGCAGGCTGAAAAGGAGAAGAAAAAACCACTGCGTAAGAAAAAACCTTCTTCAATGACCGCCAGCGAAGTCAGCGATTTCAACTGGTCTGCCTCAGTGGTTAAAGGCCGCCGATAAAAAGCCTCCGCGCGTATTCATGGCGCGCGGTATCTTCTCACATTACTGCTAATGTCCCCTGACTGCCATCGGCCCCTGCACACATGGCACAGGCTGTTTAGCCATCTTTTTTTACCTGCAATAAGAATATTCTGTAAATAATTTACCCTGATTTAGTAATTACCGATAAACTGCCATAACCCGTTGCTGCTTCAGTCTGCATATGAACTACTACACTCCTGACGATATTCAACTGAAGCGCCGTTCGACGCGATTTGTGCGCCGCATGTTCATGATGCGCCAGCTCGGCACCTTTCTCTGTTTTCTGCCCATTCTGTCAGTATTGATGGAGATGGGAAAAAGCCCGGAGCTCTGCGCACTGCTATTTACTAATGCGTTTGTCTGGCCCTATGCGGCCTTCAGACTGGCATTGCGATCGCGCGATCCCACGGGTTTTGAACGTAAAAATCTGACGCTGGATGCCGCTTTTGGCGGCTTCTGGGTGGCAACCATGGCGCTGAGTCCGCTTCCCTCGATTATTATCATGGCGGTACTGATCTCTGATCGCTACTCGGCGGGCGGTTGGGTTCAGCTGAAGTCTGCTCTGCAGGCCTTTCTTTTAACCTTTTTAATGGTCTGGTTAGCGGAAAAGGCGCCTTTGCAGCTGACTTTCTCTACCCGCACCGTCTGGCTGACTCTGCCGCTCGCCAGCGGCTATCTGCTGGCGCTCAGCGTGGTTTCACACAATCTGACCCTGAGTCTGCGAAAGAAGAATCAGGAGCTGGAACGCATTGCGCTGATGGATCCCGGTCTGAAAATACCTAACCGCCGTCTGTTTGAGCGGCGGCTTGAAAGCGAGTTTTTACGTACACAGCGAGGTGAGGGTAAAGCCTGGCTGATGCTGCTGGATGTCGATCACTTCAAACAGGTTAATGACACCTTCGGGCATGAAGCGGGCGACTTTCTGCTGGCAGAGATCTCGGCACTGCTGCGGGACAGCGTCGGCCTGAAAGATATACCTGCCCGCTTTGGCGGCGATGAGCTGTGTGTGATTGTGCGGGATGCGGATGAACCCAGCATCATGTTGCTGGCAACGCAGATCAGACAGGGGATTGCCCTGCTGCGGCTGCCGGCTTCATCCACCTTTCAGTGCTCGGTGAGTATCGGGATTGCACCGGCATGCGATGCGGCGACAATTCATGAATGGCTGAGATGCGCCGACGAGGCGCTGTATCAGGTCAAGCGCGCCGGACGTAACGATGTGCAGGTCTGGCATTCCGGCACGCTGGAAACGCTGAGTGAAGTCAGTAGCAGTTAACAATGCAGCCTGAGAGCGTGGCTCAGGCTGAGAGATTAAATCGCCGGGTAGTCGCCGGTGCCTTCAGGCCAGGGCGTGAGCAGATCAAAACCCTCATCGGTGACAGCGACGGTGTGTTCCCATTGCGCCGAGAGTGAGCGATCTTTGGTGACCACTGTCCAGCCATCTGACAGCACGCTGGTTCCGGCTTTACCGGCATTAATCATCGGTTCGATAGTGAAAATCATGCCTGCTTTCAGTGGCATTCCTTCGCCCGGCGTGCCGTAGTGCAGCACCTGTGGATCGGTGTGGTAAATTTCACCGACGCCGTGACCGCAATATTCACGAACTACCGAGAAGCCAGCCGATTCGGCAACACGCTGGATAGCCGCGCCCACATCACCCAGCGTCGCGCCAGGACGGACGGTTTTGATACCGGCGACCATCGACTGATAGGTTATCTCCACCAGACGTTTGGCACGGACTGACGGTGTGCCGACAAAGTACATCCGGCTGGTATCGCCATACCAGCCATCTTTGATGATCGCTACATCGATATTAACGATATCGCCATCCTTGAGTTTTTTGCTGGCCGGGATGCCGTGGCAGACCACATGATTGACTGACGTGCAGGTGGTGCGGGTATAACCGTGATAACCGATGTTTGCTGGCGTCACTTTAAGCTCATTCACAATGAAGTCGTGACAGATATCATCCAGTTCTTCCGTAGTGATGCCGGGGCGCACGTGAGGCGTAATCATCGCCAGCACCTGAGCCGCAGCCTGTCCGGCTGCACGTGCCATTTCGATTTCCGCTGCGGTATGAATTTTAACGCTGTTCATGACACGTCTCCTTGTGTGGTGAGGCTCTCTTTAGGGAGCATATTGCGTATATCAGCGCTGCCTTCCAGTTCAAGCCGGATTAGCATCTGCGCCAGTTGATGTTGGGTCTGCTGCGGATAGAGTTCAGCCAGCATACCGAGTTTTAGCCAGTGTTCTGCCTGTGCATTAATTGAACGGCTCATCGCCTGACTGGCGATGCGCAGATTCTCATGCATCAGGTCGGAGATTTTTACGATGCCCATGCAAGCCTTATATGAAACGTATATGTTTCGTATAGCTTAACGCCAACGGCGTGATTTGAAAAGAGGGGGGGAGATTGTTGCGCGTCTGAAGCAGGGTACAGAATGATGACCAACGGCCACGCATTTCGATCGGAACAGAAAAATTTATAGGTAACAGGAAAGTGTGTATTGCCAGGTAACAGTAGGGCAGCCCCGCCGAAAAAGCGCCGAAACACTGTCTTTTTCCTGAAAACGTAGCTGATGACTGAGCAGATGAAATACTGGGTTTTTCTGGTGGCTATGGATATTAAGTCTGTAGCATTGATGCTATAAAATCCGGGAAAATATCAGGGATGTAATTATGAAAAGAATAATTGCTTTAACTGCCACATTGGCCGTTTCAGGATGCCATATGAGCACAAATCACATCCGGCAAAAGGGAATTAAGACTCCCGACGCGCAAGAGATTAAAAGTCAGTGTGAATCTCAGACACCACAGCAAACTCAAGAGCGTGAAACTCAGCTTTGGCTCTGCCAGGCTGTTACAGCAATACAATATCGGTTTTTCGATGCAGATAATTATCGCGGTAAAACATGTGATGTAAGGATCAGGCAGCCGGAAGGCGAGCCTCCGATAAGCATCAACGTTCAGGGCGGAGATCCAGCTTTGTGCGCTGCTGCAATTGAAGCAATTAAACAAGCTGCAAATGCCCACACTTTTCCAAAGAGACCCGCCTTTATGAAGGATGAAATTCCGATACATTTTGCTCCGCAATAAGATTACACAGCTAAGGAAAGTGTTAAGCGTTGCACTTAAAAGTCTAAACTCACAATCCCATAAGGCACCATGCTGCTCTGAAGCTATGCCGTCAGATACCGGCTGCTAAAACTGTGCACCGCGATGCAGTTATCCGTTGTCAGCAACAGACAGCAAACTCTTACTCCGGTACAAGCTCCATTCAGCCCAGCAATTTTCAGGATTGATATCGAAGTAACCGCGGCATTCAGCCATGGCGAGAGCAACATCACGCGGCACGTCGATAGTTGTGGCATTATCACGGATGCTGCTGACTTCCTGCTCAGTAAGCGGGCTTCCTTTTTCATTCTCAATTTTCATCAGTAATGGGATGAGGGCAGGTATAAAAACTATGCTCATGAGTCATTTCTCATATTATTAAAGGTTCGTGTCGCTACGAAGTCACTAAAATATGACCTCTCCGGGGTGCGGTAAGTGGCATTCTGTAAAATGTGTCTTTCTGAAAAATATCAATTCATCGTCGTTTCTTAGCTACAAGGCCTGGAAATCAATTAACACTGCCCAGGCATACAGGCAGGTTTGTATAGCCCGGCTGGCTTGCCATAGATAAGGGTGAACATGTCGGCGCCATATTCTGGCTAACAGGCTGGGCCTGGGGCTGATTTTGATACTGGCTGTCATCGTTGTTCGTTGAAGATTTTCTTGCGGCCTGACGGCCCTTCTCACGCACGTAGGATGACGTGTAGTTATGGGCCTGGTATGCGCCGTAACCTGCTGCGCCCGCTGTAGCATATCTGGCCGTTCGCTTGGCGCTGGAATATCTCTTCTTGATTCTGGGTGTCGTTGTTTGTGATGAATAACCTGAACTAAAACTATGGCTGTAGCTTCTATGCCCACCCCCACCACGATGGCCGCGCGCATCAGCTGTAAACGAGGCCGCAATCAGTGATGCCATAGCCAGAGTTAAAATAGTTCCCTTCATTACGGCTCCAGTTTTTTTATATTCATTAATTATGTTCTCGTCAAAAATCACGATATCTTCAGCCAGATAAACAATTTTTTTAGATTTATTTAACTCGTTCAACGCTGCGCTATCCTTATGAGAGGAGGTGCCCATGTGTGGACGGTTTGCGCAGTACAGCAGCAGAGACGATTACTTTGAATCCCTGGAGCTGAAGCCCGATGAAATCACTTATGACCCGGAGCCCATAGACCGCTTTAACGTAGCTCCACGCACCAAAGTACTCTTGCTCAATGAGCGGGATAATGAACTGCACTTTGATCCGGTTTACTGGGGTTACGGTCCGGAGTGGTGGGACAAACAACCGCTCATCAATGCACGTGGTGAAACCGCTGCGACGGGACGCATGTTCAAACCGCTGTGGGATCATGGCCGTGCCATTGTTCCTGCCAACGGCTGGTATGAATGGAAGCGAGAGGGCGATAAAAAACAGCCTTACTTTATCTACCACAAAGAGAAAGAGCCGCTGTTCTTCGCCGCTATCGGCAAAGCTCCTTATGGTAAGGATCATGGGCATGAGGGTTTTGTTATCGTAACGGCAGCGAGCAATAAAGGCATGGTTGATATCCATGATCGACGCCCGCTGGTTTTAAGTGCGGATGCTGTACGCGAATGGCTCAGTGCCGAAACCACGTCGGAACGTGCTCAGGAAATTGCACATGAAGCCGCACTGCCTGAGAAGGACTTCACCTGGCATCCTGTTACAGCCAAAGTCGGGAACATCCACAATCAGGGTGAAGCGCTTATTGAAGAGATCAAGCCTGACTCAACAGGCCGATGAAGTGAGAGATTTACATAGTTTCCCGCACCGTTTCCCGATATAAAAACAGGATCACTCGTTTCTTAATCTGAGAGCGTTTATTTTGCAGCCAGACACTATGCGGTTGTTTCTTCGGCCAGTCACCCCATCAGATGCCGATGATCTTTACAGGATCTACGGCGACCCTGCGACGAATACGTTTAATCCCGCGGGCCCTCATCCGGATATCCAGCATTCACGGGAAGTGCTATCGCGCTCTATCAGTCACTGGGAATCAAATGGCTTCGGCAGTTGGGCTATCTCGCTTCGGGATAATCCAGAAAGAATCATCGGTTTTGGGGGATTGAGCATCAGAAGCTTTGCCGATATCACGATCAATAATCTGGGATATCGTTTTTCTCCGGAATCCTGGGGGAAAGGTCTGGCGACGGAATTTGCGAACTATGCGGTTAGTTATGGGTTCGAAGAGATAAAACTGTCTGAAATTTCTGCAGTCGTAAGAGCAAATCATCTGGCTTCACAAAAGGTTCTGATTAATGCCGGCCTCCGGCATACCCGGGATATTTATGATGTGGAAAATGCGCCTGAAAGCATGCTCTTTAGCCTGAGTCAGGATGAATGGAATCAAAAACGGGGGTGAGGAGGGCATCTCCGTCCTGCTCAGTACCTATCGTTTCTGGTCAATCAGTGCGAGCTGTAGATGATGCTCTATAAAATTCGCTTTGAGCGCGCTGTAGCGTTGAGCATCGTTGTTACAGAGTGATGCTGCTTCACGCTTTATCTCAGCATAGGTTGCTGCGATATCTCTGTTTTCTCTGAGGTAATCACGGAAAGCAAGGTGCCTTATTATCTGTTCGTCTCCAGCTGCAAACGCATGCACCTGATGGCTACGCCGTTCCCCACCCTTAATAAAATATCTGCGGCCTGAGATTCCATTCTCACCACAAGCAACGTATCCGGCGCTAATCATCGCAGCGTTACACCTGGCCAGTTCATTGATATCAGCAACCTCCAGCAGTATATCGATCACGGGTTTTGCTGAGAGGCCATAAACTGACGTACTGCCAATATGATGAATTGCCTTTGCTACTTCTCCCAGCAATGTCTGTAACAGTAGACTCTCAGCATTGAACGCCTCAGGCCATTTTTCATCGTAGGGCACTACGGCTATTGTTCGCATTAATATTGCCTCCTTTGAAACGTGTGTTTTGATATAACAGACTTCAATACGATTACCGGAAGTACACTGCGGCTTTTTTGTATGTCTCTCTCTTTGTTCAACCCCTTCAGTACTGAACGCTTCGGGATAATCTTTACCGCTCATGGAACCTCACTTGTCAGTCATCTCAAATGACGCTGAAGAGTCTGTTAAACCCCTGGTTCCACAAGCGAAGCTGGAATGAGTTTATCCCTATTCAGGCGGCAGGTCAGGAGAATAACACTCACTGTACTGATGGCATCCACCAGTGGCTTACCCTTTTACTCCACGCCAGAATTACCCCGTCTTACCCCTTTCATTACTGTAATTTTATTCCCCGCTGCCGATAACAGATCCAGTACCAGCGAGCCATAGAAGCGGAACGTCGGTGATAACCTATTAATTCAAACATCGGGGTCTCTATGTATCGCAACAAAAAAATAAAATTAAGCGTCATGCTCACTGCGGCATTCCTTACTGTCATCTTAACGGGCGTTTTTGTGACAGGATTTGCCGGATTTAAACTCAATACGGCCAGCGATCAGCAGGAATTGACGCGCGCGCGGCTGGGCGATCTTCAGGCCCTGCAGACGCTGAAAGACAACTTAACCCAGCAAACGGCGCTTTTACTGTCCGTGGCATCAGGCACTCAGCCTCAGGCCGAGGAAAAATTAAAAGCGCAGTTCTTTGCATTGCAGACCAACAGTGACAACACCACTGCGCATTTCCGGGAACTGATCAACGGTGCCAAAAGCATTCCGGGGATCAATCTTGCTGAAGTAGAAGAGGCTTCCACGCAATTAAATAAAATCGAAGTGGCAGCGGGTCCGCTTCATCAGGCAGAGCAAAACCTGTTTATGCAGAGCGCTACTCCGTTCCCGGAAAAACTCCGTGGTGAACTGATCCCTGCGCTTTCGCACTACCGCAATGCAGTAGATGGGATGGTTGATTATCAGGCGAGGGTAACGAGTAAAACGGCGGAAACGTCCACGCAGGCGCTCTCCGGTGTCTATATGACCCTGGCTGGCCTGACTACCCTGTTTGTTGTAATGGGATTTGTGATGAGTGGGCTGATTACCCGCTGGATCAAAATTCAGCTGGGTGGCGAACCTTCTCATGCGCAGGGCCTGGCCGCTGCGATTGCGGCGGGCGATTTGACGACAAAAGTCACCCTTCGTCAGGGGGATACCGTCAGCATGATGGCTTCTCTGGATAGCATGCAGAGCAATCTGCGCGACCTGGTCTCGCAGATTAAAGATTCTTCCGCTTCGGTCGCCATGGCAGCTGATGAAATTTCCCAGGGCAATACTGAACTCTCTTCCCGTACAGAGCAGCAGGCCGCCGCTTTGCAGGAAACCGCCGCCAGTATTGAACAGCTCACGGTTACAGTGAAAAGCAATGCAGCGGGCGCGCAGCAGACTGCGGATTCGGCGCGCGAAACCGCTGCGCTGGCGCGTTCGGGTGAACACGATATGCAGCGCATGTCAGAGACGATGAATGATATTTCAAAAAGCGCGGTGAAAGTCCGGGATATTACCTCCGTTATCGAAGGGATTGCATTTCAGACCAATATTCTGGCGCTTAATGCGGCAGTCGAAGCCGCGCGAGCGGGCGAACAGGGCCGGGGTTTCGCCGTCGTCGCGGGTGAAGTCAGGACGCTGGCGCAGCGCAGTGCAACGGCAGCCAGAGATATTAAACATCTGATTGAAGAGGCTGTGGCACAGGTTGAAAGTGGTGTTGTCGTGGCAACCGGGACCGGCAAGAGCATTCTTGATATCAATGCTATGGTCGGAAAACTGGCCGTCGCGATGGATAACATCTCACTCGCCTCAGCTGAACAGATGCAGGGCATTTCACAGGTCAGCATTGCGGTAAACGAGATGGATGGTGTGACGCAGAATAACGCCGCGCTGGTTGAGGAATCCTCTTCCGCATCGCAGTCGCTTTCAGCTCAGGCACACGCTTTACGTGAAGCAGTGAATGCTTTTCGCATTTAAGCACCTGGTTAATGGGATACGCTGAAAGATACAGGAGAAGCGCAGCTGATTTATCCGTTTGATATTGACGAAATGGATGACCGGGAGCGATTTCTTTCAGATTAGTACAAGCCCTCCATTGGAGGGCTTTTCTTTTGGCGGACATTCCGGGACGCTCAGAGACTGAAATATTCAATGTAAACACATTGACCTCGCCCGTAAGTTTTAGCCTTTTGAAAAACAGGTTTTTTATGAGGGAAATCATGATAAATCACAAGATTAACCTCTACTTCCATGGGTCGGGCGCGGTTGAATTTAAATCAACACGTGGCATCACTGGCGTTTTACCATCGTAGAAAAATGCAGAGTTTGTGAAGGAGTAAACCTTACCCGTCATTTTAACAAGTATACGGTCATTAACCGCCGTTATGTCCGCATCGGCAGTATCAGCCTGAAGGAAAGGAGCCGTTTTAGTAATTACCTTCATGGGATTATCGAGTTGCTTATTCAGGTAGTAGCGATAAATGTCGGAGTCAGTGGCACCTGCATCCTGATATTGAGTTATGTATAGCCAGACATCCCCGGAGAGTTGTTTCTGACGGATTAAACGGTCATCACGTGGCGCATTTTCGAAATACCACAGCATCCCAACGGTGATAACAATAATTATCAGGACAAGCGTTAATGTCCGATGCCCCCACTTAATAGCGGTGTCTATTTGCATAATCAATCCCCTGCTGAATCCAATACTGGTCGCGCGGGTCATCTCCATACGGGATATCCTGGTACCAATGCCCCCATCGAGGCTCAACTGTTCCCACCCGGCTTTGTGCCCAGCCAGCACCCCGTAACAATATTTCTTCAGGTATTCCGGCAACAACGCCCGTGGCACCATAGTTAAAATTACCAAAATTTTGGTAGCTTGCCCCCTGCTGTTTATAGTCCCACGGTCCTTTATTGCGAACCTGCTGATAGAACCAGAAGTAAACAGGCGGTGAAGCCATATTGCGCGGCATGCCGCGGTAACGAGCTTCCTGAAGGTTTTTTGTTAATAATGAGAAGCCTCCAGGGGGCATGAGCGGAATTACAGCCATAATATTGTGTCTTCCTGACAAAATTGATAAGGCAAACTAACCTTATCAGATATCGTCAGACATGGCATCTCTGCCTGACAGGCAATAATTCCGGACGAACTCTGGATGACATTACCTGTAGAAATTTATGTAAGAGGGAGTTAAATGGCGGCAGGAATGTTTTTTCCTGCATCGGCCTGTCTGAGACTGGCTTTATCGTTAGTCCGATAAGTGCAGGCATGCGCGACAAAAACAGGGCTGGTCTGTACCCTTCAGCCAGCGCTCTCATGAAGCTGAGCCCCCCAGCTAAAAAAAATGAAATTTTTTGCATCCGTTTTCGCTGCTCATTCGTATTAACAGATAAGGGCGCTCTCGCCCTGTCCGTTAACTCAATGAGGGAAGTGAAAATGAAACCATTCCTGCCAACTCTGATTTTTTCTGCATTAGTCTTCAGTGGCGCCACTTACGCGGCGAGCATGGACAGCGACACGGTGATGGTCGGCGGTGCCGCCATGTACCCATCGAAAAATATTGTTGAGAATGCTGTTAACTCGAAAGACCACACTACGCTGGTGGCTGCCGTTAAAGCCGCCGGCCTGGTCCCGACACTTGAAGGGAAGGGGCCGTTTACCGTTTTTGCGCCCACCAATGCCGCCTTTGAAAAACTGCCTAAGGGCACGGTCGACTCCCTGCTTAAGCCAGAAAATAAACAAAAACTCACCAGTGTCCTGACCTATCACGTGGTCGCAGGAAAACTGGACATGAAAGCGCTGGAGAAAAAAATCAAAGCGGGAGGAGGCAAAGCCGAGCTGAAAACGGTCAATGGCGAATCACTGTGGGTGATGGCAAATGGCCCGCACAACATTCAGCTTAAAGATGCTCAGGGCAATGTTGCCAGTATCACTACGTATGATGTGAATCAGAGTAACGGTGTGATTGACGTTATTGATACCGTGCTCATGCCGTAAAGCGTTACCTATACTGTGTGTAGCCACTGATCGGGTGGCTACACCTTTAACAGGGAAGCCGATGATAAAAAATGTGCCCCATATTCAGGCCGATTTAATGAATCAGATAGCCGTCGGTGATAAAGCTGCTCTTGAGCAGCTTTATCGCGTTCTGTCGCCCCGACTCTATGGGATCATCCTGCGGATGGTGAGACGCCGGGACTGGGCAGAAGAGATCCTGCACGATACGTTTATCCATATCTGGCAGTCGGCAAATTATTACGACGATAAGCGCAGTGAGCCGCATATCTGGCTCAGCCACATCGCCAGAAATCGGGCGATTGACTTCCTCCGCAAACATGAAAACAGAAGCTGTTCCGTGGATGATATCAGCGAAGCGGAAGCGGGTTTCCAGACACCACTTCCTGCCGATGCAAGTCATGCGGAGGCGCGTCGCCTTCAGCACTGTATGGCGCACTTACCCTCAGAACAGCGACAAAGCATTTCGCTCGCCTATTATCGTGGCCTCTCACAGAGTGAGATTGCGCTCTCCATGAGTCAGCCGGAAGGGACGGTGAAAAGCTGGATCCGTCGCGCGTTAATCCATCTTCGGGAGTGCATAGGCTTATGACCAGTCAGGAACAACATGATCTTACTGCCGCGGAATATGTGCTTGGTCTTACCGACGATGTGACCCGTCATCGGCTGGATAAACGCCTCAATGACGATTCAGTATTCGCCGCGGAGGTGCTGAACTGGCAGAAAGCGTTCAGCGGCATTGATCTGCTCACTCACGCCGTTATCCCGTCTTCTGCGGTCTGGCAGCAGATTGAGCAGGATCTTGGCCCGAATACTGGCGTCTCTGGCACGACATCAATCCGCAGGCCTCCTGGCTTCTGGCTCGGCTGGGGTCTGGCTGCGGCAATGGCTGGCGTCCTCATTTTCACCCATTTAAGCAAGCCGGATGCCCCACAGTCTCTGCAGCCGATTGCGGTACTCAGCGGCGCACAGCCCGATGCACAGTTTGTGGTGAATCTGGATAAGTCAGCTTCACTCCTTCAGGTTTCGGCACTGAACATCACGCTGCCAGAGAATAAAAACCTGCAGCTCTGGCTGATCAGGGGCAGTGCTCCGCCACAATCTCTGGGGTTGATCAATCACCGCGACAGTAACGTTTTCCGGTTACCGCCTGGCGAGTTAGATAATCAGACGGTACTGGCGGTGAGTCTGGAGCCGGTGGGAGGGTCTACGCTCAGCGGGCCGTCCGGTCCGGTGATTTTCCAGGGCAAAGTCACGTTGCTTTAATCTTCAGGGCGCGGGTTCACGGGCCGGGATTAAGCGGCAAAGGGGAGTGGATGGCTTTTCGAATGGCAAACCTCATCCTCTTGCCTTAACCAAATCAGGGGGAATGACAAAAGAATGGAAATCAGAGCGGCGTTGGAGTCTGATGCGGCAGGCATCAGTGAGCTGATACAGCTTGTGTCTATGCAATGTAATTTTTCAGAGACAGAGCCCTGTCCGCAATGGTTCATCGAGAGCACAAAACCCGATGTGCTTCAGCCGTTGATTGTTTCAGATGACTATCTCTGGCTGATTGCCGTGGAAAGAGGTGAGGTGACAGGCGTACTCACCCTTTTCGAAGGCAATTTAGTTAAATACCTTTTTGTACATCCGAAATTTCAGCGAAAAGGGGTAGCGAGGGCACTCTGGCAGCGGGCTATTCCCGAACTGCGTTCAGAAATCAGCGTACGGTCTTCACTCTTTGCCATCCCTTTTTATGAGAAAAGGGAATTTAAAAAAGTCGGGGAGGTGAAATTTTTTAACGGGGTATCATTCCAGACAATGATCGCTCAACTCTGAATTAAAAAAGAGATTTTAAGTTCTCTGTTTCTGCAATAAAACGGCCCGGCCACGCATTTATCAAACCCGCTTTGAGGGTGAGTGAAACCGGGCCAACCCGCCTTCTTTATTTATACCCGCGTATATTCCCAGTATTCAACTCACTGACTTTCAGCGCCATTGCTGCCCGCTAATGCTATATCGGACGCGTGATTTGCAGCGTTTTTACACTTCATCAGCCTCTTTTTACGCCTTTTTTACAGGCCGTTCGGTTTAATTAAAGACACCGGGCGTTTACATGACAACGTTACACGATGGCAGTCACAACCCGATTTACGCAAAAAGCGTCTGCAGGTATTAAGTGGACGGGATGCACATTCATGAGTGGTTTTCTCCAGTTTATTATCCGACCTCCGATTAACAGCCGCTGGCTGCCAGGCACTGTTGCCTCTCCGCAGCGGGTTCTTAAGGAACACACCATGTCAGGCCTTATCCTTGTTTCTCATAATCAATGTCAACGATCGACGCTTAATGCAATTTATGACGGCATCCTTTCCCGTCAGGGAGGCGTCTGGATTAGCTGGGATGGTGAAAGCAGGGTGATGCCTCACGATGCGCCAAGACCCTACGCCGTGCAGCAGATGAGCCAGTATGAAACCGTGACCTTCCCGTATACGCCGGGCGAGCTTAATGAGGGGTACCATAATTATATTCATAAAGGGCTCTGGCCTGTTTTTCATCAGCGTCCGGACATAGCCCGTTTTTCTACAAGCGGCTATCAGGAATATAAAAACATCAATAAAGCCTATGCACGCGCCATCTGCGAAAATGCCACACCCGACGATGTTATCTGGATTCAGGATTATCACCTGCTTGGCTGTGCCACTTATCTTCGTGAAAAGGGGCTGACTAACTCAGTGGGTATTTTTCTGCATCAGCCTTTCCCGGCTGGCAGAATGTTTGAAACCATACCCGAATGGCGCTGGTTCACTGACTCTCTGTTATGTTGTGACCTGATTGGCTTTCAGACCGTGCAGGATATGAATAACTTCCTGGTCTGGCTGGAGAGCGAATTCCGTATAGAACGGCTGGAGGCGCAAAGCTTTCGTGTTCATGGCCGGATTATCAGGGTGGGTGTGTTTCCGGTCGGAATTGACCTTGACGATGTCCAGTCTCTGCGTGAGAGCAACAGCTGTGCTTACATGGAAATGCAGTGCCGCGAAAGCCTGCCCGAAAATACCGTGCTCAGCGGCGGCCATCTTGATGAGAGTTCAGGTCTGCCTTACCGGATCAGCACTATGGAAGTGTTGCTGCGAAGACATGATTGCTATCAGAAAAATATCACGCTGTTGCAGCTGGCGCCTCCGGCAGCCGGACACGCACATGATGCGTCAGAACTCGGTCACGCTCTGGAGGCATTGTGCGGGGAGCTTAATGGCGTGCATGGCACAATGAACTGGTATCCGGTGAACTATCTGACGCACGCCTACAGCCGGGAAGAGCAGGCCGGTATCTATCGTGCCTCGCGCGTCGCGCTGGTGACGCCGTTAATGGCGGGCATGAGTCTGATGGCCAAAATGTATATCGCCTTACAGGACCCGAAAAATCCCGGGGTGCTTATCCTCTCGCAGTTTGCCGGTGCAGCCGAGCAGATGGAGGGTGCCATTATCGTCAATCCTTATGACCCTGATGCAATGGCCAGTGCGGTACATCGCGCATTGCAGATGCCGTTACACGAACGGCGGTCTCTGCATGCCCGTCTGATGAAGGGACTGCATATGCACAACAGCCATCACTGGGCTGAGTCGTTTTTGCGCATGCTGAACGCTGAGCCAGCCGCCCCGGAAGCCTTGCCGTCGCCTGCATTTTTTCCGCACCTGAGCAGTAGCCGGGCGCGGTATTGAGGTTTATAGGTTAAAACGGCGATTTTAAAAGGGATGGTGTGGACGACAAACAGCATCACGCTGATATAGAGCGGGGCAGGTAAAAATTTTACCTGCTTATTCATGTGCTCTTTGAATTTGCACTCGATAATATGAGGTTAAGGTCCTCATCGAACCAGGGTGTCACTACAGGTCTTAGCTTCCCGTGAGTGCAGCTATTCAGGTTCGTTCTGTCATCACGCTACGCAGTTCCTCTCTGAGCCAGCGCAGTGGCAAATCGTTATCAAACCGTTTATGCCAGAGCAGTGACAGGGCTATTTCCGGTGTTTCAACGGGTACCGGGCTACAGCATAAGCCGTAATGCGTTACCCACTCAACCGACAGCCCGGCGGGAACAGTGGCTAACGCGGGTGCGCACGCCAGCAGCGGAGGCAGAGAAGAAAAATGCGGCGTCACGTAGCGAATCGAACGTGCCTTTCCTGATGCCGCAAGCTGGTCATCGATGGCGCCCCAGTTCGCCCCTCGATAGGAAACCAGCAGATGATCATGCGCCACATAATCCTCCAGCGTCAGCGGTGCACGCAACG
The DNA here is from genome assembly GCF_014156615.1 of Pantoea pleuroti. Lineage (NCBI taxonomy): Bacteria > Pseudomonadati > Pseudomonadota > Gammaproteobacteria > Enterobacterales > Erwiniaceae > Pantoea > Pantoea pleuroti. Next base: position 218,136 of record NZ_SBFD01000004.1, on the reverse strand, counting down.
AAAGCTGTTCCGGGTGCCACAACGTACAAAAGTTGTGTGACACAATCTTCTCGCGCTGGAGCGTGGCGGGTGTGCTCTCGCCAACCGAAATGGCAAGATCGATCTCTCCACGCGCGACCAATTCTGCATCCCGGAAGGGATCGCTGGCCGTGACCTGAAGCGTCACGCCGGGAGCGGTGCGTGTGATGCGCGCATACAGTCCTGGCATCAGCCAGCGTTCAACCCAGTCGCTCATCCCCAGCCGAAAAACATGTGTCGCCTCAGAAGGCGTGAAGGATACTGGCTGAAACAGTACGTTCTGCATCTGTGCCATTAAAGGTCCCAGCTCAGCGATCAGCGCTTCAGCACGCGAGGTTGGCTCCATGCCTTTCGCCGTGCGCACAAACAGTGGATCGCTGAACATGACCCGCAACCGGGCCAGTGCATTACTGACCGCTGGCTGACCCAGATGCAGCTTTTCTGCCGCACGTGACACGCTGCCTTCCCGCTTCAGAACTAACAGCACCGTCAGCAAATTCAGGTCGATTCGATGAAAATCATTTTCTCTGATATTGAACATCAGTTTAATCAATTTGAGTGATAAAGGTTGCGTAAGGATACTGCCCACCACGTTGTGATGAAACTTTCTGGAGAGATATTTATGAAAATTTTACTGATGCTGGTGGCGTCTCTTATTGCGTTCAGTCCGGTCTATGCTGCCGAACAGACCTCTGCACGGGATCAGCAAGCTCCGGGTTATTACCGGATGACATTGGGGAAATTACGCATTACCGCAGTTTCGGACGGCACGGTGACCGTTCCCCTGAATAAATTACTGACTAACATTTCGCCTGAAAAACTAAACCAGGAAATGGCCAGAGATTCGATGACGCCGCAGGCCGAAACATCAATCAATGCCTTTGTTATTGATAATGGTAAACAGCGCATTTTAGTCGATACCGGAGCCGGTGAGCTTTTTGGACACAATGGCGGACATCTGCTGACTAATCTGGCCGCCGCTGGCTATCCGGCAGAATCGATCGATGCCGTACTTTTAACCCATATTCATGCCGATCATTCAGGCGGTGTTTCACGCGCGGGCAAGCCTGCTTTTCCAAAGGCCGAAGTGTTCGTAGATAAACGGGATGTCGATTTCTGGCTTAATCCGGCTAACGTCAGCAGGGTAGAGGCGAGTCAGGTTCATACCTTTGCAGAATCTGAACGGACTCTTCGCCCGGTCATCAATGCTGGCCTGCTTAAAACGTTTATGGCACCAGCCACATTACCGGGGGGAATCCGTGCAGAGTCGACAGCCGGCCACACGCCGGGCAGCGTACTTTATCGGGTAGAGAGTGAAGGACAGTCCCTGGTGCTGTGGGGAGATATCATCCATGCCAAAGCGGTGCAAATGCCCGATCCTGAAGTAGCCATCCATTTTGATGTGAATCAGAAGCAGGCTATCACTACACGTGAAAGGGTACTGAAACAGGCTGCAGATCAGGGCTACTGGGTGGCTGCGGCGCATATCGCCTTCCCGGGCCTGGGCCATGTTCAGCATGAAGGTAACGCTTATCGCTGGGTACCTGCTAATTACACCACGCAGCTCGGGCAGTAAGGTTTTTTAATTTAGCGGCAAGCGGAACGGCATCATCGCTCTCTGCTAATCGCCGGACGTCAGCTGTTCTGGTGTTATGCCGCTAATCATTCAGGTCGTCGCAGCGATTCAGGCACATTTTTTCTGAAAGCACGGTAGTCGATTTTCCAGGCATTCAGCTTGTTATATAACGCTGTTCTTGAGATCCCCAGCAGTTGCGCCGACTGGCGCAGATTTCCCTGTTGTTCACTGACAATCTGTAAAATATGCATGCGCTCCAGGTTGTGCAGTGAGGATGGCATATCCCCGGCAACCTCATTAATTGAGATTTTCTGCAGCGATTCGGGCAAATCGGTTCGGGTAATCTCTAGCCCTTCACTCAGATTGACCACACGCTCGATCACATTTTCCAGTTCCCGAACGTTTCCCGGCCAGTTCCAGGATTGCAGACATGCCATTGCGTCTGGCGCGACCACTGGCGGAATACGCTTCAGACGCGTGCAGAGTGCCTGAATAAAAATGTTAACCAGCTCCGGAATATCTTCGCGACGATCGCGCAGCGGCGGGATCTCCAGTGAAATTACATTCAGGCGGTAATAGAGATCGCGCCGGAATGCGTTTTTCTCAACGGCTTCAGGCAGATTACAGTGGGTAGCCACAATAATACGCACATTCACTTTAACCGGCTGCGCCGCGCCGATACGCAGCACTTCGCTCTCCTGCAAAACACGCAACAGGCTGGTTTGCGCTTCGAGCGGCATCTCACCAATCTCATCAAGGAACAGGGTACCGCCGTCAGCCAGTTCAAACTTGCCCGCTGAACCGCCACGACGCGAACCGGTGAAGGCGCCATCGGCATAGCCAAACAGTTCGCTTTGCACCAGGTCGCGCGGTATTGCGCCGCAGTTCAGGGCGATAAATGCTTCATGCTGGCGTGGACTGGCATTATGAATGGCCTGAGCAAACAACTCTTTGCCGGTCCCGCTTTCGCCGCTGAGTAGCACCGTGCTGTCGGTACGGCTGCTGACGCGTGCCTTATGGATCGCCTGCTGCAGGGGCGGCGAGTGGCCGCGGATCATTTCAAAGGTGTAACTGGCGTTCACGCCCATTACCCGCCGTGTAATGGCGCGGATGCGCTGATTTTCACGCAGTGACAGCACGCGTCCGCCATCCGGTGCGGGCATTAAAGATATCAGGCAGGATAGGGGATCAAGGCCTTCCGGCCTGAACTGCAGCTCAAGGTCATTGCAAAAAGGCATCGTCAGCAACGATCCGCCCTGCGGTTGCAGCAGTGCGTCAATGGGGGTGTCGTGTGGATCCAGCCCGCTGAAAATCTGGCGTGCATAGCGGTTAAGGGTTTTGATGCGGCCCTGTTTATCACAGACAATGACGCCCTCATTCAGCGTCTCCAGAATGGACTGCTGTTCAGCCAGCAGGCGTCGAAGCGTCAGCTGCTGCCCGACAGCTTCTGCCGCCGCCTGGACCGTTCCCAAAGTATGGGCATTAAAATTCTCCGGCGTGGCGGTCAGGGTCAGCACACCAACCAACTGGCCGCTGTCATCGCGGACCGGTGCCGCCGCGCACTGTCGGCGGCGTTTGCGCAGATCAAACTTCCAGTTCTCACCGCTCAGCACGTACACCAGCCGCTGTTCAATCAGGCAGCGCGCGGTACAGTTAGTGCCCAGTACCTCTTCACGCAGGATACTGCCGACGGGTGTCAGGTCGGCACCGCAAAAATGCAGCGTCACGCCCTGCGCGTCGGTAAGGTTAATGTGTCCGTCCGGATTATAGGCGAGCAAATTTTCCATAATGCTACGCGCCACAAGAATCAGTTCGGCATTGTTCTCAAGAATCGTAGTCAGCTCACTGGCCGGCGGGGCGGTATAGATAAAGCGGTGTGGATCAATACCGTACTGCTGCGAACGCTGCCATGAATGCAAAATACTCTGTCGCAGCGCGGGTGGCTGTTCGCCCTGGGTAAAGCTCTGCCAGCTCTGCCACAACAGCGCGTCCCAGCTGTCAGCATCCTCTCTATCCGGCAGGCTGAAAATCGCATCGCTCTCATCTCTTAATAACCGTTGCTGATTCACCGGCCGTTCCCTCCAGGTTAAATGTCCATTTTATTGACATGTGAAGTTGACATGTAAACTTTGTTGCCGATTTGTGATCAGATACCGTGCCCATGCTCACAAAATTTCCCGGATTTTGGTTGGCATCTCCTTTGCAATGGTTGATGCCGTGATGTGAATCAAACAAGCCAAGGGAAATAAGTTGTTATGCGCAAACATAATTTACGCCTGATTCTGTTTATCTGTGCCATTGCCTCACTCAGTGGCGTGATTCTGGGTTATGACGCTTCAGTAATTTCCGGCGTTATCGATCCGCTGACAGAACATCTGAATTTAACTCCCTGGGAAAGTGGCTGGGCGGTATCAAATGTCATTCTCGGCTGCATCGCTGGCGCATGGGGCGTTGGCTTCATTTCAGATCGTATCGGCCGCAAATCAACACTAATCGTCACCGCCATACTCTTTGTGCTCTCTGCGGTGGGCGCGGCGCTGGCCAGTTCTTTGACAGATTTTGTTATCTGGCGACTGATCGGCGGACTGGCGGTCGGGATGGCCTCTGCGATTACGCCGCTTTATATCGCGGAAGTTTCACCGAAAGACTGGCGGGGCCGCATGCTCGGCCTGCAACAGATGCTGATGGTCGGCGGACAGGTGGCGGTTTATATCGTGAATTACCTGATAGCACGCGGTATGCCACATCAGTGGATTGTCAGTGAAGGCTGGCGCTGGATGCTGGCCTCCGGCGTGGTGCCCTGTGCGCTATTCCTGCTGCTGGTACCATTTATGCCTGAGTCGCCGCGCTGGCTGGCGCTGAACGGTAAAAAAGATCGCGCCCTCGACGTGCTGACCCGTCTTTCGAATGCGCAGCACGCCGAGCGACTGTTACAGGAGATCCTGACATCGAGTCAGCATGATAACGCCCGGACCAGCCAGCGCGGCATCCTGCGTGACGCGCGGGCACGCTATATCCTGCTGGTTGGCTGTGCCATTGCCATTTTGCAGCAGATCTCCGGTATCAACATCCTGCTCTATTACGCGCCGTCACTCTTACAAAACATCACCGGCAGTACCCAGTCTTCCCTGTTTCACAGCATCTTCCTTGGCCTTGCGCTGCTGGCTGGCGTGGCCGTTTGTCTGAGTACCATCGATCGTCTGGGCCGGACGCTGCTGCTGCGCTGGGGGGCACTGGGATGTGCGCTCTCGATGGTCTTCACCGCCTGGGCATTTATCGCCGATGCTGGTGGATTGCTGCCGGTGATTGGGCTGTTAGCCTTCGTACTGATATTTGGCCTTTCCTGGAGCCTGGGTGCCTGGCTGCTGATCTCTGAAATCTTTCCTAATCGTATTCGTGCCGTGGCGATGGGCTTTGCGTTTGCCTCAATGTACGTCGCGAATTTTATCGTTACCCAAAGCTTCCCGATGATGAACCGCAGCCGGGTGCTGATGGAACACTTTCATGGTGCCTTCCCGCTGATGTTGTGTGCGGTGGGATCGCTTATCGCATTCTGGTTTGTCCGCCGCTTTTTACCGGAAACCCGGGGCGTTTCACTTGAGCATATTGAGCCACTGATGCTCTCCAAATCCCGTCGTTTCGCCGCTGATGCGCAACGATCTGATCAACACCCGTCCTCGCCCGCCTGGGCTAAAGCGAAATAATAAGGAGTTTTTATGAACCATCAAACAGTGCGTGTGGGTTTAATTGGCGCAGGCCGCATGGGCAGTTTTCATGCCGAAAATCTGGCCTGGCGCGTGCCTGGCGCCACCCTGGCAGCCGTGGCCGATCCGTTCCCCGGCGCGGCGGAAAAGCTCGCCAGCCGGCTTGGGGTCAGCAAAGCGTACAGCGATCTGCATGCGCTGCTGCAGGATGATGAAATTGACGCCATTGCGATTGCGGCTCCTGCCCGGACACATGCAGAGTGGGTGATCGCTGCGGCCAATGCCGGCAAACATGTGTTCTGTGAAAAGCCGATGGCTGTGACGCTGGAGGAGGCCGATCGCGCTATCGCGGCGGCAAAACAGGCAGGCGTTGTGTTACAGGTAGGCTTTAATCGCCGCTTTGATTCCGGCTTTGCGGCGGCGATTGCGGCGGTGAAAAACGGCGAGAATGGGTCGACGCAGCTCAGCCGATCTGTAACCCGTGACCCGGGCCTGAACGATCCCGCCCCGATTCCGCAGTGGACAATTTTCCTTGAAACCCTCATTCACGATTTTGACACCCTGCTGCACTTCAATCACGGCGCGAAGCCGGTTGAAGTCTATGCGCTGGCAGATGCACTGGTGCGGCCAGATTTCAAAGATAAAGGTCTGCTGGATACCTCGGTTGTCACTATTCGCTTTGATAACGGCGCCATCGCGATTGCTGAGGCGAACTTTCAGGCGGTGTATGGCTACGACGTGCGTGGCGAGGTCTTTGGCAGTAAAGGCATGCTTCAGGCGGGCCACATCAATGCCAATCACTGCGTGCGTTACACCGCCAGTGGAATTGCGGTGGAAACGTCACGACTGGATTCAGATCTGCTGCGCGAAGCGTACGTGGCAGAAATGAGTGAGTTTGCCCGCTGTATCCGCAGCGGTGAAACGCCCCGCGCCACCGGCGAAGATGCGCGAAACGCGCTGGAAATCGCGCTGGCCTGTATCGAATCCGTGCAGCGCAACCTGCCCGTTAAGCTGGGAGTTCGCTGATGACCGGTTATCAACTTTCCGTATGCGCTGAAATGGTATTTCTGGAACTGCCGTTTGTTGAGCGCGTAAAACGCATTCATGAACTGGGTTTTGGCGTCGAAATCTGGGGATGGGCCAGCAAGGATATCGATGCGCTGGTCGCGACCGGTGCACGCTTTACCTCTATGACCGGTTATCTGAGCGGTAATCTGACGGATGAGACGGAAATCCAGCAGCTGCTGCAAAGCGCTGAAGCGTCGCTGGCCGTAGCTGCACGTCTCGGCTGTCCGGTACTGAATCTGCATGGCACCGGGCTTGACGAACGCGGTCTGCCGGTAAAACCCGTGACAACGGTAACGGGCGCAATGTGGCTGAAGGCCGCCGATACGTTGCGGCAGGTTGCGCTTCTCGGCGAACGAGCCGGGCGGGTTTTCACTCTCGAAAACCTTAACCTGCCGGTCGATCATCCAGGCACACCCTTTGCCCTGGCGTCTGAGACGCTGGCGCTGGTCGAAGCGGTAAACAGCCCGGCGCTGAAGATGAATCTGGATCTCTACCATGCACAAATTGGCGAAGGCAATCTGATTGAATTGCTGCGGCGCTGCGGCTCCGCTATCGGAGAAATCCAGGTTGCCGATGTACCTGGCCGCCAGCAGCCGGGCACCGGGGAGATCAATTACCGTGCTATCGCCCGGACCCTACAGGAGATGGGTTACAGCGGCACAGTAGCCATGGAAGGCTGGGCCAGTGGCGATAGCACAGCGGCTATCCAGCAGTTCCGCGATCACTTTACGTTGTAAGCGCAGTGCGTCGGGTATCTGCCTGTTGCCCGACGCAAAATAAATTTAATGAAAACAATAACAGCCTCAACCCTACAGGAACACACTATGAACATCAGAAACCTCCTTCTTTGCCTATGCGTCCTGCTGTTTAGTGTCGGTGTCAACGCCAAAACCCTCACCGTTGGCGTCGCGCTGGCTAACTTCGATCTTAACTTTGTCTCTATTCTTCGCACCCGCATGCAACAGGAGCTGAAAGCCAGCCAGCTCAACAGCCAGTTTGTCGATGCGAAAGGTGATGTCGCGCTGCAGGTGCAGCAGGTAGATGACTTTATCAACCAGGGCGTAGACGCCATTATTCTTAATCCGGTCGATACCCAGGGCGTTTTACCGATGATCAACGCTGCAAAAAAGGCCGGTATTCCGCTGGTTTTTGTGAACCGGAAACCGGAAGTGAAATTGCCCGAAAACATGGCGTACGTCGGCTCTGATTCGGCGCTGGGTGGTGAAATGCAGATGGAAGCACTGGCAAAAAAAATGAACTACAAAGGCAATGTGGCCATTCTGATGGGGGCACTGTCGAATGAAGAGGCACGTGAGCGCACCCGCGCTGTGGAAGCCGTTATCAGCAAATATAAGAACCTGAAAGTCATTGAGAAACAGACGGCGAAATGGCAGCGCAATGAAGCGGTAGATGTCGTGTCAGGCTGGCTGCTGAATCAGCGTCCGATTGATGCCATCGCCGCAAATAACGATGAGATGGCAATCGGTGCCATCATGGCGTTAAGCCAGGCGAAGAATGAAAAGATTCTTGTGGCCGGTATTGACGGAACACCGGACGGTCAGCAGTTCATTAAAAACGGCAAGATGGCGCTGACTATTTTTCAGGATGCCAGAGGCCAGGCCACGGGTGCAGTCCAGGTGACCAAAGCGCTGCTGGATAAAAAGAAAGTTGAGACGCTTAACTGGGTGCCTTATAAGCTGATTACGCCTGAGAATTACCAAAGTTTCTCTGCTGAGAATGCAGGATAATTTCTGGTTCAGAAATAACGTTAACCTCTCCTGTTGTTCACATGAAAGTAAATGGCCGCATCTGACAAAAACGGACATGCGCGCGAGTTCAGGACCGCTTTAATTAAAAACGGAAAGCTGGCGTGCATATATTGTCAGTTTGCGGTTCTGATGTGTTCTCGCTTTATTCCTTTCAGATGTTGTCGCGATCAGCTCAAAGTAGTTTGCCGCTCAGATTTGGCCATCTAAGAAAATTTCCCACAACGCTTCTACCGCGCGAGACATCCTCGCTGCGGGTCTGAACAGCCGGATCTCTATGGGTATCCAGAGTGCGCTCTCGTTATTAGCTGCTACGGCAATCGAGCCAGCATCAACATCCGGCGCTGCCAGTGTTTCCGGCAGCCAGGCAACGCCATCTCCGGCTTTAACCATGGCGAGTAATGTGGCAGCAAGATCGGCCGTGAAAGCAATATCCATTCCGCGTCTGGCCCGGTTAACCTGTGAGGTATTAGACAGTATGCGGCCCAGGCCGGACTCTGCAGAATAGGAGAGGAAAGGAAACTTTTTACCGCCTGACGCATGGAATAGAGGCTCACGCGTTGTCGGATCGCATCGTGAATACGGCTGTAAAACTTCCCGTCCAAGCCGGACGCTGAGATATTTCGACTGATCGAGATGGATGTGCATATGAGGATGGTAATAAGAAAGCAGAAATTGCGCGTCACCTTTCTCAATCATGCGCTCGCAGGCACTTAATGTGTCAGACAGCAGGCGAAATGATCCGAAGCGGGCAATTTTTTCGTTGTTCCGCATCAGTGCCGGAAAAAAAGAAAATGACAGCGCGTGCGTGGCGGAAAAAATAACATCCGGCCTGGCTTCTCCTGCGGCCTCGATAGATTCACTCCTCAGTGTATAAAGCGCACGAATAAGTTCCGGCACCTGCTTGACGAAAACCTCTCCGGCGCGTGTCAGGCTGACACCCCGACGGTTTCTTTCAAAAATTGGCGTGCCAAGCCACTCTTCAAGCGAGACGATTCTGCGGCTGAATGCAGGCTGTGTCACATATCGTGAAGCTGCCGCTCGGGAAAAATTGAGTGATTGCGCCAGCGCAATACAGTCTTCAAGCCAGGTTAACTCCAGGTGATGCCGATTTTGCATTACAGGCTGCCTCTTTGGCATTAGAACGGAATCCTTGTACTGCTTAGGATAATAGCAGACAGAACAATCAGGTCCCTTAACACTACGCTACTTCATTGTGCCGATAAATGCCGATAAACAGATGGCATGACATAACTGATTGCGTAGGTATTTTAGTAAAACAGTCTTTGACTGAGAACTACCGGAGAGATCATGCGCATCCTTGATGTTGTAGAAATTACCAAACCCATTGCTTCCCCTATTCGTAACGCGTACATCGATTTCAGCAAGATGACGACAAGCCTGGTCGCCGTTGTGACAGATGTTGAAGTCGACGGGCGCCGTGTAGTGGGATATGGCTTTAACTCTAACGGCCGTTATGGCCAGGGTGGCCTGATCCGGGAACGCTTCCGCGACCGCATCCTGGAAGCCGATCCCGAAAGCCTGCTGAATGCCAAAGGTAACAACCTGGATCCGCATAAAGTCTGGGCCGTGATGATGAGCAACGAAAAGCCTGGCGGTCATGGCGAGCGTTCAGTAGCAGTGGGAACCCTGGACATGGCCATCTGGGATGCAACGGCAAAAATCGCAAACAAGCCGCTGTTCCGCCTGCTGGCCGAAATGAAGGGGGTTGAGGCTAATCCGCGCGTCTTCGTCTATGCGGCTGGGGGTTATTACTATCCAGGTAAAGACTTTGGCGCACTGCGACAGGAAATGCGCGGCTACCTGAACCGCGGCTATAACGTTGTGAAAATGAAAATCGGTGGTGCCTCTCTGGACGAAGACCGCCGCCGTATTGAGGCCGTACTGGAAGAAATCGGCAGCGAAGCGCGCCTCGCCGTTGATGCTAATGGTCGCTTTGATCTGGAAACCGGTATTGCCTACGCAAAAATGCTGCGTGAATTCCCGCTCTTTTGGTACGAAGAGGTTGGCGATCCGCTCGATTATTCTCTGCAGGCAGCCCTGTCGGAGTTCTATCCAGGCGCAATGGCAACGGGCGAAAACCTCTTTTCACATCAGGACGCGCGCAACCTGCTGCGGTATGGCGGTATGCGTCCGGATCGCGACTATCTGCAATTTGACTGCGCGCTCTCCTATGGGCTGGTTGAGTATCTGCGCACACTGGATGTGCTGGAGCAGTTTGGCTGGTCACCGTCACGCTGCATACCTCATGGCGGCCATCAGATGTCCCTGAATATCGCCGCAGGCCTCGGTCTGGGTGGTAACGAAAGCTATCCTGATCTGTTCCAGCCTTACGGCGGTTTCCCGGACTCGGTAAAAGTTGAAGATGGCCATATTATTATGCCGGAACTGCCGGGTATTGGTTTCGAAGGCAAATCAGACCTCATTAAAGAAATGCGGGCGCTGGCTGAATAAGTTTCCGCTTACATTACGGCATGTTTAATGTCACTGCGCCCCTCGTTAAGTTGAGGGGCTGCGGGAAGATATCAATCTCTTAATTAACCTGACGCCTCAGCGAGAATAAATTTATCTGAATCTGAGTGAAGAGGGCATTATTGAACTGACAAAGGGTAGCATTGTTAATAATTTCTGGTTGAAGGGCTGACTTTGATTTAAGCATAAACTCTGCCTGGGAGTATATCAGCCATCCGTTTAATTATCGACATTCAGATAGTCTTGCCGGGTTAAATATGAACTGGAAGTTTTATAAATATCAGTAAGTTAGAACCAACCATTAATTCTGGAGTTTTGCCTGTTTATCCGCGCCTTTTGCTCTAAGACTGCTCATTTCTCCGTAACATTCTTCGGGTAATGAATAAAAAATTTTGACTGATATTTAAAAGGATCTGAAATCAGCATTTCCTCCCCCTGCCACAGTGTTAAATGAGGAAGTTATTATGAGTGAGAAAACTCTCAAGGGTAATGCGCTTATCGGAAATAAACGCTGGACAATTATTTTACCTGCCGTATTCATCATGTATACCATTTCATTTTTTGATCGGGTGAATATAGGTATGGCGCTGCCCCATATAACAGCTGAAATGGGCCTGAGTCCTGTTGAAGCCGGCTGGCTTGGCGGCGCCTTTGCCTGGGGTTACGTCGCCACGCAATTTACCGCAGGATGGCTGGCTCTCCGTTTTGGATCACGGAAAATAATAGGCATCAGCCTGTTTCTGTTTGGGGCCTGCGCAATGCTTACTGGCCTGACGCGTAACTTCGGTGAACTGGTAGCGATCCGTTTCTTACTGGGCATCGCTGAAGGTCCAATTCAGGCCGCCACGGCCATGTTCCTTGCCCAGTGGTTTATGAAGCCTGAACGGGGGCGGGCATTCGGAATCTGGAATCTTAGCCTGGGTGCGGGCGCGTTTCTGGCCGGTCCGATATCTGGCTGGATCCTCGCACATCATAACTGGCGCATGATGATGGTGATTGAAGGTGCACCGGCCTGGCTGTTCTGCATCATCTGGTTTTATCTGGTACCTAAAAGTATTCAGGCCGCTGGCTGGCTGAGTGCCGAAGATCGGGATTATATCCAGAAAGACCTGGCGGCTGAGCAGTCAAACTACAGGAATGAGAAATCCGATCCCTGGTGGACCATTCTCAAAATACCGGCCCTCTGGCTGATGCTGATCGGCTACTCGCTGCATAGCATGCTCGCTTACGGTTTTACGCTCTGGCTGCCGACAGCTCTCAAAGGGTATGGCACGCTAAGTGAATTTATGGTTGGTCTCATCAGCGGGATGCCTTTCCTGATGACGATGCTGGGCATCTGGTATATCACCCGGCGTTCAGATAAGTACAACCAGGAGCGACGACTGCATGCCGCTATTCCCACCGTCCTCTGTGGTGTGGCATTACTGGCTGCCGCTTTTGTGCCGCTGTCATATTACTGGGCTCAGATAGGTTTGTTCATGTTTGTCGGCCTGACAATGAAGATGCTGGTGCCGCTGGTTTACGTCAGGCTGACTGAAATTCTCCCGACAAAGAAAGCGGTTCCTGCGGTGGCTTTTGTCGGCGCATGCAGCAACTTCATTGGACAGTTTGGCGGCCCCCTTGTTGCCGGATACCTCAAGCATCTGGGTGGCGGCACTGATATGACGCTGGCATGGGGTGTTCTGGGGCTGTTCTCAATTGTGGGTGGCGTGCTGTTTGCCCTTGCCGTGGGACGTGAGGAACGTATCCTAGACTTCAGCAAGGCATTCTCTGTGTCTTCAAACAGAGCAGTATCAACACGTCAATAATAAAGCGGAATCTTCACACAGGCATCGGACGCCCGATCAGGCAGGATGCGCGGATCAGCATTAAGTACTCTTGTGCACCTGTGGAATTATCATGCTCATCCCCGGCGTGTATCTCTCTCAACATCTGACAGTTACAGCCCGTACTTTACGGGCTTCAGAATGCCTACAATCCCACCAGCGTGATATGTTTCTTTGTTGTCAGCGCTTTATACAACGCTTTTGCCAGAGTGCCTGGTTCCACACCTGATTGAGCGCCCTCGGAATCGGTCCAGAACGATTTGATGCGCAGTATGGTGTTGATACTCGTTACGCGTTCCATTTCCAGCACGGCCAGCACAGGATGGCGCATTTCGCCATGTTCCTCTGTCGCATCCGCCTGGATCACTGCGGCGCGGGATGCCTGACTGTCAAAGATAACGTGGCAGCGTACGCCGTTCAGGCTGAGTATGCCGATGACTTCATAAAGGCACTGAACAGCCTCTGCACTGTAAGATGCGGGCACAACAAACATAACAGATCCTTCTGAAGTGAAACTTAATGAGCAGCCAGCATAGGCGAACTGTAATCAGAGGAGAAGTTACTGTTTTTGAATGAAAAATGTAGAGTTCAAAGGTTACGATAACGCGCGTTATTTTCACTCCAGTTTTAGCTGGCACTATCAGTAACTGAGGTATAAACCAATCATGGCGGCGGGGCGCGGATTTGACTTAAGGAAAGGCCCGAAGGTGGCAGGTTTATCGTTCCAGTCGGGAATGTATTTATCAATACACGCAACGCGTAAGCTCTGTGCTTCAGCCACTAAACAGGATTAACATCAGATTAAGTTTAAGATTTTTCGCGCTCTTCAATTACTCATCTCTCAATCCTGCCGTCACGTTTAACCGGAGGCTATCATTATGAGATCATGTGCTGACTCACATACTGTTGTTATCCGTGTAGCATCGCTGCAGTCAGCTCAGTACTGACGCCATCCAGCCCCCTGGTGCATTACCTCTGACCTATACCCATGAACGGTAATTTTAAATTTTGAACATTCATTTCCGTTAAACATGCAGACACCATCGCCAGAGCGATCGCCTCTACGGCAACGCGAACGATATTAAATTACTGACAGCCCAAAGTAACGGGGCGGAAATGAAGCGCGTTATATACGCGACAAATGAAAAAGGTTTTTTATTCACCCTGACAGGCTGAAAGCATTATTCACCTTTCTGACGAAATTACAGGCGAATGAGTACTTTGACATCGCAAGGCTATGTTAAAAAGCCTTCTGATATTCCTTTCTCTCATGACGTATACCATACCGCGACACTACTAGCATTGAATTGGTCTCACAACAGAAACCGGACAAAAGCGCCGTCAGCAAAGCATCTGAATTGCATAACCTGAATTCAAGTGCATCCGGTCATTCTGTGCGCATCAGGACCATTTAATTCTGTTTTTTATATTAATTCGCACTGAACATTCCTCACACCACAAAATGAGGCAATTCTCAAAAATCAAGATACTGACTTACATAAGGGATAAACTGAAATTTAGCGGAATAAGTAAAAAAATAAATAAAAACAGAGAGATATAATGGTTTTGTTATGATTTTAAATTCTGATTTTATGATGCTCATCAAAGTTAGCGAATAAAATCCGATATTTGACTTAACTCAAACTGGTGAATTTTTAAGATCTTGCTAACGTTAAAACAAATGTTAGCAATTATTGCTGCCTCGTAACAGTTGCTGCTGGCTCTTCATGCCGGACGCTGTAATCACGTCTTTAATTCCGTTGTGCCGGATGCAGTTTTCATTCGTCTGAAATCCCGAGGAAATGCATGAAATTAATACCGCTGGCCCGCAGTCTGGCCCTGGCCGGTTTACTTTCTACCGCTTTGCTTAGTGTATTTGCAGATGAGGCACAAAAGTATACCCAGCAAATTTAAGCTGGATCTGTAGAGAAGATTCAGACAGCCATAACCTTCCGGAGACGCTATGCGGCGAATCACAGGACTGTTTGCACTGCTTTTAGTTTCCGCTTCATCACAGGCCAGCGGGCTCTACCTTTATGAAATTGGTACGGATGATATAGGTCTGGCTGGTGCCGGTCAGGCGGCACGTGCGCAGGATGCCTCAACCCTGTTCACCAACCCGGCGGGCATGACAATGCTGCCAGATAAAATGCTTACGATAGGTGCACAGGCCCTGTATGGCGATGCGCCTTATCATCTGGACGATGATGCCCAACTCAGCGGAAACAGCCCTGGCAATGTTATTGGCTGGTTTCCCGGTGGCAGCGCTTTTTACACGCAACGGATCAGCCCAACCGTAAGTGCCGGAGTAGGATTTTACGGCAACTACGGGCTGGGTCTGCATTTCGGTGACTGGGCCGGAGAAAACCTGATCAGGGACAGTACGCTACTGGCGGTCACCCTGATGCCTGCGCTTGCCTGGCAACTCAACGACGCCGTTTCGTTGGGTGCGGGTGTCGGGATTAACTATGGCCTGCTAAAAATCAAACGCGCCCGCGGCGATGAACTCTCCGACCATGACTGGGCGCTCAATGGAAAAGTCGGTGCGTTGTGGCAGTTTACCCCGCAGACGCGTGCCGGATTAACCTATACCAGCCGGACAAATTATCACTTCAACGTTAACAACACTATCCGGCTTGACCAGCTCAATAATTCCCCGGCCTGGACATTACCCATTGCCGCCATCGTCAATACGCCTCAGCAGATCATGCTCAGCCTTTTCCACCAGCTAAATGATCGCTGGGCTGTTATGGGTGATGCGGGATGGCAGGACTGGAGCG
This sequence comes from Pantoea pleuroti, assembly GCF_014156615.1. Lineage (NCBI taxonomy): Bacteria > Pseudomonadati > Pseudomonadota > Gammaproteobacteria > Enterobacterales > Erwiniaceae > Pantoea > Pantoea pleuroti. The sequence continues at coordinate 202,905 of NZ_SBFD01000004.1, read as the reverse complement.
ATTACAGCAACAGTGAAATAACCGTGGCAGGTAATCAGGTGGGCGATAACGGACGTCTGCGTGATACCTGGCACCTCGCGCTGGGTACCCAATTCAGACTCACTTCTGACTGGACGCTGAATACCGGCGTTGCCTTCGACAGCAGTTTCTACCGCAACCAGCAGGATACCTCCCTGACCATGCCTTCCGGCGATACATGGCGCTGGGGGGCTGGCGCGCGTTACCAGCTCGATCCTGCCAGCAGCATCGGCGCGGCCTTCGAATACGCGCACATTGACTCCTCACAGGTCGCATCGCCCTTGATTAAAGGGCGTTATGACAACCCTGCTCTCTACTTTTTTGGCATCAACTACAGCCGGACATTCTGACCGGGCAAACCAAGGAGGCGCATCACATAACCTGATATCGAACGATCTGACCTGATGGGCGAAATTTATGCCTTTCCTATGAGAGTCCACTTATCTGGAGCACAGAAATGTCAAAAGTGCCATTTTGCAAATCGCTGCTCGCCTCAGTGCTGTCTGTCGCCTGTTGTGCGACCAGCACCTATGCAGCCCCGGCAAGCACCACTCCGACGGCGCCGGAGCAGAATAATCAGAAGCCCAACATCGTCGTCATATTCGGCGATGACATCGGGTACTGGAACGTCAGTACCTACAATCAGGGAATGCTGGGCTATCAAACCCCCAATATTGACAGTATTGCGGCGGAAGGTGCCAAGTTCACTTCTTATTACGCGGAACAGAGTTCTACGGCTGGGCGTTCTTCGTTCATTACAGGTCAGATGCCATTCCGTACCGGGATGAGTAAGGTCGGCATGCCCGGCGCCCCACAAGGTTTGCAGAAAGAAGATCCGACCATTGCCACTGTACTTAAACAGCTGGGGTATGCCACCGGTCAGTTCGGGAAAAACCACCTCGGCGATCGCAACGAGTTTCTGCCTACCGCGCATGGTTTCGATGAGTTTATGGGCAACCTTTACCATCTGAACGCGGAAGAAGAACCGGAGAATCCGGACTACCCGAAAGATCCTGAGTATAAGAAGCAATTCGGCCCGCGTGGCGTGATCAAGTCCAGCGCGGATGGAAAAATTGAGGATACCGGCCCGCTGAACACTAAGCGTATGGAAACCGTCGATGAAGAGACGCTGGCGGCGAACAACGACTTCATGGAGCGGCAGGTTAAAGCCAACAAGCCGTTCTTCACCTGGTACAACACCACCCGTATGCATAACAAAACGCACATTAAACCGGGCGACAAAGGCGTGACCGGTTTAGGTGACTATGCCGACGGCATGGTGGAGCACGACAAAATCGTCGGTGAAGTGCTGAAGAAAATCAAAGATCTCGGCATAGAAGACAATACGATTGTGGTTTACACCACCGACAACGGCCCGATGACAGCCACCTGGCCCGATGCCGGTATCACACCGTTCCGGGGTGAAAAAAATACCGGCTGGGAGGGCGGCTTCCGCGTGCCTGCGATGGTGAAATGGCCGGGACATATTAAACCCGGAACGCTCATCAACGACATCATCGGCAGTAATGACTGGTTCCCGACCCTGGTGGCAGCGGCAGGCGTGCCGGACATCAAGCAGCAGTTACTGAAAGGCTACAAAACCAGTGCCATGACCTACAAAGTGCATCTGGATGGTTATAACCAGCTTGATTTCATCACCGGTAAAACTCAGGAGGATCCGCGCAAAGAGTTCTTCTACTGGAGTGATGACGGTGATCTGCTGGCGATGCGTTACGGTCGCTGGAAAGCACACTTCATGATTCAGGAACGGTCAGGCATGGATGTGTGGAAATACCCGTTCGTCAAACTGCGCGTACCGTTGATCTTTGACCTGAAAATCGACCCTCTGGAAAAAGGCACCGATGGCATGGATTACAACCATTGGTTCTACGATCGCCTGTTCCTGCTGGGCGGTGCGCAGAAATATGCCACTGAAATGCTGCAGAGCTTCAAAGAGTTTCCTCCACGTCAGAAACCGGGTTCATTCACCGTTTCTGATGTTTCGAAACTGATTGAGGAAGGCAGTCCGGCTACCAACTGATGCTCTGACCACACCACCGGGTGAAATAGTTCACCCGGTACTCAGGAGGCGTTCATGAAATACAGCACTACGTTGCCGGTTAAACCTCTTCCTACGGCGGAAAAATTCAGTGGCAAAGGACCGGCCTACACGCGCCGTTTTCATGTGATGGCGAAACCCACCGGATCGCGTTGCAATATCGACTGCAACTACTGTTTTTATCTGCACAAAGAACAGCTTCTGGAACAGGACCGACACAGTGGGATGAGCGATGAGGTGCTGGAAACCTTCATCCGGCAGTACATAGACAGCCAGGATGGCGAGCAGGTGGTGTTCTCCTGGCAGGGCGGCGAACCCACGCTAATGGGGCTGGAGTACTTTGAAAAAATAGTGGTGCTGCAAAAGAAATATCAGAAGCCAGGCCAGCGCATAGAAAACGATCTGCAGACCAACGGCATTCTGATAAATGACCACTGGGCACGCTTTTTACGCCAGCACAATTTTCTGGTCGGCATTTCGATTGATGGGCCGGCTGAGCTGCACGATCGCTATCGCGTGACGCGCAGCGGTAAACCCACGTTTGAGAAAGTGATGGCAGGGGTTGCGGCGCTGAAGCGCTACCACGTTCCCTTCAACGCCTTAGTTACCGTCAACCGAACCAATGCGCGCTTCCCGCTGGAGGTCTATCGCTTTCTGACGCGCGAGCTGGGTGCCACCTATATCCAGTTCAATCCCTGCGTTGAGCCGGTGGATTTTAAGCAAACCGCTCCGCAGTTCTGGCGGGATGACACGATACCGGTTATCGGGACCCGCCGCGCCAGACCCGGCGATCTCGACTCGATTGTCACCGACTGGTCGGTGGATCCCGATGACTGGGGCCGCTTTCTGATTGCGGTGTTTGAAGAGTGGGTAAACAACGATTTAGGCCGCGTTCAGGTCAACCTGTTTGAAACTGCGGTGGCACAGACCATGGGCATGCCGGCGCAGATTTGTATAACTTCAGAGTTCTGCGGCAAAGGGCTGGCGATTGAAAAGAACGGCGACATCTTCTCCTGCGATCACTACGTCTATCCCGAATACAAATTAGGCAATGTGCAAAGTACCAGGCTGGCACACATGGCCTTTTCCGAACGACAAAAAGCCTTTGGTTTAGGCAAGCGCGATACGCTGCCTGCTGCCTGCAAACGCTGCCCCTATCTGAAGCTCTGTTACGGCGAATGCCCGAAAAACCGCATCGTCAGGAGCGAGGAGGGTGAACTGGGGATGAATTATCTCTGTCCCGGTATTAAGGCCTTCTTTAGCTATGCGCAACCGATTCTGGTTGGCATCGGGACACTGCTTAAACGTCAGACGGTGGAACCTGCATAATGAATAATCGTGAAAAGCTACTGGCGCTGGAAGCCAGTATGAACCAGCAGGTGATTGGACAGCAGGAGCTGGTGCGGATGCTGATCGTCGCCTTGTTGTGTGACGGTCATGTGCTGCTGGAAGGCTTACCGGGACTGGCGAAAACGCGCGCGGTGCGTGAGCTGGCTCGCCATATCGAAGGCGAATTTCGTCGCATTCAGTTCACCCCCGATCTGCTGCCGTCAGACATTACCGGCAGCGAAATCTATCAGCAAAATGCCACGCGCGAAGAAGATCAGTTCCGGTTCCGTCCCGGCCCGGTGTTCGGCAACATTATCCTTGCCGATGAGATCAATCGCGCCTCAGCCCGCGTGCAGTCAGCGCTGCTGGAGGCCATGGAAGAGCGTCACGTGACCGTCGCGGGCAAAACCTGGCCGCTGCCGGGCGTATTTATGGTGCTGGCGACACAGAATCCGGTGGATCAGGAAGGCACCTGGCCCTTACCTGAAGCCCAGCTTGATCGCTTTCTGATGAAGGTGATTGTTGATTATCCGTCGAAAGAGAATGAACAAAGGGTGATGCAACTGGTGCGCGCCGAGCAGCAAGCCAGATATCAGGCTGCACGGCAAGAAAGTCCTCAACCAGCCACTGACCCGTTGCTGATTGGACAACAGGATATCGCCGACTGCTGGCGTGAAATTGCCACGGTTTATGTCGCGCCAACCGTAGAGCAGTACATCGTTAATCTGGTGGAGATGACGCGTCATCCTGATCAGGTCAGCGAAGCTTTTGCGAGTTACATCAGCCTGGGCATTAGCCCGCGCGGTACGCTGGCACTGGACCGCTGTGGCCGCGCCTGCGCGTGGCTGGATGGACGCGATGCGGTATTGCCTGAAGATATTCAACGCATCGCACCGGCAGTGCTGCGCCATCGCCTGCTGCTGAGCTATCAGGCAAATGCCGATAACTGCACGCCCGATCAGGCGATTGCCATGCTTCTTAACGCAGTGGTGGCATGATGCCGCAGCCGCTGACGCTTGAAATGGCTGACCTGATGTCGCTGGCAGGTGATGCACAGCGACTGGATAATCCGCCGGGGCAAATCCCACCCGGCGCGTTAAGCGGTGAGCGCGTGTCCCGCCAGCAGGGACGTGGCCTGAACTTCGATAGCTTACGCCGCTATCAACCCGGTGATGACGTCAGGCTGATCGACTGGAAAGCCACTGCGCGTCTGCGCACACCGTGGATCCGCCTCTACAATGAGGAGCGCGAACGCCCGGTGTTTATCCTTGTGGATCAGCGACTGGACATGTACTTCGGCACCCGCCAGCAGATGAAATCGGTGGCCGCTGGCAAGATTGCCGGATTGCTGGCATGGCGAAGCTGGCATGACGGTGATCGGCTGGGCTGCGCGATATTGGGCGATGATGAACTGGCCCTGCATCCCTGTCGTGCGCCAAAACGTAACCTGATGCCTGTTCTCACCGATATTCAGCGCGTGAACGCCATGCTTCCCGACCACTACGCGCAAAATCGCCAGCAAACCGTCTCTTTATCAGAGGCGCTGCAGCGTATCGTCCGCCTGCTGCCATCGGGCAGCTGGCTGGGGATCATCAGTGACTTTCACGATCTGGATGCGCGCTGCGATGCAGTGCTGGCCCACCTGCGTCGCCGTTGCGAAATTACCGCTTATGTCACGCTGGATGATCTTCATCGCCGCCTGCCGCCACGCGGCCAACTTGCGGCTTATTACCATGACCTGAGCACCGCACTCAATCTCACCTCACACCTCAGCGATCGCATCCAGCAGAGCGTTACCGAACGTCTGTCGCAGCAGCAGCGCCGGTTACAGCGCATGGGGATCACGGTGAAAACCGTCGTGACCGGTGAGGAGATTCTGCCTCAGCTAAAGCAGGAGGATGCACATGCTGGCAAAAGGATTTAGCACGCCGGAACTGGCACATCCTGCTTTGCCAGACGCCGCCTCGTGGTTCCCGCTCCCGCCAGGCTGGACGGTGCTCGGCGTGATGCTGTTATTGGGGCTTTTCATTGTCCTGCTGGTATTGCTCGCGCGCTTTCGTCGTAATCGCTGGCGGCGTGAAGCGCGAAAACAACTCGCCCAGCAGCAGGTGGATGGCTGGATTACATGGGTTAAGCGGGTACTACTGGTGCAACACCCTCGCGCCCAGGTCAGCCAGTGGCAAACGCCGGAACAGCTTCTGGCACAGACGCCTCTGGACGAAGAACTTCGCGCGCTGATGTGTCGTCGCTACTGTCAGCCGGATAATCAACTGGAAGGCGTTATCAATCAGCGTATCGCACAGCAATTACGCCACTGGCTGGAGACGCTGCCTCATGTCTGAGTTTTTATCGCAGATCGATTTTGCCTGGCCATGGATGGGCGTGCTGCTGTTTTTGCCGCTGATTACGCACTATCTGCTCCCGGCAAAACAGCCAGTGAGTGAACAGGTGAGGGTGCCTTTTTTACCTGAACTGGCTGAAGCCCTGCAACTCTCGGCGCCAGCACCGCAGGCCAGCTGGCGTCATCGGCTACTGTTCTGGACGGTATGGATCTTAATGGTTACTGCGCTGGCCCGCCCTGAATATCTGATGCCACCGAAAACGGTGATAAAACCCATGCGCAACATCGTACTGATTCTGGACGTTTCCGGCTCAATGGAGACAAGCGACGGGCAGAATGGTCAGACGCGCTTACAGGCGGTACAGCAAACGGTGCGTACCTTTATCAATCAGCGCAAAAATGATCGCATCGGTCTGGTGATTTTTGCCAGCCAGGCGTGGCCTTTTGCGCCGATCAGCGAAGATAAACAGGCGCTGCAGGCGCGCATCAGCCAGCTCGCGCCAGGCATGATTGGTCAGCAGACTGCGGTGGGGGATGCGCTGGGTGTGGCCGTGAAGTTGCTGGATCACAGCCTTGAAGCCGATTCGTCTAAAATGGCCATTCTGCTGACCGATGGGAATGACACGGCCTCTCAGCTGCAACCCACGCTCGCCGCACAACTCGCTGCCGCGCATCACGTTATGGTGCACACCATCGCCTTTGGCGATGTTAACAGCAGCGGCGAGGACAAAGTGGATACCGCGCTGCTGGATAACATTGCCAGTATCACCGGCGGTAACGCCTGGCGCGCCGCTACTAACCGTGATGCGCTGGCCCAGGTGTGGCAGCAAATTGATACCCAGACTCCGGAACAGGTGAAAACATTGGGTTTATCCTGGCATCGTCCGCTGTTCGTCTGGCCGCTAGCTGTTGCGCTACTGATTTTACTGCTGTTCGCCATCGGCAGCACAATGATGAGGCGACGCGCATGAGCGATTTCCACTTCCTCTATCCCTGGCGATTACTGGGTTTGCTGCTCTTTCCGGTGCTCTATTTTCTGGCTCAGCGTTCGGGCAGTGCCTGGCATCGTGTTATGGAAAAGCCTTTTGCGTCGGCATTGATTAAAGGTCAGCACGTCCGGGCTCGACAGGTATTACCGTGGCTCTTTGGCCTGGGGGTATTGGCTTTGGCGGGTCCGAGCTGGCAACGCGACTTGCCCGCCGCCTTCACGCCTGAAAATAATGTGATGGTGATTATGCAGCAGGATTTCAGCATGCTGGCGCAGGATGTGCCGCCTGACCGTCATCAGCGCATGCAACAGAAAATCGCCGCGCTGATGGCGCAAATGCCTGGCAGTCACTTTGGTTTAGTGGTTTACAGCGCGAATGCCTGGCTTACCACGCCGCTGACCAGTGATGCCGATTTTTATAATCTGTTCCTGACGGCTCAGCAGCCGACGCTGGTGCCGCAGGAAGCGGGTTCCGGACTGCGTCAGGCCATCGCTCTGGCGCTTAAAAATTTGCCCTCAGCGCCTGAAGCACCACGCGCGCTAATTCTGGTCGCGGATAATGTGGCACAGCAGGACGTTGACTGGCTGCGGCAGCAAAATCTGCCTCTGCAGATCTGGGTAGCAGGCACGGCGAACGGCGGCAGATTGCCGGAAGCGCAGGCATCGCAGGGCATTGATACGCGCCTCAATGTCGCATGCTTCGAGCAAATCCGTGATGGCGGGATTCCGGTCACGCTGGTCTCTGCAGAAGATGATGATCTGCGCGCGGTAAGCGGCCACATTCAGCAGAGCGTGACGGCGCAGCAGAACAGCCGACAGGATTTGCAGTGGAAGAACAGCGGCTATCTGCTGGTTATTCCTATGCTGCTGCTTTTACTGCTCTGGCGACAGCAACTGCTCTGCCTGGCTGTCGTGATGCTGCCCTTACTGCTTTGGTCTCCTGGCAGTTCAGCAGCACTGCTGGATGCCTGGGTAAGGCCCGATGTGCAAGGGCAACTTGCCTTTAATCACGGTAATTATGAAGCCGCCGCGCAGCGCTTTCAGGATCCGTTGCGGCGGGGTATCGCCTTCTATTACGCCGGGGATTTCGTTTCAGCGCTGGGTGCTTTTCGTCAGGTTCCCGCGACTCCGGAAAGTCTGTTGTGGATTGGCAACTGCTACGCACAGCAGAAATCCTGGCAGCAGGCGCTGAACAGCTACGATCAGGCGCTGAGTTTACGTCCTGAATGGGCGATGGCTCAGGAGAATCGGACAAAAATTACGCACATCATCATGCAGCTGCGACAAAAAGAACGCGACCGTCAGGCCGATCAGCATGAGCAGAAAGATGAAGATCCTGATGCCATTAAACACGATCTCAAACCCGAACAGGGCGTGAATCAGCTGGATATGAAACCCATCGCAGGCGCTGCGCCCTCGGCTGAACAGTGGTACAGCAATCTCACGCTTTCGCCTGGCGGTTTGCTGGAAAATCTCTACCGCTCAGCGCCGGCGGAGGCACCATGAAGCGACTTCTCCTTTTTCTGCTGTGGCTACTTAGCCTGCCGGTTCGGGCTGAAATGGCCATGACCCGTGAGCTGGTTGCACCCGAACAACTGGTGCCAGGCCAGCCCGTAACGATTGCGGTGACCTTCTGGACGGATAGCTGGTTCAATCCACCGCCGCAGTGGCCGGATATGCTGATTGAAAACGGTAATTTACTTAATACGCCGCTGCCCAACCAGCTGGTAACGCGTAATAGCAGCGGGATCAGCTGGAGCGGTATCCGCATGGAGCGTCAGGTGATGGCGTGGGATCAGGGCACGCTGCGTTTTCCCGCTGCGGATGTGGTGATGCGTTCGGCGAATCAACCACCAAAAACGGTATCGCTGCCGCTTCTGGAGAAACCGGTCAGATGGCCCGCAGATGTGCGTCAGCCTGACCGCTTCTTGCCCGCCAGCAGTCTTGAACTTTCGCAACAATGGAAACTTTATCGCGCTACTGAGGATAAGCAGCTCCATGTCGGTGACGCCATTGAGCGCGTCGTGACATTGCGTGCGACCGATGTGATTGCCGTACAAATCCCGCAGCTGCTTTACGCCATTCCCGGTTCCGGTGCGCAACGTTTGCCGCCGGTAAACAGCAACCTGACGCAGGGACGCGATGAAATCATCGGCGCACAGCGAGAAGAGCGGCTGCGATATCTGCCCTCTCAGTCTGGTGAACTGGTGATACCACCGTTGCGTTTACGCTGGTGGGATACACGCCAGCATCAGTGGCAACTGGCCGAATTACCCGGTGCGCAATACGCTATTGCCGCTGCGCGTCCGGCGGGCAGTGAACAGGCGTTGAAAGCCCACGTCCCGGTCAACTGGACGTCGTTGTTGATGGGCCCGGCCATCCTGCTGACGTTGCTGCTGTTGAGCTTCTTTTTTCGACACGCCCTTAAAAAAAGCCTGCAAAGAGTAGTGCAGCGCACACGGGAATACTGGCGGATCGTTCCGCTACCTGACCTCATTCCGACAAAAAGGAAAAGATGATGAAATTAAATCCTCTGCTGGCACTGCTGCTAACGGCGTATCTCGGTTCGGCTGTTGCGGCAGACGATCCGCTCAGTGCCTGGAATGACGGTCACGCAAAACAGGCTATTAAGACATGGGTGAATGGCGCTACGACAGCCAATAGCAAAGCGTTCATTCCTGTGAGTCAGCGTTATGTGGTGTTCGATAATGACGGCACATTGTGGCCGGAAGCCCCGCTGACCTTTCAGCTGCAGTTCGTGATTGATGAAATCAAACGCCTCGCTCCGCAACACCCGGAATGGAATAGCGATGCGTTAGTGCAGGCAGTAATTAACAACGATATGAACGCGGTGATGCAGTCGGGCAAAAAGGGATTGATGCAGCTGATGACTCTCACGCACAGCGGCATGACGACGGAAGAATTCAGTCAGCGCGTCAGCAACTGGGTTGGTACTCATCGACATGCGCGTTTCGGCTGCCGTTATGACCAGCTTGGCTATCAGCCGATGCGTCAGCTCCTGGATTATCTGCGGGATAACGGTTTCAAAACCTGGATTGTATCCGGCGGCGGCATCGATTTTATGCGCGTACTGGCAGAAAAAATGTATGGCATCCCACCCGAGCAGGTAGTCGGCTCCTTTTCACTGAGTGAATTCTCACTGACAGATAATGGCACGCAATTACGTAAAACCATGAACGGTGCCTTCTACGATGACGAAGCGATGAAGCCGGTCGCCATTCATCTGTTTATGGGGCGGCGTCCGGTCGGTGCTTTCGGCAACAGCGACGGCGATGTGCCGATGCTTCAGTACATCTCCGCCAATCCGACCTATAAAACCTTTGGTTTACTGGTTCACCACACCGATGCGGTGCGTGAATATGCCTACGACAGGCATCCGCCCGCCAGCGGAAAGCTTATTAGCGGTCTCAGACTGGCACCCCAAAAGGGTTGGGTGATTGTTGATATGAAAAAAGAGTGGAAAACGGTTTTTGACCCTGCGCAATGTGCCGCGGTTGCAGGCGATAAGTAAGGGATTTATCCGTGTGTGAAAAAGGCCAGAATGGGCCGGGAGATAAGAATGAAATACCTGATACCGATCGTATTAATGTTGTTGTCACAAACGCCAGCACTGGCTAACTCCGCCTACGAAAATCTGGCCTTCGCGCTGAGGCAGCAGAAGATTACCGATGACCTGCGACAAAAGTGTCAGATACCAGCGTCTGTATCTGATGAACAGTTACGGACCCGCTTCCTTAATAGTACGCATGATAACTCTGCCGTGCTGTCAGCCGTAAAAGCGCTGACCGAAAATAATCAGCAGCGTTATCAGACCTCCCTGCACCAGGTTAACTGTCCTGAATGACGAAATAGCCTGGGGCAACGGCGTATCCCTTTTTGCCGGGTGCCAATTCCCTCGCCTTCAAAAGGATCCGCGGGTTTTTCGGTCTGATGCTGACGCTGGGTTCGGCAGGCGTGATGAACCATGCCATGAGCGGGCTGGTACTGACCTGCTCACGCGCACTGCGCAAAGGAGAAGTGATCAGGATTGCCGGTCATGAGGGCGTGGTCAGTGAAGTGGGCATGCTGGTCACCAAAATTCTGACCCGTGAGAATTATGAAGTCACGGTTCCTGATGCGGTGGTCGTCAGTGGCAGCATCGTGAATCTGAGCGCGATGCTTAAAGGCGAAGGCATCAATATGACGACCAGCGCCACGATTGGTTATGACACGCTGGCGGCAGGTTGAGGCGATGCTGGAGTTGGCTGCCAGCCGCACGTCGGGCATTAACCACGACATCGCGCCGCTGGTGCGCCAGCTTGTGCTTCAGGACTGGTACGTGGCTTATGAGCTACAGGTCCGGCTCCGACCGGGAGAGTCGCTGGCCGGAGTAAGGAGCGTTCTCCACGGCCATATACAGGATCTATTCAATCCATTCGGTGTACAAATCATGTCGCCAAACTTCATCAGTCAGCCCGAACAGCCTGTTATTGTGACCAGGCCGAACTGGTTTGCCCCTCCGGCTGAAGAAAAACAGGAGTGATATCCCAGTGATTAGCGCTGATAGAGCGGATTTATTTCTCCCACCGGTTACGTCCCTGTTGTTTTGCGCGGTAAAGCGCCTCATCCGCGCGGGCAATCACAGCTTCTGCGTTATCATGCATACCTGAAAGCGCAATGCCCATGCTGACAGTGACCGACTCGCTAACTGCTGATGCTGCATGTGGCAGTGCCGTTTCACGCAGGGTTGCCTGAATACGTTCAGCAACCTGCGCAGCCTCATCCAGAGAGGCCGAGGGCAGCACAACCACTAACTCTTCGCCACCGTAACGGGCCACCAGATCCGCGGGTGTCCGGACTGATGATTTCAAAATATCGGCCACTTGAGCCAGGCATGTATCTCCCGCCTGATGGCCGTAGTGATCGTTGTAGCGTTTGAAATAGTCCACATCAAGCATGACCAGCGCAAACGGCAGTGTCTGGCGAAAAGCGTCAGCAAGAAACTTCTCCATCAGACGCCGGTTAGCGGTCCCGGTAAGTGCATCCTGATGCGCCAGCACATCGAGCCGGGCGATAAGCATCCGGTTCTCCTGATAACGCAACCAGGCTTCATCAAACCAGCGCTGCAGGATAACGCGACCATAAATAAGAATAGCGGTGAGCGGAAGCCAGACCAGTAAAAACCGGATATTCACCCCCTGGTTAAGCTGCACGCTGGCCAGCAGGGCAGTGACCCATACGGGTATGATAAACAGTATTAAGGCGGGAGGATGATAATAAAGCGCAGTCAGCGCGGTGAGCATAAGGATGACACTGAGAGGCCAGGCAAAAGGCAGCTGCCACCAGACAATAAAGCAGTAGCTACAATAGCTCCACATCACGCCGAGAATCAGCAACAGCGCCGTGCTTAGCGGTATCAAACGCGCTGGCAGGCGGTAAGCAAGAAGGAGTAACAGTAGTGACAGAGCGATAATAGCGCCCGCGGTGAGATCGATTAACGGCAGTATTTCAGTGTGAGCGCCTATCGACCGGTCAAAGTCACGAATAAGAACATGCCGGAACAGGATGATCAGAGCAAAACTGACATTCACAAATGCAAACCATGGAAGACTCGCTGATAGCGCCTGTCTGACCATATCCTTTTGATCCTGCCACACGTTTTCTTTATTTAAAGCGCGGCGTCTGTCCGGTTTCTGCACCATCCTGGAAGCCTCATAAACGAAGTATTACCTTCCATTGTAATAGAGAGATCTATTTCAGGAGGAAATGTCCGGACTGGTGGGGTAAGTATTATTGAGGAATGCAAAATTTATCCCTAAGCACAAATCAGGCGAACTTTTAACTGGAACTGACGTCCGCTTCTGGCACCAGGCAGAAATGTGCGCATTACCCAGCCAATTATGATCAAAAGCAGATGTAAACGTTTTGTGTACTTTATCTGGAGTGAAGGGTTATTAGTCTTTTTATGGATATTCAACTGGCGTCCATATATTCGCTTTTTGCAACGCGCTGATTCTGATGCAGTAGTGTTTCACTTACACAGATACTGCATCAGTGAGGCGCAACACACTCTCTCTAACGTAAAGGCGTTGCCAGAAATTCCGGTCGCTGTTCGGCCAGCAATGTAAAGCCGTTTGCTTGCGGATACAGCGTACGGCTGACGGTATCCGGCAGCATCAATTCTGTAAAACTCCAGGCCACTGCGATGCTGATACCGGCCACAGACAGCATGTCAGGATGACTTTCCCGCAGCCCGTTCTCCAGCGTCTGCCAGGCACCATGCAGTTGTTGAGTTACGCGATCCACCCAAGGCTGATGTTGTTTTTCTTCCGGCCTGAGACGCTGTTCGTACACAATCTGCACCGCTTTTTCGCAGGCTGTTAGGGCGAAGCCGGTAAGATGCAGATCCCGGAACTCTTCCACGCCGGACGCTGATGTGGGTGCAGGCGAATGACCGCAATATTTCTCAAGGTAATGAATGATTAGTGTGGAATCGATCAGCACCTGATTATCATCTGTGATAAGCGTTGGCACTTTAACGGCCGGATTAATTTTCGTTAAGGCATCAAAATCGCCGAATACCGAAAGCGGGCGATGCTCGAATTGAACACCTAATACTTTCATGTAAATAGCAACCCGTCTGACATAGGGTGAATCCAGCATTCCGATCAGGATCATGGCTCTACCTCATATTATGTTGATTAACAAAATTAATTACCTGTGCGGCGACAGGCAAGGGGGCATCTTCCATTAAAAAGTGTCCGGCCTGTTCAAAGATATGCAGCGTGGAAGAGACGATGTCGCGCTGCAAACGCCTTGCATACTCAACGGGTTGCCATTCATCTTCGGCGCCCCATAAAATCTGTACTGGCAGCCGGAGTTGCGGCAATTTTTCTGTAAAATCACGGGTGTAACATTCATTATAGTGTGCAACCTGATGCTGATAAAATGAAGGCTGCCCTACCACACCACAAAGCGGTGCAAGATAACTTTCCAGCCGCTGCTCTGCCATACGATCCTTATTAAAAACAGCCATCTTTAACTGGCGAGACATCGCGCGGTAATGCTCAGTGGCGGGGATCAGCGCATAATCCGCATAGTTATCCCGCATATCTTTCCATGTGGGCGAAGGCCAGGAGTCGTAGCTCGGAATATCGGCAATCGTAAGCGTCTTCAGAAGTGATGGGTTGTCGAACGCCAGTCTGAGTGAAATGGCCCCGCCGATATCGTGACCAAAAAGATCTGTTTTTTCGAGCTGCCAGTGTTCAAGCAGTTTCAGCAGAAAACTGACTTGAGCGGCAACCGAGGTATCAGCCGTCAAAGGACGCTCTGATGCGCCAAACCCAGGCAGGTCATACAGATGAACGTGAAAACCCGCATCGACAAATACCGGCACCAGTGACTGCCAGATCACTGAATGTGCGGGCGTGCCATGAACCAGCACCAGAGGTGTTCCTGAACCATGGACCCCGGTCGCAATACGACAACCTTTTATCAGAACGTCGCCATTCAGTAATGGGTTATTAGCGGGCATCTGCTTTCTCCGTTGTGTTTGTTTCAGTCAGGCTATCCGTTGACTGAATATGACACCAGTGACATTCTTTCCCGCTGTAATCCTACTTTTGTCATACAAAAATGAATAAACGACTCTCCGTTGACTCACTCAGAGTGTTCCGGACCGTGCTGCAAACGGGCAATATGAGTAAGGCCGCATTACTCCTCAATCTGAGCCAGTCCGCTGTAAGCTGGAAGCTCAGACGGCTTGAGGATCAACTTCAATGCCAGCTAATTACGCGCATCGCCGGAAAAGCCGTTCCGACAGAAAAGGGCAGCGTTCTGCTGCAACATGCGGAAAAAATACTCACTGAACACGATCATGCCGTAGCCTATTTTTCGCCTTCGGCGCTGCGTGGCAAGCTGCGAATCGGGGTCACTGAACACATCTCAATGACTGAAATATGCGGGGTGATTGCAACCTTCACTCACCACCATCCAGAGGTGGATATACAACTGGTGGTGGAGCAAAGTCATCTCCTGCGTCAGCATTTTTCTGAAGGAAGTCTGGAGATCATTTTACATCAGGACTTCACGGGCACGGCATCGACGGAAGATACGGTATTGTGGAGTGAAAATTTATACTGGTACGCAACGCCTGCCTGGCGACATGACTCGGATAAGAGCCTGAAACTTATTACCTGGGGACCGGATTGCTATTACCGTAACCTGGCTGAGGAGAAACTTCGCCAGGCAAACATTCCATTTGCTGTGATGCTGGAGTGTCCTTCAGTAGCGGGTATGCTTGCGGCGATAACCACCGGGCTGGGGGTGGGAATACTCAATCAATACAGCGTTGATAAAGCCATTTGTAATGTGCCTGAACTTGAGAAATTGATGTCTCTGCCGTCGGTCGATTGCCTGCTACGCCTGAATAAACACCGCGTTAATCCAGCAAGCGAGGCCTTCTGCGAGATGCTGACCAGGCTGATGCATAAAGATTGAAAGTGAATTGGCTGCAATGAGTTGATGAAAAGAGGCGTTGTTAATAATGTCCGCTTCCGACCAGGCGGACATTTTTCCCATCTTCAACTAACAACCTGAAACCGAAGCCTGCCTCGGTAAAATTAAGCTGGCGGCCGGGAATTATCAGATGATGTTGTGAACTGACACTAAGGCTGAACAAGGCTGTGCTGACGGTCAATATTAAAGCCAAACACACAAAATCCCAGTAAATCTTTTGCCTCATCCTCCACCCGCGTAATCATAACCAAATCGGTGCTACCGCCGGGCAGCTTTACCTCAAACGGAGGGTAAGGAAGACCTTTTGTCCTGAAATCCTGCAACCAAAGCAACTTCTCGGCTTGAGACGGTATCACTTCAAAAATATGGCGATGGATAATGTCCTGCATTGGCCAGCCAACCCGCGCTGCAAAGGTATCACTTGCGTCAACAATCATCAGTTCAGGGCTGAGAAAACAGATAGAGGTGTCAGGCGCAGCATACATCGATGAAATCTGATGCGCGCGCTGCTCAAGAGACATTCGTGCCACACGACTATGAAATTTACGGCCAGAGCCAGCGGTGAGAAAATTATGTGTTTCTTCAGCCGGGATCGGCCTGCTGAATAAGTAGCCTTGTGCATAAGCGCAGCCGATACCCCGCAACATCTCAGCTTGTTCCTCTGTTTCAACACCCTCGGCAATGACGTCCATATCCAGGCTGCGGCCCAAACCGACTACGCTGGAGATAATTTTCCGGCTATCCTTTTTCTGAAGCATTGAACGAATAAAACTGCCATCAATCTTAATCGTGCTGGCGGGAAGCTGGATAAGCCAGGCAAGGCTTGAACAGCCGGTGCCAAAGTCATCCATAGCAATCATACAACCCATTTCAGACAATGCTTCGAGTTCTGCATGAGCCGTCTCTATATCATCGATCAATGCTGTCTCGGTGATTTCTATCCTGAGCCGTGAAAGGCTGAACTGATAACGTTCAGCCAGGTTTCTTAAAATTTCGGGAAGGTGCTTTCCGTTCAGTTGTGAAGGAGAAACGTTTATAGACAGAAACGGGTGTTCTGGCCAGGTGCTCGCTGTCATGAATCCCTGAGCGGCCAGACTTGTCATCAGCTCATTGAGTAACCTATTATGTTCCATAACCGGAATGAACGCAGCCGGAGATACGATAAGCCCTTCGGGCATAATGCGGCGTGCCAGCAATTCAAAACCCACTACGCGCTGATCCTCAAGTGAGACTATCGGCTGGAAAAAAGGTTTAAACTCGCCCGACTTAATTAGCTGCTGATAAGCTGCACGAGAATCAGCATCTTTCAATCTTTCATTCATTTAAATATCCTGAAACGTATTTCTGTAAGGCACTGATGACCTGAGCGGGAGTGGAATAGAAAACCTGTTTTTAAAACCCCGTTTTGCATGCGGTAGAAGAATTAATATTTTGCAGACGTCATTTTTCCGGAGGCCTTAAATTCTCTATGGTTATTAAGTGCGAGACACATAGTTAAGATGTCAGTGAGCGGGAAAAGTTCATGAACATAAAATGTCATACTTATTTAACTCACGGGTCTGCATGACGCTGATGGTATCTGGTATGGTAAACCAGAAAAAAATTGAAACCAATCCCATAAAAATATCGCTTAAGTTAAATATTAAACCCTGTTAATGCATTTAATATGATCAGCAACCAGTCTCTCTTATGCGTTGACGAAGTATACTGAGTGATATCAATAAGTCATATGCGGGTTTTAGTCTGTGAGCCTGGGTAAGATCTCACAGCTAAGCCACTCATTTAATACCTGCGATAACCAGCTAATATAAATCCATAACCGCGTGTCAAAGCTAAGCATAACATTTCACAGTCCATTTTCAGGCGGAATCGGAGCGTTGAGATTATAAGGGCTGAAATTTTTCAGATATCATAGACCAAGGATAAATTTGCGCCACATGATTTCAAAAAAATAAATTTAGCACGCTGGCGGTGATGTTCATCCATCCCCTCAGTTCCGGTAGTTGTCGCTGCCGAGCTATCTATAGCATCTTGTTACAGTATTAATTCAAACCAGCGACCTTTAACTGAATATCCAGACAGTTCTGCCGATAACCCTTTGAGGCATATTTTTATGCCTTTATATGCTCACCAGGAGAAATAATGCTGAATTTATTCCGGAAACAGTCCGCCAAAGAGCCGACAACGATGGATATCGCTGAGAAATTTATCGATGAAACGCTGGACGTGGATCATAGTGATGCCACGCTGCTGAAATGTATTATGAACCTCAGCCAGAAAGGCTACTGGTATGTAGAGACGACCGATCTTAAAAGTGATGCGCCTGCATTTGTTTCACCTGAAGCACGCCAGCTTATGGGATTGCCTCTGCAGAAGGAGGTCGGGATCTCTTCGCTGATCCAGATGATCCATGCGGATTTCCGGGAAGCGTTCAAAGGTTTGATAAGTCATACACTCAAACATAGTGGTGATGAGAAGCTGTTACGCTGCCTGATAAAAACTGGCGCAAATACCTTTCAGTGGTTTTGCATTCGTGCATCATACAGTCGTGAATTTACGCCGCCGCGTCTGATCGCCGTTATAGAGAATACGGAAGAAGAAACGTCACAGTCCCGCCAGTTTGATATTGTCTCCACCCGTTTTGACCTGTCGCGCGAAATGCTTAATGACGGCCTCTGGGATCTGGATATTATTGGCGGAAATCCCCTGAATCCCGACAACGTATTCTGGTGGTCCCCGCAGTTCAGAAAGCTGCTGGGTTTTGAAACCATTGAAGAGTTTCCTGATGTGATGGACAGCTGGGCATCACGCCTGCACCCGGATGACAAACAGAATGCGCTCGATGCTTTCGTCAGCCACCTGATGGACTTCAGTGGTAAAACCGGTTTTGATATTGAATATCGTCTTAAACTGCGAAGTGGTGAGTACCGGTGGTTTCAGGCCCGCGGGCAGACTAAACGTGCACCTGATGGTACCCCTTTGCGTGCCGTCGGCGCGCTTATTGATATTCAGGGCCGTAAAGACCGTGGCAGTCATGAGGAAAGCGAAGTCAGGCGAAACATTCAGACCGCCGAAACCGCAAAAGAAATTGCCGAACTTGTCTCTGAAAACGGGATTATTGCTGCGCAGATCAAACTCATTTCACTGAACGCCAGTATCGAAGCCGCGAGGGCAGGTGTACATGGCCGTGGGTTTTCTGTCATCGCCAGTGCTATCCGGGGATTAGCGGAAAGAACGGCAGATATCACCGGACACATTTCTCGTCTTCAGATGCGAATAAGTAATTCTGCTAGCGGCACAGAAAAATCACCTGAACAATAAACATCACACATTGATGAACGCTTATCTCAGGTGAACACAGGGATGTTCTGGTGAAGAGATACCACAGCCTGTCTCTGATTTACTGTAACCAGAACATCAGTTCAGTTCGCAGTTTCTGCCTTATGAAAATCCTCCCGGAGTGGGTTCACATTTCAGTATGCGAACCTGCTCTGGGGGTTACACAGCACATATCTGAAAAGTGAGTAGCCCGCAAGCTTTCTCATCTGTGGTTCACATCCGGAAGTGCATAACGATAGCAACAGAGTGATGAATAACAATCATTTTTCTGTGAATGTCAGCTCCTGGCACTGAGCAGGCAGCGTTGCGCACAAATCAACGTTCACTCTACGTTCACCACCTCACCACCTCACCACCTCACCAGCCGGCGCCGTAACGGTGGGGAAATCAACCTGTTAGCAGTCCGTTTTTACCGCAAATATCATTTTCCTGTCATTTATATTCTTTACGCTGTCAGCTTTCCCTCATGGATTTTAATATTATGAAAATAAAAACGATTTCTTTGGTTACCAGTTGTGCGCTCTCATTTTCTGGTCTTGCGGCGCAACCTCAGGCTGAGCACTATATCGTCAGTTTTCCGGAAGTTACGCGCGTGAGCTACAGCGGCGCATTCGCCAGTGCGTTTCCGGATGGTTTGCCGGTGGGAATCGGCTCCGGTTTGCTGTTTACCGGTAAGCAGGGGGATGCGCTCACCTTCGCGACCGTCACCGATCGCGGGCCGAATGCCGACTCACCCGATGTGGGCAAACATGAATCAAAAATTTTCGTCACACCAGACTTCGCTCCGCTGCTGATGAATATTCGGGTGCAGAACGGCAAAGCAGAAGCCACGGATGCCCGACCGCTGCATGACGACAAGGGCAATATTAACGGATTGCCGCTACAGGATGGTGTCATCGGCTCAACCAATGAAATCGCGCTAAGCGACACACTGAAAGTGCTGAAGGGCGATAACCGTGGTCTGGATACGGAAGGCATTACGCCGGACGGGAAGGGCGGGTACTGGTTGTGCGACGAATATGGCCCGTTTCTGATAAACGTTGATCAGCATGGCAAGATTCTGGCGATTCACGGGCCGCAGGCCATGACAGGAGAAAAATCCATTGCGGGCGGACTGCCTAATATTCTTAAGTGGCGTCAGCCTAATCGTGGTTTTGAAGGGCTTACCCGTATGCCGGACGGGCGTATCATCGCCGCGGTGCAGAGTACGCTGGATATCAACGGTAAAAGTAAAAAGCAGGCGCGCTTTACCCGCCTGGTGAGCTTCGATCCGGCGACCGGGAAAACCGCGATGTATGGATACCCTATCGACAGCCAGGCTTATAGTAAAAACAGCGACGCCAAAATTGGCGATATCGTGGCGCTCGATAATCAGCATATTCTCCTGATTGAACAAGGCAGCGATAAAAACGACGCGATGCGCAACCTCATCTATAAGGTGGACCTCAGTGCGGCTACCGATCTTGCCGCATTCGATAAGCCTGGTGAGTATCCGGAGTCTGACGACGAGAAAGCGCTGGCGCAGCGAGGCATTAAGCTCGCAGCTAAAACGCTGGTGGTCGATTTACGTCAACTCGGCTGGCAGCAGGAGAAGGCCGAAGGACTGGCGCTAATCGACAGTAAAACCCTGGCAGTCACCAATGACAATGACTTCGGCGTGAAAACGGTCATGCAAAATCCGGTGGAAGGTAAGAAGCGCAAGGATTATCGGCTGAACGAAAAGGGGGAACTTACTGTAGAGGGTAAGCCGGTTGCAACGACGATCGGCGTGAAGCCGCTGAAGAAACCGGAGTCGGACAGCGAGTTGTGGATCGTAACGCTGCCGGAACCGCTGAAATAAACGTTCTCCTTACCCCGGGCTGTCTGCGCTTAGTGCCTGATTTTCTGTAAAAAGGCAGGATTCAGCCCGGATTTGCCAGCGAAAGATCGGTCTGCGCCGTTTTGTTATAGCGGATGACAGCAGACCGATATTCGTTTAAGCAGTTAAACACCTTTGTACCGCGTTGCGGCGCTAAGCGTCACTGGCGAACTTTAAACGCCAGCCTGGCGTTTATTTTTTACTTTCAGTTAGATAACCGCTTCCGTCTGCATCCGAGCGCTTTCGATACCTGGCTACCCGGTCAACTACGGCTCAAGTCGGCAGGTTGCAGAGCGTGATTATAACATTGTGTAATAATGTGTTATCTGCCTCTTCAACAGACCCTCCCCACCGTGTAAGTTCTGGAGTCTCATACGTTTGTTGTCCCCATAATCCGCGGAGGAGAAAGAGAGTGAAAGCAACCGCAATGGCCGCTACAAGTCTGTTAATGCTGATGAGCAGTGTTCACGCTGAAGGTCTGACGACGTCGGCAGAGGGTAAAAACCTCGCCGTCAGCTTCGGCCAGCCCACTATCAAACAGGTGCTGCACTACCGAAAAATGTATGACAAAAAGCCGTTTCCGGATGCGGAGATTTATTATTACGACAACGGCACCTATAAAATCATTTCTCAGGGTGAAAACCACTACGGCGTTTACGTTATGCAGGGCAAGTTTGATGATGAAACTTTCACCGTGCGTTTTATCTCTCTGCCTTCTGCTGACTGGGGCAATAAAACCGCTTTTCATCAGTTAACCTTTATCAGGGGTGACGGGCAGAACGTCTTTATTCAGAATGCCATTGTGGATACGGGTGAAGCCATTGCGCAGCAGAACGGCACCTATACTCAGGAAAAAAACACCGTAACCAACCCGGTTTCTACCAGCTGGGAAAACAAATAATTGTCGGGTGGCAGCGGGTCTGCCACTCTGATCCAAAACCGGTGCCTGCCACGTTCCTCGCTCAGGATCGTATTAAGTTTTGGCTGGCGCACACCTTCACGCATTTATTTTTTTACTCAGAAAATGCATAGCCGCAATTAAATGCTTTATATTTCATAGCCTGATGTACATTTGCCCTGCCGCGCCCACGCCAGCAGTGTGAGCGCGCTGCAACAGGCAGAACCGGTAATCTGCCTGTGAAGGGTAACTCCTGCTTTTTTTGATAATGCCAACACTCATTATGTCAGGTCCTGAGGCGTAAATATGGACAGAGTTTCACTCCTGCTGGATGTGCAGAACGTCGCTTTTTCAGTCGGGGATCGTCAGCTACTGAAACCGGTCTCCCTGCAGTTATATCAGGGTGATTGCGTCTTGCTGACCGGCCCATCCGGAAGCGGAAAAAGTACCTTCCTCAAAATTCTTGCTTCGCTGATTACCCCCACCTCCGGGCAACTTTTTTTCAGGAACAGTGAGATCACCACGCTAAAAGCAGAGGCCTATCGCCAGCAGGTCTCGTACTGCTTTCAGACGCCGCAACTGTTTGGTCAGACGGTATATGACAACCTGGCGCTGCCATGGCAGATTCGCCGTCAGAAACCTCAGCGGGATAAACTTGTTGCTGCGCTGGAAAGCGTAAATCTCTCTCCGGATATGCTGAATAAACCTGTTGAACAACTTTCAGGCGGAGAAAAGCAGCGTGTCGGACTACTACGCAATTTGCAGTTTATGCCTGAGGTGCTGTTGCTGGATGAAGTAACCAGCGCCCTTGATGAAGAGAACAGGCTGTCAGTACTTTCATTGATTAACCGGATCTCAGCTGAAGAAAAGGTAGCCGTGGTGCGGATCAGCCATGATGTTAACGATATTCAGCAGGCTGAGCAGGTGCTTCGCCTTGAGCCGCCAGAAAAGGAGAATAAGCGTGAATCAGCATAATATCAGTGACACCTCGCTGTTGCTGTCACTGACGCTGGTCGTTATAGCGCTGCTTATCAGCCAGAAAGAAAAGCTCGGCATGAGCAAAGATATTCTCTGGAGTGTATCCCGGGCGATAATTCAGCTGGTGATTGTCGGCTTTGTATTGAAGTCGATTTTCGATGTTAATAATAGCTGGCTGACGGTACTGATGGTGCTGTTTATCTGCGTTAATGCCGCGACCAACGCCCGTAAACGCGGTCGAAATATTGATAACGCCTTTACGATATCGTTTGTCGCTATTTTTAGTGGCACCCTCATCACGCTTACGATTCTGGTGCTGAGCGGGGCGATAGCGTTTGTTCCGATGCAG
This sequence comes from Pantoea pleuroti, assembly GCF_014156615.1. Taxonomy (NCBI): domain Bacteria; kingdom Pseudomonadati; phylum Pseudomonadota; class Gammaproteobacteria; order Enterobacterales; family Erwiniaceae; genus Pantoea; species Pantoea pleuroti. Next base: position 180,231 of record NZ_SBFD01000004.1, on the reverse strand, counting down.
GTTATTCCCATCACGGGCATGATCGCCGGTAATGCCATGGTTGCAGTAGGGCTCTGTTACAGCAACCTGAACCAGCGCTTCAGCGACAACCAGCAGAAAATTATGGAGATGCTGAGCCTTGGCGCATCGGTGAAGCTGGCATCGGGCCGCATCATTGCTGACAGCATTCGTACAGCCATGATGCCGACGGTGGACGCTGCCAAAACTGTCGGACTGGTCAGCCTGCCAGGGATGATGTCCGGACTAATTTTCGCCGGAATAGATCCGCTCAAGGCGATTAAGTATCAGATCATGGTCACGTTTATGCTGATAGGGACCGCCAGTCTGTCAACGATCATTGCGGTCTATTTATCCTATCTTCGTTTTTATAATGCCAGGGCGCAGCTAAAAATATCGGATAGATCGCTGGATTAGTGAAACTGATTGGCGGATCTGAAGCTTATAACTTGTCAGTAAAGTAAGTCTGCTATCAGACGGCGCTCTGTTGCTTGCGAGCGCTTAACTGATAGCAGAGTGCTCAGGGGATGCTTCAAAAACACTCCCCGCTGAATCTGAAATATCCCGGCAGGGTTCGTGCTTTGATTGTTCATCTGGATGCCTGATACACAACTGGCTTTGGTTTTTATTCTGCCTGTTCTGATAAAGGTCCCAGCGGTTGCCGTACAGATCTTCAAATACCACCACGGTTCCGTACTCCTCTTCACGAGGCTCCCGGGAGAATGTAACGCCTTTCGATTTCATGGCTTTGTAGTCTCGCCAGAAGTCATCCGTCTGCAGAAAAAGGAATACTCTTCCGCCGCACTGATTGCCGATAAAACCTTCCTGTCTTTCATTTGAAGCGCGAGCCAGAAGAAGATTGCAGTCGCTTTCAGGGGCAGGTGTAACTACAACCCAGCGTTTACCTGGCTGCGGTGTATCCTCAACAAGGGTAAAACCCAGCTTTTCGGTGTAATACTCAATTGCCCGATCATAGTCATCAACCACGATGGCCACATATCCCATACATCGCTTCTGCGTTCTCATTTCTGCTCCGTCATGTTTCAGGCGTGGTTGCCTTGAAACATTGTTTTAACACAAACGAGAATCCCGGAGTTGGGTGAATTGATTCAGTCATCACAGTATTCAGCCGTTGCATTAAAGATACATCAGCTGACATCAGCCTATAATTTTTATAAATTCATGGCGCGGATATCAAAAAATGTTTGAGGGATTTACTCATACACAAATCAGACTTTCTGAAGCAGTGCTAAATGTTCGCTATGGAGGTAAAGGCCCTCCGGTTTTGCTGTTGGATGGTCACCCCCGTACCCACGTAACCTGGTCAAAGGTGGCCCCGTAACTTGCCGAATCTTTTACCGTCGTTTGTCCCGATTTAAGGGGATTTGGCCGCTCATCTAAACCTGCTGATGAGCCGAATCATGCTGGTTCTTCTAAGCGAGCTAAAGCGAAAGATTGTATTGAGTTGATGAGCCAGTTAGGTTTTGATCAATTCGCGCTGGTGGGACATGACAGAGGTAGTTATACAGCATATAGGGCCGCACTTGATTACCCTGAGCGAATTACACGACTTGCTGTACTGGATTGTATACCCATACTTGAAGCGCTCAACCGGTGTAATGAGAAGTTTGCCCGACAGTGGTATCACTGGTTCTTCTTCGCTCAGCCTGAAAAACCCGAGTTGGCAATTTTAGCCGATCCAGATAAGTGGTATGGAGGCCAGCCCGAAACAATGGGGAATGATGAATACATTGAATTCAGGCGAGCTATACACGATCCGGAGACTGTACATGGAATGATCGAGGATTATGGTGCCGGTCTTACTATAGACAAAGAGCATGAGCTTTATGATCGTCAGAATGGGCGATTGATTGAATGCCCGACGCTCTGTTTATGGTCAAAATATGATGATCTGGAAGATATTTACGGCGACGTATTGGGCATCTGGAAATCCTGGGCACCGCATGTTCGGGGTAAAGCGATAGCCAGCGGTCACCATATGGCTGAAGAGGCACCAGAAGAAGTTACGGCAGAACTCCGCTACTTTATGTCGCAGAAGAGTTAACATTCTCGCCTCAGGCAGCCGGAAGCCGTCAGTACAGAACGACTGATAAATTAATTCGTAAAAGAAAATTAATTTATCAATTATATGAACGTTTTATTCGTAATCGTATTATTTATCAAAAATCGACTACCTACCTTTTCTATTATCGCGTTTTTTCCTCTCCACTCGTTAAAAAGTAGAAAGAACTCATCTGCGCTGATGTCAAAATCGATAAGTATGCCTTTATAGTTTCCGCTGGTTAACTTAAGACGTGCATCATCCAGGGTATAAGCCTTCACTGTTTTCATGATGAGCCTGCAATCTGTTATTACTTCAGGGAAAATATTCATACCATGATCTATTTTTCTTAACACGCATGAGGATGTAAAAATAATTGATGTTTCATTACATTTAATGAACCGCTCACAGGTTTGAAGAAATAATAAGCTATAGTACGCATTGCCGCTTTTCATATATTGAGATTGCTCTCACGCAGAGCATGGGTTGTTCTGACATACCACAATAATAGCCCCAGCGTCGGCATTTCCGCCATTGACATCATTCACTGCTGCCTGCCGCCGCCAAGTCTCGCAACGGCTACTCTCAGCCGTATTAACTGGCAGGGAAGCGAAAGCGTTGATAACTCTGCGGAGTAACCCTTAAGCCGAACGCTAGATTGAAAGGGGGGTTAACAATTACAGCACATTTTGGTTACACGGTCATAAACACAATGATTATTATTTGCTCGTCGCAGACAATAAGTTTTTCAATCCAAAACGTGAAGGATTATATCGATGAAAACTTTCAAAAATCTGTCACTTGCTACTGTCGCTGCACTCTCTCTGGTTTCCTTTGGCAGCCTGGGTCAGACCATTTCTGTTACCTCATTAACCATGGACGGCGCACAGGCAAAAATTGCCGCTCAGGCCCGTTCCCAGAATGAGCAGTATAAAATTCTGGAGGCCAGTACTAATAATCGCGTGCACATGACTGCTGAGCTTTACAAATAAAACTGCTTTGCCAGATGAAATCTCCGATAAAGCGGTAGCAATGTTAATGCCGATCATTTCCGGTGATCGGCGTTTCTGCATTTTATTTTCCTGACACAAATCCTGACTATTTCCTCTCTTGATAAGCCTGGCCACAGCCTCCTGTAACAAAAAATTAATCTAAAAAGAGTTTTGGTCAACGATGCGTTTAATCAACCTGCCTGATAATCCTGTTCTTGCATTACTTCTTACACTCCAGCGATGAGTAAAAGAGAGTCCCTATGAACTTCAGGTTTACAATGCTTGCTGCCAACAGGCGTTTGATGCTAAATGCCTGGGATGTTGTGGCATTTCCGCTGATTATCGGCTTGATAGCGATGGCGGCGGTTGGTTTTGATCAAACGTTGTTGCCGGTTGAAAGTTTAAAAACTCAGGTTATTTCTCTTAACCCTGTGAATTTACCCGACTACGCCCTGCGAACCACGTTGCGCATGCTGGTGGCCATGCTGGCTTCACTGCTATTTAGTCTGATTTATGGCACGCTGGCTGCCAAAAGCCGCCGTGCTGAAAAAATATTGGTACCCATTCTCGATATTCTGCAATCCGTTCCGGTGCTGGGCTATATCTCTTTTACCGTGACGTTCTTTATTGCGCTGTTTCCTGGACAGGTACTGGGCGTCGAGCTGGCGGCGATCTTCGCATTGTTCACCAGCCAGGCATGGAACATGACTTTTAGCTTCTATCAATCGTTACGCACCGTACCTGCGGATTTGGTGGAGGTTTCCCGCAGTTTCCATCTGACAGCATGGCAACGTTTCTGGAAACTGGACGTGCCTTTTGCCGTTCCGGGGCTGGTCTGGAACATGATGATGTCAATGTCTGGTGGCTGGTTCTTTATCGTGGCCTCCGAAGCAATCACCGTGGGCAATAACGCTTATACACTGCCCGGCGTAGGCGGCTATCTGGCTCAGGCTATCCTGCATAAAGATATTCACGCCATAGGCTGGGTGTTGCTCACGATGGTGATTGTGATTCTGGCCTATGATCAGTTGCTGTTCCGGCCGCTTGTGGCGTGGGCTGACAAGTTTCGAATGGAAAATACCCGTTCGGATCGCGCGCCAACATCCTGGGTGCGCGACCTGATACGCCGAACCCGGCTGATTCAGCAGTTGATCAAACCGCTCCGCCTGTTATTTTCCACGATTGCGCGCATCGGCTGGCGCTGGCCTGTCGTAAGGCAGTTGCCGCCGGAAAAGAACATTAAAAGTGCCTCACGCCTGGCAGCTCTATGCTGGGACGCACTGGTTATTAGCGTCACACTCTATGTCGGCTACCGGGTGATCGCCTATATGCATGGCGAGATCACCCTGGACGATGTCAGCAATGTCTTTACCGCAGGGCTGATTACGCTATTACGCGTGACCCTGCTGATTATCATTTCATCACTGGTATGGGTGCCGCTTGGGGTGATGATCGGCCTGCGGCCTGCGCTGGCAGCAAAAATCCAGCCGGTTGCTCAGTTTCTGGCCGCGTTCCCGGCAAATTTGATGTTCCCGGTCTTCGTGATCGTGATTGTCCATTTTGATCTTAATCCGGACATCTGGCTCTCACCGCTGATCATTCTGGGCACTCAATGGTACATCCTTTTCAATGTCATCGCAGGCACCACGGCCTTTCCTAATGACTACAAGGAAGCCGCGACCAACTTCCATATCCGTGGCTGGCAATGGTGGCGTCAGGTGATGCTGCCAGCCATTTTCCCATACTACATAACAGGCGCTATTACTGCGTCAGGTGGGGCGTGGAACGCCAGTATCGTGTCGGAATTTGTGCAGTGGGGAAGCACCCAGGTTAAAGCACATGGCCTGGGCTCTTATATTGCGCAGATGACTGTCGCCGGGGATTTCCCAAAAATAATTCTGGGCATAGCCGTTATGTCGCTGTTTGTCACGCTGTTCAATCGTCTGCTGTGGCGACCTTTGTACAAATTCGGTGAATCAAAATATCGGGCAAACTAAGGGGAATTCAGATGATAAACAGCCAGGCATTAAAGAACACAGATGTGTCCAAAACAAAAGCAGAAGGTAGCGCTACTGTCCTCTCTGTTAAGGGAATTAAACACGGCTACGCGACCAATCATGAAGAGTTGCTCATCCTCGATGATGTCAATATCACCCTGAAGGAAGGCGAGATCGTGGGTTTGCTCGGGCGGTCAGGCTCAGGTAAATCGACATTACTACGTATTATCTCAGGACTGATTAACCCAGGAGCAGGTTCGGTTGACTATCTCGGCAAGCCGCTTAACGGTCCGGCCAAAGGGGTGGCAATGGTATTCCAGACCTTTGCATTATTTCCCTGGCTGACCGTTCTGCAGAATGTGGAAGCGGGACTGGAGGCGCTGGGTGTTAACGCATTGGACCGCAGAACACGCGCCCTGGCTGCCATAGATTTAATCGGTCTGGATGGTTATGAAAACGCCTACCCGCGAGAATTGTCTGGAGGCATGCGTCAGCGTGTAGGTTTTGCGCGCGCGCTGGTAGTTGAACCGGTGCTATTGCTGATGGATGAGCCTTTCTCTGCGCTGGATGTACTGACCGCTGAGACGCTGCGTACTGATCTACTGGATTTGTGGAATGAAGGGCAGGTGCCTATGAAGTCGGTACTCATCGTCACGCATAACATCGAAGAAGCCGTATTGATGTGTGACAGAATTCTGGTGTTGTCTTCAAACCCTGGGCGGGTGATGGCCGAGATCACGGTGCCGTTTAAGCATCCGCGTAATCGACTGGATCCGTCATTCCGCCGTCTGGTCGATGAGGTCTATACGCGAATGACGGCCAAATCAGTTAATGACCCAGTTAAAAAGAGCCTGACCTTAGGCGCCCGCCTGCCTCAGGTATCGACCAACATTATAGCCGGTCTGATTGAAACGCTTGCGGCGGCACCGTATCACGGCAGGGCGGATATGCCGGATGTGGCCCGTTCACTGCATCTTGAAGTGGATGAATTATTTCCGATTGCAGAGGTGCTTCAGGCATTGGAATTTGCCGATGTCAGTGAAGGGGATATCGTCCTTACTCCACCAGCGCGAATCTTTGCTGGGGCAGATACACAACCGCGTAAAGTGATGTTTGCTTCTCATCTTTTGCGTTACGTCCCGCTGGCGGCGCTGATAAAAAATGTCCTGGATGAACGTCCAGGACATCGTGCGCCACGTTTGCGTTTTGAGCAGGAGCTTGAAGATTTTCTCTCTGACAGCGCCGCTGAAGAGACTCTGAATAGCGTGATTAACTGGGGTAGATACGCTGAAATCTTTTCCTACAATGATCAGACTGAAATCTTCAGCCTGGAAGATGTGGAGTTCTGAGTTTTAACAAAAGAATGACGGCTGTTGTTTAAAGAAATCATGCGGTTTATGTGTGGGCCTGAAGTTACTCAGGCCCTGAGCTGCGTAATGACGTTTACTCTTTGATTTTAGCGTTAACAATGCTCATGCCTGCCGCATTGCTTCGTTTAGTCACGCGAACCGTTCCGCCGGCAAAATAATTGCCCACGGGTTCACAGACTTTTATCCGTCTTTGCAGGTCCGGGTCGTTAACCTCAACACCCGAACAGTCGTGACGCCCGCCGCCCGAAAACTCGCTATAAGCGGTATAGTTGCTGAGGGTGCCCGGAAGTAGCCAGATAACCGTGGTCAGCAGCATATAGCTAAAAAAGGTAACCAACAGAACTGACCCTGCGAAAAGTTTGATGTTATTCTTTATGCCGTTGACAGCCTCACCTTTACCCCATTTTTTAATAATTAAAAAAATAGACAGTCCCAGAGGCAGGACGGCACTCCATAGTGCATCAAGAGTGGATTGAGTAAGAAATGTATTGCGGTCAATTTCATTGCGCCACACAAAAAAAGTAAATATGCAGCCCAGCACTCCGGTAATTATCAGCACGAAACGGCGGGTTGAATAGGTATCCATTGGCAACTCTCTCCCTGAGTCTTAAGTATGTGGCGCTGATGAGCGGCAGTTCCCTGAACCGGTTAGTTCTCATGGTAAACCAAACGTCAGGCGTAATTGTCGTATCTTCGAAGGTTATCACGTCGGTCTTTCTTAAGACAAAAAGCATGAGCTTTATGATGGTCAAAATGGGCGATTGTTTGTATGCCCGACGCTCTGTTTATGATCATCTAGCCGGTACGCAATTTATTAAAATTCCATCTTACATCCCCATAGAACGAGTCCGTGTTCGTGCATTGTCATGTTAAGGTTAAAACTCTTCAACAACATGAGGATAGCAACATGATTGTCAGAACATGGCACGGATGCGTACCGGCCAGGCATGCCGAAGGCTTTGCAACTCACTTGCAGAAGACCGGTGTTGAACATTCAGCAGCGACGCCAGGGAATCTGGGAGCCTATGTACGCAGAGAAACGCAGGGTGAGTGGGAGCATTTCTTCCTTGCGACGTACTGGGAAGATTCAGAAGCCATCAAAGCCTTTGCAGGCGACCAGTATCAGATTGCCGTTACCTATCCGGATGATGAACAATATGAGTTGTTATCAGATCCCTACGTTTTTCAGCATCATGTCCAGACTGTAATCCCATTATAAGTATTTGCCTGCCGCCGCCAGAAGGCGGCCAATCACTCACCTGTGTTTGTCCGCTGACTCAGCATTAAATTTTATCAGGCGAAAAGCATGACTTTTAACACAAGGTTTAGATAAAGCCTTTTAATTGTAGATTGATCGATCTACAATCAATCGTCAGCACAGGAGATCCTTATGAAAGCATCAGCAGGCAGACCCAGAGAATTCGATCCAGAGACCTTCCTCAACACCGCACTTGAATGCTTCTGGCAGAAGGGATATCAGGCAACATCTATGGCTGACCTTATGAAAGCATCAGGTCTGGCAAGTGCCAGCATCTATAAACTTTATCCCGATAAGCGCGCTATCTACCTGGCTGCTTTGCAGCGATACATGGATGCAGGCATTTCAAGGACAGTGAAACGACATGCAGAAATGTCGCCGGAAGCTGCCTTGCGAGAAACGCTCGAATTTGTGGCTCAGTTATCTTCTGCTCCTGCCGGAGAGAAAGGGTGTTTTACTATTGCGGCAGCCAGCGAGCTTTTACCCGGAGACGAAGAGGTTAAAGGCAAAGTTTCCTGTAAATTTAACTTCTTAATTAACGAGTTAGAGAATATCTTAAAAAGAGGCCAGGATCAGCGGGTATTTCGCCAGGATGAAGATGCGCGAGTCATGGCTCAAAGCATTTTCATGATGCTGGAAGGTATGCGGATATATGGAAAACTCCAGCCAGAGATTGGAGATCTGAGAAAAAGTAATGACTTCATTGTCAGAACGATACTTTCAGACAACCATGACGTAACCGGCAATAGTGCGGTTAAGGCATCCGCATGATTGAAGTGGGCACCATTGTTCGGCGAAAAAAAAGAAGGAGAATAATGGTGGTAATTGAATATGCAGATGGCATGGCATTGTGCGGCTGGGTCGATAAAGGACGTTTTTTTAAAAGGCGTTTTCCACTGTCTGAATTAAAAATAGGCATACCTTATTCAGATTACTGGTCACTTACATAGAATTGGCATGATAGTGATCATTAAAGATTATTTGAATTTAGTAGCTGGTGTAAGTAATAGAAATTCAAAGCATTTGAGACTGGAAGTCCCGCTCAAAAGGCCTTGCTCTTGATGAGAAGGAGGAGATGAATCTATCGGCTACTCTGACGACTTTTTCAGTCCTGAAACACCTTAAATAGACAAGTCCACGCCCAGCCTGATGAGGAGTGAACCTTCAAAAAGACTAATATGCCTGCTAGCCGTTCTGGCAGTTCTCAGGAAAGCTTCCGTTTGGGCTGTTATAAAATCACTCTCTGGCTCACTATAACAGGGGCAGGCTTGTAGTGAGGGAGCATCTGCCAGAATAGGCGATGCAATGCTTCTTATTCCAGGCATTGCATTACATTGCAGTGCATTAAGCTATCCTCCTCACTTCTGGAGGGAATCATGAATAACAGCAAAATCGTCGTTTCTCTGACTTTGGCCATGTCTCTTTTTTGGGTTAGTGCATCTGAGGCTAAAACATCGAAGCAGTCCGATGACCAAATCCGTCAGCTCATTATCGAAGATTCAATCGCCGCCTATCCTGGTGTCTGCGCATGCCCTTTTAACGCAGCGCGCAATGGCAGTAGCTGTGGCAGGCGAAGCGCATGGAGCAAGCAGGGCGGATATGCACCTGTCTGTTATAAAAAAGAGGTCTCAAAGGAAATGGTAGATGACTGGCGTAATAGTCATAACGCTTAAAAAATTTAGCGTCTGAATCTTATAGTCGGGAAGAGCGAAAGGGTAAGCTAAGTAAATTTCCTGAATAACCCGTCATCGCTTAAGTCTGTTGCTATTAATATCGCGGATTAATCATGCTAAAACGCAGTCTACCTGCTATTACATTTCCTTATACAGGCATTAGTTTTTGATAAATCATTATTACCGTAACCGTCTGCCCTTAATTCGCCGTACTTTTGTGAGTCAACAGACTCAGGATGGTTATCACTCAGCGATCACCGGACATCACATTGCCCGGTAATCAGCTGATTTACATCGGTGCTACAGCCTCAGCTTATTTTTGAGATTGCTGATTTTGCTCAGCCTCTTTCTGTTTTTTCTTCGCCATATGATGACCGACTGCGCAGCCCGCTGCGGCACCGGCCACACCATGATGAGCAACATGACCTGCGACGCCGCCTACTGCGGCTCCCTTCAGACATCCCTGGGCATTAGCCTGTAAATTCACCGACAGAAACAGTCCGGTAGCAATAACAATAACTGATAATTTTTTCATCACTTAATATCCTGGTAGTTATAGTTGCAGGTTGAACTCAGCAGAGCATAGCCGCACTCTGGGGTGTTTCGCTGACCGGGATACAGGAATCACGACATTAGTTACCTGTCGTTACGCTTTTCACGCAATAAGGAGGCCGGTTGTCCTGCTTTTAATCAGCTGACTGGCTCGCCATTGTTATGAATTGATCAGTTATCATGAGAATGTTTTCCTTCGGCACAACAGATACTGTTGTCAGGCCAGAGTGAGTATCAGGTACTTTCCTGACTGCTCTTCGCAACTGAACTTCCCGCCCGGTACCAGCTTAATAGTTTTAACATTCACCCACCTCAACTTTGTTTCTCCACAAAGATACGAACGAGAGTGACAGGTAAAACCAAATCGCCACATGTTGTCTGAGCTGAAGTCGGATCTCCACCCGTACACTCATCGTTTGCATATCCAAAGAAGCTATCGGCATCGGGTTGATACAAAATCATACCTGTTGCCGGAGCAAAGCAGAGTGGTGCACTCTTCAATAAGGTAAACATCACCTGCCTGTACCCTGGCACATTAACCTGTAATGAAATGTCACAGAACGCAGAAAGGTTTGGGAGAGAACTATTTCCTGGCGGCCAGGGATTAATTAGTAATAATTAAACGCAGGCTAAACAAAAGTGTGGATTAATTATTTTAATAGTCTTTGTTTAAGTTGCAGCCACTATCTGCATCCTGATTCGCCCTTAATAAATTCTTAATTAAATTCATTTATAAAAATCCTACTAAGTTCACGGATAAAAATCATAAATAAATCTTGCTCCCAAATGGGTAAAATTGTTCAAATCAGACGCTGAACCCAGCGGGCTAAATATATTTTATGCTTGCTCTGCTTTTCCTGAATATAAACAAAATATAAATGAATGGTTTTTACTGAAATAATTACAGTATTGTTGAGCCTGGCGATAAGTATCAGCCTGGTAAGGGTCTGGTTTACTGCCTGATAAGTTAGAGACGTGTTAGTGTCGGGTTCAGCAATCACCTGAGTTTTCCAGGTTGCTGATCAAAAATTTATTTATCCCAGACTATTCAATTATCGTTTTGATTTTTCCTATTCGTGAAACATTTGTTAATGCTTTCCTTTTATCAACCAGGTCGAATGGCACTCTCATGAAAAATATACTCATTACCGGTTCAACAGGTTTTTTAGGCGGGGCAGTCGTAGCCAGTTTATTGCAGAACAGAGTTAAAGATCGCCTGCTGCTGCTGGTCAGGGACGAAAGCGTTGAAGGGGGATTAAGACGGCTTAAAGCAAACCTGAAAAACTTTGGTTTAAATGAGTCACTAATCAACATGATAGCCCAGGAAAATATTCTCCTGGGCGACCTGGCGTTGACGGAAAACTTTATTACTGACCCGCGGATTAATGACGTTACGCACGTGATTAACTGTGCAGCCGTCGCTTCTTTTGGCAATAATCCCTCTATCTGGAAAGTGAATGTTGACGGAACATTTCAATTTGCCGAGCGAATGAGTCGTGTCGCGGGCCTGAAAAAATTTATTCACGTTGGCACCGCAATGTCATGTGCGCCTGAGCCCGGCTCGCTGGTCACTGAACGTGAGCCAGGATCCCATCGGGAGCAGCATATTGTTGAGTATACCTGGAGTAAGGCCTCAATTGAAAAGCTGATGACAGAGAAGCTGCCTGGATTGCCACTGGTTATTGCCCGGCCGTCGATTGTGATAGGTCATTCCGATCAGGGGTGTCTGCCTTCAGCCAGTATTTTCTGGGTGTTCCGGATGGTGTTGGCATTGGGGAAGTTTACCTGCGACCTCGACGATCGTATTGACGTGGTTCCGGTTGATTACTGCGCGGAAGCGTTGGTTCTGCTTCTTGATGCAGAAGAGGTCATCAATGAGGTGATTCATATTTCTGCCGGAACACAGAGCAGTGTGACGTTTGCAGAAATTGATGAGGCGATGGCCAAAGCATCAGGGAACAGGGCACTAGGCGTTAATTACCAGAAGGTGTCTTTTAAACAGCTTTCTGACAGCAGAAGAACGTTTAAGGATCTATTTGGTCCCTGCAACGAAAGGATTATGTTGCGCGCAATGAACCTCTATGGTCATTTCTCAAACCTCAATGTGGTATTTGATAATTCCAAATTGCTGCAACTTGGCATGAACAAGCCCTCCAGATTCACTGATTATCTGGATCGCTGCGTACTGACGACACGTGATTCAACGATTGCCGAGCTGATGCAGGTTGATTTTAAGTAGTTAAAAAAAGAAGCCCGGGAAAAAATGAAGGTTAGTATTTAACCGTCAAAAAAGCGCCTCCAGCCGGAAGCGCTTTAGTCGTTTAAAATGTCATAGTCAGACCTGCGTAATATGCGCGTCCCGGCTCGTTATAGGTTGATGCACCATCAGCTTCGCGATATAGCTGTTTATCCAGCAGGTTATTAATCCCGGCATTGGCACGCAGATTTTTGGTGATGTCATAATTAAAATTGACCCCAAATACTGAATAAGCGCCGACTTCGCGATTCGACATTGAATTGTTTTCTGTGCGGGATTCCGCATACTGGCGTGGTTTCTGACGACCATACATTGTCCAGTTCAGATTAGTGGAGAAATCCTGCGTCACCTGCCAGTCCAGCATCGTATTGATAGTGTATTCAGGAATGATCGACAGCGGATTACCGGTCTTTTTATCCTTCGACTCGATCATATAAGTTGCGTTAGTCCGCCACTCCAGCTCGTCACTGACCAGCGGGATAGTGACATTGCCTTCCAGACCTTCCACTACCGCTTTGCCACCGTTACTCCATTGCAGGATATTGTTGCCATTAGAGGCGTAACCCAATACTTCCGTCCCGGAGACGATTTTGTTTTTATAGTCATTGCGGAACCAGGTGATACCCGCAATATAGCCATCCTGACTGAACTCGATACCCAGCTCTTTATTGATGCTGACTTCAGGATCGAGATTTTCATTACCCAGCAGATAGCAACTGCCACGGGTAACGTTGATCGGACAGCCATTTCCCCGCGTCGCCAGCAAATAGCCTTCGCTGGACTGATAAAGGTTAGGGGCTTTGAACGCACGGGCGATACCCGCTTTCAGGGTAAAACTTTCTCCCAGAGCCTGAGAAATATTGAGCGACGGACTCCAGTTCGCGCCAAAGGTGTCGTGATAATCAAAGCGCAGACCGGGGATGACTTCAGTGCTATCGGTCGCAGCAATATTATCTTCAAAATAGAGTGAGCTCAGCGTTGCGCTGTTTTTACTGTTGCGGCTGCCCGCATCACCACTGACACCATCGATGGATACGCCAGGCGCACTGGTGCCGTTCATTGAATTTGGATCGTTCAGCTCATCACGGTTCCACTCGGCTCCCAGCGTAACGGTCTGTTCACGCAGCAGTTCCAGCGGGAAGCTGACTTCACCTCCAGCCCGGTAACTTTCAAAGCGACTGGTTGAGAACGTATTGCTGTTGATCCGGCCTTCACCCGCACCCGCCGTGCCTTCATTCAGGCGGGTGTTATTGGTTTTTTCATAGTTAAAGGTGAGCTTAGATTGTCCCCAGTCCCAGATGCCATTATGCGCAAGGCCCCAGGTCTGACGATACAGACGGTTGGTTTCTGAACCATCCAGAGATTCGATCAAGGCATTACCGGCACCGTTGCTGTACTGGGTATCACCGGCGTAGATGTTGCCCTGACGGCTGTATCCGTAGCTGAAATCCAGCACCTGTAATGGCGTAATCTTCCACGACAGCACGCTGTTGATGTCTTTATTGCGAACACCTTCGCGACCGGCGGCGGCAGAACCATTGTGCGACTGGTTAATGTCGAAAGCATCGCTGTCGGTTTTGTTGATGTTGCCATAGAGCCGCATGGTCAGGGCATCGCCCGCCAGCGGACCACTCAGGTTAAAATTAGCGCGGCGGGTTGCGCCTTCTTTATCATCTTCCGGCTGGTTGGTATAAAGCGACAGCGATCCGCTCCAGTCATTGGTCGGGCGTTTGGTAATGATATTAACCACGCCACCGGCCGCGCCGGAACCGTAACGCGCTGCCGCCGGTCCACGAATCACTTCAATCCGTTCAACCATTTCTGGTGGTACCCAGTTTGAGTCACCGCGGGAATCGCGCTCGCCACGCCAGCTATAACGCACCGAATTGCGCGAGGTGGTCGGCACACCATCGATCAGAATCAGCGTATTTTCCGGCCCCATGCCGCGAATATCGATCTGACGATTGTTGCCGCGTACGCCGTTGGCGCTGTTGCCGGTAAGGTTTACGCCTGGCATTTTACGGATAATGTCGGAAAGGTCGTTGACCGGTGGTTTTTTCTCAATGTCCTGCGAGGTGATCACCGAAACGCCAGGCTGCTGTTTCAGCTCCTGTTCAGCGGTGACCAGCATCGTCTCATCATCAGCCAGCTTTTCTGTCTCTTCCTGATTAGCGCCGTTAGCAGAGGTACTCAATAAACCGGCCAGCAGTAGCGCAACAGGGCGCTTATGGACACGCATGGTTACATTCACTTAGAAAATCTCCCTGAAGTATTAAGGCATGTAAGCAAATGCGTATGATAATGATAATAGTTATCATTGTATATCGCGATAAGGCACCTTTACATTCCCTAACAATGGGCTATTTATTCGCCATAACGGTGAGCCAGGAGAGGGAAGTAACGGTAGTTTTACTTGTTGGTCATCACCCGAAAACTTCCTCAGATTTCGTGAAAACGCGTCTCTATGACTCCAGACTTATTAGGTCTGGAGTCACAGATAAACAATGGATAGAATGGCCCGCTCTTCAGTGACTAACAGGTATAAATGTGACCCCAGATCTGACACAGATCCCTTCGCGTTCAGCCCACGTAGGCCGCCATGTACTGATCTGGCTGGAGCAGGTTAAAAAGGCTTCACTCAGCGAGCTGGATAATTTTGGCGATGAAGGCACGGTGGAGCAGGTCATGAAGGTCTGGGTAAAACTCTCGCTGCTGATCAGCCGGCGCCGTCCTGAGATCGCTATCTCCTCATTGCTGAAACATGTCCTGCCGAACATCGGTTCGCAGCCACTCAAAACGCTGAACCGTTTACGCCTTAACCGGCTCTATAACATTCTGATCGCCGACGGTAAAAAAGAGGAGGCGCGGCGGGTGTTCGCGCTGACTAAACAATTTCTCGCCTGGGCCGAGATGCAGGGCTATCTCGATCATTCACCGATCGCTTCAATGAAAAAGCGTGATGTCGCGGGTCGTGCTACGCCACCGCGCAGTCGGCAACTCACCGATGCCGAGATCTGGGTGTTCTGGCACGGTCTGGATAACTGGGCACTCTCAGAACAGGCGCGCTGGGCGCTGCGTTTATGTCTGGTCAGCGCCCGGCGGCCGGATGAAATTGTGCAGGCGCAAAAAGCGGAGTTCGATCTGCAATTAGGATTGTGGATGCAAGGTACGCGCAATAAATCGCAGCGGGAGCATGTGCTGCCCATTTCACCGCTAATGCGTCTGTGCATCGAAGCACTGCTGCGCGCCGCCGATCCGGACTCACCCTGGCTGGTGCCCGCGCCACGCGATCCGCAACAGCCGCTGTCAAAAGGCGCGCTGAATCAGGCACTTCGCCGGATGATCCGCGCTCCCCGTGGGCTGGGACTGGAGGCGTTTACCCCGCGCGATCTGCGCAGGACTGCGCGTTCAAAGCTCTCAGCGCTCGACACGCCTAATGACGTCGCCCGAAAAATCATGAACCATGCGCTGGAAGGAATCGATCGGGTCTATGACACCCATGACTATCTGAGCCAGATGCGCAGCGCCATGACTATCTTTTCGAACGCGGTTGAGCAGATTATTGAATGCGAAAGTTACCATCTGCTGCGTCATCGCTATGATGGCGAAACCCTCACGCTGGACGATCTCTCGGTCATGGCGATGTCACGCTAACGCTTATATCGGCAACTGTCAGAAATGGTAGCGCAGCCAGGCAAAATAGACGTTGCCGTTGTTATGGGTGCCGGGAATATAGGTCATCTGGAAATCGAGAGCGCCATAGCCGACAGAGGCCAGCGGCAATAGTGCAGGCACCGGGATATAATCCCAGTTGTGCCGTGCGGTAAAGCCCGCCGTGTAACCCGCACCCCAGTGAAAATTCTGGTCGGCCAGCGGACGCCATGTTGCCACCCAGCCATAGCCACCAAATGGCTCCCATTTATTAAAGGAGTCCTTAAACGCCATTAAGTAGATGCCGTTCCAGTTCCCTTTTTCATCGTAGCGGGAGATACCTCCGCCCGCGCCCCAGGGTCTTTCATTATATTTATTGATGTGTTCACGATCATAAGTGGCCCTGTTGTGCCAGGTAATTGCGGGCAGATAAAAGTCGTAACCTTCAGGCTGCTGCCAGGTTGTGGCGACTTTATCACTGAAGTTATCCCAGCCCGCATTCACGGCCTCCACAAGTGTGGCGGAGTGGACTGAAAAAACGCTGAAAACGGTGGTCGTTATCAGCGCTTTAAGAATTGAAGTTTTGCGCACGCACGAATTCCTGCAATATCTGGTGTTAAATAAGGTAATAAAAGATTTAAGACGGATATTGTGACATCAGGAGTGACAACTACAGTTCAATGAACGGCCATTACAGGGTTTTATACTGGTCGAAAGTCATACAGTGACCCCGTTTCTCTGATAAGTCAGCAGGCGTGCTGACCCTATAAATGCCTCCCTGTCTTTATCAACTTCAGGCAGTCTTTCACGCGCAGACAATTCCCTGAAAAAATTCGTATTGTTTGCTAACAAAATCTTGCAATGATAATCGCAATGCGTATATTTCTCATTTGTTTTAGAGGTTCATCACACCCGCGCGCAGGCGCTCAGGGAAAGGTTTCTGGTTCCTCAAACCATAAGCAGGGCAGCGATGTCCGCAGGAAGCATGGTCGTGACAGTGGCAGCATAAAAACATAAAGATAATTGAGGAATTAATGAACGCTTTCGATCTTCAACACCCCGGGGCGACGGGCACCTCTGCTCTGCAAAGTCCATTCCGCCTATCCTTGCTGGCTGCCATCGTCGCCTCGTCGCTGGCGCATAACGCTGCTCATGCCGCAGAGACCGGCACACCCGCTGCCAGCGATAACCAGACTATGACGGTCAGCGCGTCAGCCGATGATGCCGTAGCCGCTTCGCCCGCCACCGATTACAGCGTACCGGTTACCCGTGCGGGCACTAAAATGCTGGGCACCGTGCGTGATGTCCCGCAGTCAGTCAGCATCGTCAGTAAGCAGCGTATGGCCGATCAGCAACTCCAGTCACTGAATGATGTGCTCGCAAATACCACCGGTATTCGCGGTATCAGTGGTGATATGGATCGCACCAACTACTATGCGCGCGGCTTTATGATCGACAACTATATGGTCGATGGTATCCCTACTGCCTTTGCCGCTCGCTGGAACCTGGGCGATGCGCAGACCGATATGGCACTCTATGAACGCGTTGAAGTGGTGCGCGGAGCGACTGGTCTGTTAACCGGACCGGGCAATCCATCAGCCTCCATCAATATGGTGCGCAAACACGCCGACAGTAAAGAGTTCGGCGGAACCGTCTCCGCCAGTTACGGCAGCTGGAATAAGCAGCGTTACGTGGCCGATCTCTCGGCTCCGCTCAGTGACTCCGGCAATGTTCGTGGCCGGCTGATCGCCGGCTGGCAGGATAACAACAGCTTCATAGAGCGCTACGGTGCCAAAAAACAGTTCATCTATGGCGTGGTTGACGCTGACCTGACTGACTCTGCCACGCTTTCGGTCGGCTATGAATTCAGCCAGGTCAATACGGATTCCACGATGTGGGGTGGCGCACCGCGCTGGTACACCGATGGCACGCAGATTCATACCCGACGCGGCTACAACACCGCACCTGACTGGGCCTACAACGATAAAGAGAACCGTAAAGTCTTTGTGAATCTGAAACAGGACTTCGACAACGGCTGGAACATCACGCTGAACGGCGCGCACAACGAGATGCGCCTGGACAGTAAGCAGATCTATCTTGATGGCTATTTCGATCGTAACACCGGGGCGGGCGTCTCTTCCTATGCCAACTATCCGGTGGTAGGCGGGACCGGTTACAACACCGGTAAACGTAAAGTGGATGCCGTTGATGCCTTCGCCAGCGGTCCTTATGAACTGCTGGGTCGTCAGCATGAGCTGATGGTGGGGGTCAATTACACTCGTCAGGATAACAAGTACTTCAGTACCTTTGAGAATATCTCATCGGAGTCGCTGGGCAACTACAACGAGTTTAACGGTCAGTATCCGGAATCGGCCTGGACGCCGCGTCTGCCTGCCAGCGACACCCAGCTGGTTCGCCAGAAATCGACTTATATGGCGACCCGTCTGTCGCTCGCGGATCCGCTGCACCTGATTATCGGTGCCCGTTACACCAACTGGAACCGTGAAACGCCGGGTGGTGAAATGGAAGAAAATAACACCACCCCTTACGGCGGATTGATTTATGACTTCGCTGAAAACTGGTCGGCTTACGCCAGCTATACCTCGGTGTTCCAGCCACAGGACTATCGCGATGCCAGCGGCGCTTTCCTGTCGCCCGTTATCGGCAAAAACTACGAGGCAGGCCTGAAATCTGACTGGATGGACAGTCGCTTCACCACCTCGATTTCGGTGTTCCGCACCGAGCTGAATAATGTCGGTGAAGCAACCACTCAGACGATTCAGGGTTCAGGTGATGTTGCCTACATTGGCCGTAAAGGCGTGGTGAGTCGTGGCGTGGAGTTTGAAGTCAACGGCGCATTAACCGACAACTGGCAGATGACCCTGGGCGGCACGCGCTACATTGCGGAAAACCGCGATGGCAGCACCTTTAACCCGCAACTGCCGCAGACCAGTTTTAACCTGTTCAGCAGCTATCGCCTGCCGACGTTGCAGCAGCTGACGCTGGGTGGCGGCGTGAACTGGCAAACACATATCTGGAATGATGTCGGTGGCCCGGAAGGCAATGGCACCTGGCGTGCCCGTCAGGGCAGCTATGCGCTGGTTGATCTCTTCGCCCGTTATCAGGTGAACAAAAATCTGTCGCTGCAGGGCAACCTCAATAACCTGTTCGACAAAGAGTATGACACCAACGTGGCCAGCTCTGTGGTCTACGGCGAACCGCGTAACTTCTCAGTGACCGCCAGCTACACCTTCTGATTTGTGTCGTTGTAAAGCCTGTGAAAAACGCCTCAGTTGAGGATTTTGAATCTTTATACAACAATATGGAATAAAGGATTTTATTTCAATTAACGTCCACATATCGACCACGCTAACAAAAAGCCCTGCATTGCGGGGCTTAGACCTTTGAGCAGGAGTGAATCACATCTGATTATCGCCGTAATGATTTTTAGGGAATGTTTTTGCCGGGATCGGAATGCTGAAGTCGGGTTTTGATTCGGTGATGATGGCATCGACTTCAGTCAGCGTGCGGAAGGTGATCCCGCAGTAAAGATTGTTGCACTGATGATAGGCGAGACCTTTTTATCAAGATATTCACTGTTGCGCGTTCGGGCTGACGCGCCGCATTTTGGACAACGATACATGGCATAATCTCCCTTCCGCTTCCCGGGGATTATAGCGTTATGCTTCGGCATTGCTCAATTATTCCTCTGTCGCCGTGACCGTCCAGTCCGTCAGCCTGACTTCAAATTCCAGTGCCGTGTAAAATCCCTGCCGTGTCACGGTGTGCGTGGCCTTTGTGATGGTCTAGTCACCCTCATCAGTGTCTGTCTTGAAGCCGTACATGATCGCGTGCAGCTCCGGGTAAAGTTCTGCACGGCCGCGCGCCAGCTGCATGCTGAATTCTGCCGCACCCGTTTCAGTGACTGCCATTTAGCGACGGCTACTCGCTTTGCGGCAAGCTCTGTTTTAAAGGTCTGGCGCATCACATATACATTGCCTTCGGCACCGTTCAGATAATGGCCTTCACGGCTGCTGGATTTTGGGGCAGTGTTCTTCCTCTGCCCGCGCACCCGGGTTTTTCGCTTCTTCCCGAAATTGAGATCCAGCCAGTACGCTTCAACGCCGGTATAGACGTCACGGTCTGCAACCCGGAAGCTGTGGCTGTCGCCGCTGGCGCGGGTAATCATGACGGAGGGAAGAACGCGCCCGCTTACCGTTCTGCCAGTACCGGGCGTGAAAAACAG
This sequence comes from Pantoea pleuroti, assembly GCF_014156615.1. Lineage (NCBI taxonomy): Bacteria > Pseudomonadati > Pseudomonadota > Gammaproteobacteria > Enterobacterales > Erwiniaceae > Pantoea > Pantoea pleuroti. The sequence goes on along the minus strand of NZ_SBFD01000004.1, from coordinate 160,176 downwards.
CAGCATGCCGTTTTTTATCGTGGTGGAGGCCCCGAGCATTTCAGCCATGCGGGTTAAAAAACTGATGTCTGATTCCTGGGTCTGATCGGCGTGGTCGATTTCCAGATTTGCCAGCTCGGTGCTGATGGCCGGTGTCAGGTTATACCGGCCAGCAATGGCGGACACGACATAGCTTACCGTGCAGTTATGCCAGTTGTATTCGCGCTTAACGTTGATGTCATCGCGAAAATCCGCGCTTTTGGCCGTAATGCTGAGGCGATCAGGCGGGCCATTGTGGGCGACCTCATCCACAACAAACTTACCTTTTTCGACCAGCCCGCCATTCTGCCAGCCAATGACGACCCGGATCTCCGTTCCCCGGCGCGGCAGCTGGGCTGACCTTTATACTGGAACATGGGCGGCGCTGTCATTCTGGGACGCGCTGGAACACATCGACGATCCCGAGGCTGCTATTATTCCGTGCTGAAAAATGGTTGTTTGTTTCTATTCCCATTTTTCACAATGCCGCTCATCTGTTGCGGTCGCGCCATTTCAGAAAGGATGAGCACATCTGGTATTTTACTCACGCGGGCCTGCTTCGCTGGTTTGATACGCAGGGCTTTGACTGCCGGGATTGGAACGAGGCTGAGACCGTACTGGGACGTGATGGTATTCATTCCTATGCATTCGAGCGTCGCCATAACCCTGCATAACACCTGACGCAATCATGCACCTGCTGACCGGCCCATTGCGGCCGGTTTTTTATGCCCGTTACCCTCTGAATCTTTACCAAATCCCATCTCGCCATAATCCCAATACTTGCCAGAGATAACAACGCACTATAACGCGTTCTAAGGGCACTTGGTTTTGACAGGGTGCTGCGAATTCCTGCGGAGAAATAGGCCGTACATGGCACAGCCAGCGCGGCAGGCAGGCAGGCAGGCAGGCAGGCTGGCCGGGCGGGGTGGTCTCACCATGCCGCGTAGCGGGCGCGTGTCCCCCACCACACCTGCACGCAGTTTATGCGTAAAATTGTGAAGCAATTTTAACGTATCTGGCGTTGCTGGTTTTTTATGCTTATAGTGACAATTTTCTACTGTAAGGGACTGCAAATGAGTATCCATTTTCAGAATTATGGAATGCTCACCCGGAGGTAAAGGGTGATGAAAATCCGTGTCGTCGCAAGGACGGACATAAAGCTTTTGACGATCAATGTGCAATACGCATAGGCACGGCGCTGGCTCGATGTGGTTATGACGTTACTAAGTTACGAGTGCAGTTTTGCTGGCTACATCCTAAAAGCGAAGGCCACATACTACGCGCTGAAGAGCTAGCAAACGCCTTAAAAAACGCTCGCATACCAGGCGTTTTTCCAATGGTGAAGGTCAGCGCTGATAACTTTGAGGAGGTGCTTAAAAATCAGCGTGGGATTATCTTCTTTAAGGACTACTGGCGACGGGGAAATGAAAGTTTTCTTAACCGCAGTGGTGACCATATTGATTTATGGAATGGGGACCGGCTGACAACAAAACTCAGTTATCTCCGTATCCAGTGGGGACTGAACGTCGATGGATTATGGTCGAGTTTTGCTAATGCTAAGGAAATCTGGTTTTGGAAGGTGATATGAGGCTTCTAAAGATCACGCTGTTTACTTTGTTTGGGGCTGTCTGTGGCGCTGGGTTAATGTACTTGCTAATGCCGCTAATCAGTCGTGTTTTTGTTGGCACCATATATGGCGAGGATCAGATGTCTCAAAACTTCGCGATCTTCCTTATCGGAGCATTAGTTCTGGCTGTTCTGGGGGCGTTTTCAGGCTGGTACTTTGCCAATAAACTGATTAAGCCTCGTCAATCATAGTGCAGAATGCCTTCATGCGCGTTTTTTAAAAAAAAGAGCCACTTTGAGTGGCCCTTTTAATTAGGTGATGCCTCTAATTGGTTGAATGTAATGTATAATGCTCGCTTTTGAGGCTTATTCATGGCCAGCGTTGCCGTTCATTGTCCCCGTTGTCAGTCTGCTCAGGTTTATCGTCATGGGCAGAACCCGAAAGGACATGCCCGGTTTCGTTGCTGTGACTGCCACCGCGTCTTTCAGCTCACTTATGCTTATGAAGCCCGCAAGCCCGGGGTTAAAGAGCAGATCACCGTAATGGCTTTCAACGGAGCCGGGGTTCGCGATACCGCCAGGACACTGAAGGTCGGCATCCACACCGTTATCCGGACTTTAAAAAACTCTCGCCACGACGAGTAACATCATCTCCGGTAGTCCATGCTGATGTGGCGCTTATCTGTGAACTCGATGAGCAATGGAGCTTTGTCGGCCAAAGCCCGCCAGCACTGGCTCTGGTACGCGTACAACACAAAAACGGGTGGCGTGCTGTCCTACACTTTTGGTCCACGTACCTATGAAACCTGTCGTGAATTGCCGGCACTGCTCACGCCCTTTAACATCGGAATGCTGACCACAGATGACTGGGGGAGCTATGCCAGAGAGCTTCCGAAAGAGAAGCACCTGACCGGCAAGATTTTACTCAGCGCATTGAGCGCAATAACCTGACGCTGAGAACACGGATCAAACGGTTGGCCCGCAAAACGATCTGCTTTTCACGCTCTGTTGAGCTTCATGAAAAAGTCATCGGGGCATTCATCGAAAAATACATGTTCTTCTAATTGGAGGCATCACCACCGAATGAATACTGAAGCTATCAGGCTGTCAAATGAGCTCGCTGAAGCGGTGCCGCTGCTGGCTGGCAGCAGTCAGCGCCAGGATTATGAAGAAGCACTGGAACTGGTCGAATATCTGATTGAACATGAGCCGGATAATCCGCTGGTTGACCTGCTTTGCGCGCGCATTGCTCACTATGAAGATAAAGATCCGGAGCTGGCCGAATTTAATGCACGTCAAAGTCAAATCAGCACAGGCCCCGGCATTCTGCGCGTGCTTATTGAGCAACACAATCTTAGCCTGAGCGACTTCGAAAATGAGATAGGTAAAAAATCGCTGGTTAGCCGAATCCTCAGCGGCGAACGTCAGTTGACTGTGTCGCATATCCGGGCATTATGCGCCCGGTTTGGCCTGTCGCCATCTCTGTTTTTTTGATTTAAGCGTGCTGCGATGGACTATTAAGATTCGATAAGTCTTTATATTTTATCGGTCCGTGCTCTGAAGAAACGCCTCAACCGAGGCGTTTTTCATCACCTCCTGAATCTGTACTCAGTTAAAACGCAGTGCCAGGTTAAAACCTTCTGCCGACTCCACCACAATCGCCTTGAGCTGCTCCTGAAAGGCAATTTCACCCGTCACCAGCGCGCGTTTCACCAGGGCGAGATCCTCCGTCTCAAAACCCAGCGCGACCATCCGGGCGCTGCCATCATAGTCTTCCGGCAGTGGGCCAAACCGCTGCTGCGCATAGTCTGCCGAAGCAAACCGAACCGTGGCAGCACCGGCGCGCAAGACAAAGGCCCCTTCGGGACAGGCGAGCACCTTAGCGGCCCCAAACAGGCGACTATAGACCAGGGCTGAAAGCGCCGGATCCTGCGCGACAATCACAAACTCACTGATATTACGCACGCCATTGGGGTGACGCTGCCATGCCGGCTGCCATACCGCTTCGGGTGTCAGATGCTGGCAAAAAAAACTGCGGCCATTAGGCACCAGTGAAGGGCGAATCCGCACGGTCTGAAAGTGCGCTTCACTCACCGAACCGTCGGGCAGGGTGACCGGACGATGAAAGGCCGCTGGCGGTTCGCCATCCAGATCCTGCCGTTGCAGATGCTGAAACTCACTCTCTGCATCGCTGCTTTTCCACACCAGACCGCTCAATCCCAGCGGCGATTGCCAGAGATCGGCGCGCTGGCTCCCTTTGCCCGTCTCATAGCCCAGCAGTTCCAGGTAATTCTCACCAAAAATAGCCAGATGATTACTCGATCCCAGCGAGTGATGACCCCGTTCAGTGAGCTGAAAGCCGAGCCTTCGGAAGCGCGCGCTGGCGCTGTCGAGCTGGTCGGCCACGTTAATCACCGCATGATCAAGAATCGGTTGTGGAACCTGAACTGACATAGCAGCACTCCTTTTTTTTGTCATTGCGCCGCCACAATCTGCAACGCGCGCGGCACCAGCTGCGTGAAGTAGTCAACCGCCGGGCCAATCAACGCTTCATCAGGATCGAAGGCGGCGTGATGCAGACCAAATTCGCTGGCACTACCGATGCTGACAAACGCCCCCGGCACCTGCTGCAGATAGAAGGCAAAATCTTCTCCGCCCATCTGCGGCGACTCAGCATGCTCCGCGAGATAGCCACTCTGTTGGGCAACGTCCAGAGCAACATCCACCCAGCCTGGCGTGTTAATCAGGGCCGGCGGTCCTTCAGTCCACTCCAGTTCGGCGGTCGCACCAAACCCGGCGGCAATACCCTGAATCAGGGATCGCATGCGGTGCGGGATCTGCGCCCGGATTTCGCCGTTGTGGGTGCGTACGGTGCCCTCCAGCTCAACACTTTGCGGCAGCACGTTCCAGGTATTACCGGCGGTAAAGCGCGTTACGCTCAGCACCACCGTTTCCAGCGAGCTGAACACCCGGCTCGGCAGGGTCTGCAGAGCCGTTACGATATGGCTGGCAATTACAATCGAATCGATGCCCTCCTGCGGGCGCGCGGCATGTGCGCCTTTGCCCTCAATGCGGATCACAAAGCGGTCGACGTTGGCATAAAATGCGCCCGCCCGGCTGCGCAGCGTGCCCAGCGGCAGGTCGGGCGCGTTGTGCAGGCCGAATATCGCCTGAACGCCTTCCAGCGCACCGGCATCAATCAGCTGACGTGCGCCATTAAAGGTCTCTTCAGCGGGCTGAAACAGAATCCGTACCCGGCCTTGCAGCTTGTCTTCCTGCTGTTTCAGCTGCAAAGCCACGCCGAGCATCACGGCGCTATGAACGTCGTGACCACAGGCGTGCATCACGCCCGGCTGCTGTGATCGCCATGGGCGTTCGGTAATTTCTTCAATCGGTAACGCATCAATATCCGCGCGCAGGGCGATCAGGGGTTCGCCATGACCGATTTCTGCCACGACGCCGGTTTTCAGCCCCAGCGGCAACAGCCGGATTCCGGCCTGCTCCAGCCAGCGGGTAATACGTTCCGTGGTGGCAAATTCATGATTCGAAAGTTCCGGATGCTGATGCAGTTCGCGACGCCACTGCACCAGTTGGTCGGTTAAAGGCAAAGTCATGATTATCCCTGTTGTTCCGGCAGAAAAGGTTCGCCCAGCGTCAGCATCAGGCGATTAGCCCAGGCAAAAAAGGCGGTTGATTGAATCAGATCGAGCAGGGCGAGCGTATCGAGACCCTGTTCACGCAGTGCAGAGAGCTGCGACTGTGTCGGCTGGGCAGGGGTCAGCGACAGCGCTGCTGAGAATGCGATGATCGCCTGCCAGCGCGCGGCGTGTCCGTGAGATAGTACTGCGCCGGGTGCGACGTTCAGCAGCTTCTGTACCGCTTCATCCTGCTTTGAGAGCTGGCTGGCTTTACGCGCATGGACTGAGGCGCAGTAAATACAGCCGTTAATCTTACTCACCACGGTGGCAGCCAGTTCGCGCTCGGCACGTGGCAACCCTCCTGCGGTATAAAAAATGCCTTTATCGGTCAGGGTACGTTGCTCCAGCAGTGGCAGATTGCGCGCCAGCAGGCGAAAATAGTCGGAGTCGGTGTGACCGAATTTTGCCAGTGTCGCCTGCTCTTCCTCGCTGAATTCCGACAGCGGTTTTGCCGGCAGCCAGGGCTCCCAGCCGAGTTCCTGTTGCATAAACGCGGTCAGGGCAGTTTTGCCGCTGGCGGTATGTAAGGCCTCGTGCCAGTGACCGGCGACTACCGGGGCAACCTCATCCGGTGCCTCATCGCCCTGTAAGCTGCGCAGACCCGCCAGCAACCGGCTCTGAAAACTGACAAACGCCACCAGCTGTGCCAGTGTGACAATGCCGCGCAGGCTCCAGCCCGCCTGTTTCAAAGCCTCCAGATGCGCGGGAGCAGCAGTAACCGGCTCAAAGGTCAGGCGATGGGCAAAAGCCTGTGCCGCGTTGATCCGATCACTCCCGGCCAGACTCTCCTGTGGCTGGTAGTGCGCCTGCAGGCCGGGTTGTGCATGCCAGCCGGCAACCTGTGCGGCCAGCAGACGGCGCTCCGCCAGCGGAAAATCCTCATCACCCTGGCTAAACAACAGGGTGTAGCTACCCTGAGCATGTTGTGTGGCGGCGTGACGTGTCTGGCGCGCATGGGCCAGTTCGGAATCGGGATCGATATCTGCCAGTGTGGCGATCAAATCGTCAGGTTGATTCATGAAATTCTCCTGTGAGGTTCGCCAGCGGCACGAAGCGCGGGCGCAAGATGTTGGGCAATCAGTTCAATCGAGCGCAGCGTGTCGGCATGCGAAGGCTCAACCGAATGCACCTGAAATGAGATGTCGGTGACACGCGCCAGTGCACTGTCCTGCGCCAGCGAGTGCTGCACCTGATCGATGCCGCCAACATGGGCATCAAACTGCGCCAGCAGGTCATCAAAGCGTTCACCGCGTAATTCACCACGATACTGCGCAGCCTGCTGACGAATTCCCGGTTCAGCTACCTGACGGGCATAGCGGTCAGAATCGGCCACGAATGCGGTACGGGAGGCGAGGATGCGCGGAGGGGTTCCCGCAGGAAGTGCCGCAAGATAGGCATCGATCAGCGGATTCTGCAATGCATCCAGCGGCAGCTCAGGCTGGCCCGCCGGGCGCGGCTGGGTGCGGGACAGCATCAGGCCATGGCCGCCCTTAGCGGCACGGATTGCGCCCTCAACCGAGAAGGTGGCGATCCACACCCGTCCGGCAAGCTGCGGCGCGGCGGGATAGAGATGATTATCAGGATGCCCCAGTGAATCCCCGCGCCAGGCGCTGAGCAGCGTATGCAGATGGTCGGCAAAAGCTTCACCGCGCTCGGCAAAGGTCAGACCAAACGGCAAAAACGAATCCGGCGTGCCACCGGAGCCCAGCCCGATCTCCAGCCGCCCATCTGCCAGCAGATCCAGTACTGCGGCATCTTCAGCCACCCGCAGCGCATTCTCCATCGGCAGGGTGATGATGGCGGTGCCGAGCCGGATGGTGCGGGTCTGCGCGGCGACATGCGCCAGGAAGAGCAGCGGCGACGGCAGACCCCCCTCATCCTGATGAAAATGGTGCTGAGCAATCCACGCATTATCAAATCCGCAGCGTTCGGCATGCTGAATCTGTTCGGTGGCCAGCTGATAGCGCTGTTTCGCCGGCACCTTATCCAGCAGCCGGGTAAAAAATCCGAGACGTCGGCTCATGCTGACTCCTTGTGGGTTAAGGGAATAAGCGGAGGAATGGCAGCCATTAATTCCCGGGTATAAGGATGCTGTGGCGAACTGAAAATCGTGACAACGTCACCTTGCTCTGCGACTTCGCCCGCTTGTAACACCGTGACGCTGTCGGCAATCTGCCGCACCGTTGCCAGGTCGTGCGTGATAAACAGATAGGTCAGACCCAGTTCGGCCTGGAGCTGCTGCAACAGGTCGAGGATTTGCGCCTGCACCGTGACATCCAGCGCCGAGGTCGCCTCATCCAGTACCAGAATTTCCGGCTTGCAGATTAGCGCCCGCGCAAGAGCCACACGCTGCCGCTGACCGCCGGACAGTTCGTGAGGATGACGTGACAGCAGTGAGAGCGGCAGCGCCACCCGCGTGGTTATCGCTTCCACGCGCTCACGGCGCTGACTGCGGCTCAGCCGCTCAAAATTACGCAGTGGCTCTTCGATAATTGCATACAGCGTCTGACCCGGATCGAGCGAGGCAAATGGGTTCTGATAGACAAACTGGATCTTCCGCCGCAGCTGACGCAGCGCCTCGCCGCGTAATCCGTTGACCACGATGCCATCCATCGTCACCTCGCCGCTGTCGGCGGTTTCAAAACCCATAACGATGCGCGCCAGCGTGGTTTTGCCGGAGCCGGATTCGCCTACCAGGGCATGCGTGGTGCCGCGCGCCACCTGAAAGCTGACCTGGTTCAGTGCCTGCAGACGCTGCTGTTTGCCCAGCGAAAAGCTTTTCATCACGCCGGTTGCCCGGATGGCGGGGGCAGAAAAACGGGCGGTTGCAGATTTAACTCTGGCGGGTCGCTGCGGTGCCGCATCATTCAGTAACTGACGGGTATAAGGATGAGCAGGCGCGCTGATAACCTGTTCAGTGCGGCCCGATTCCTGAATCTCGCCGTGACGAAACACGATAATACGATCTGCGCGTTGCGCCGTCAGCGTCAGGTCGTGGGTGACAAACAGCACGGCGGTGCGGGATTCCTGCCGCAGGTTGTCCAGCAGATCGAGAATGCGCTTTTGCACCGTGACATCCAGCGCGCTGGTCGGCTCATCCGCAATGATGATCTCCGGCTGCAGGGCGAGGGCAATGGCGATCAATACCCGCTGCTTCATGCCGCCCGACAGCTGATGCGGATACTGCTTAACCCGCTGTTCCGGATGGCTGAGGCCGACGCGCGTCAGCAGGTCAATCACCCGCTGCTGGCGCTGCGCTGACGGTAATTTCAGGTGCAGTCGCAGGATCTCTTCCACCTGTTCGCCGACCGTTTTCACCGGGTTCAGGGAATTACCGGGATCCTGCGGTACCAGACTGATGCGCGCACCGCGCAGGGTATCGAAACGCTTTTGCGACCACTGACTGATATCCACGCCGTTGAGCAGGATTTCGCCACCTTCGCGGCGGCCATTTTCCGCCATCAGACCCATTATCGCCTGTGCGGTGGTGGTTTTACCGGAGCCGGACTCCCCGACCAGCGCCACCATCTCTCCGGCGTTCAGCTCGAAGCTGACGTTATGTACCACCGGCTGCCAACGGTTGCCGCTGCGATAGCTTAGCGTCAGATTGTTGACCACGAGTAACGGCTGAGCGCTCATTGGCGTCCTCCTGAAAGTTGCTGGCTGATGCGGTTGGCTGCGAGCACCACAGCGACCACCACCACACCAGGAAAAGTGGTCAGCCACCAGGCGGTAGCCAGATAATTACGCCCTTCAGCGATTAACAGCCCCCATTCCGGCACTGGCGGCGGGGTGCCGTAGCCGAGGAAACTCAGAGTCGAGAGCGCCAGAATCGCCTGACCAAATTGCAGGGCGGCATAGGCGATCACCGGCGTCAGCGCATTGGGAAGAATGTGACGCCACAACACGCTGAAAAAGCGGCCGCCGCTGCCGTAAGCCGCTTCGACATACTCACTGTGACGGATGCGCACCACTTCGGCGCGTGCCAGTCGGGCGAAGCTGGCGATGGAGGCAATGCCCACTGCTAATGCGGCATTCAGGGTGCCGAAGCCGAGCAAAATCAGCACGCTCAGAGAGAGCAGCAGCGCCGGAATCGCCAGCAGGACATCCACTGCGCGCATCACAATTGATTCAGTTTTGCCACCGATAGCCCCTGCCACCAGACCCAGCGCGGTACCTGCCAGCAGTCCGATCGCCACCGCCATGACGGCGGCGGAGAGCGAATGGGACGCGCCGTAAATGATGCGGGCAAAGAGATCGCGGCCGAGCTGATCGGTGCCGAGCCAGTGTCCGGCCTGCGGTGCGAGTCGCTGTGCACCCGCAACGCCTTCAATCGGGCTGGCCTGGGTAAAGAGGGCCGGGAACAGGGCCGCCAGTACGGCCAGCAGCATGACTGAAACGGCGAGCCACAGGCCCGGCGAAAACCGTAAAGTGCGCCTCTTTGCCGCCACGGGTTGCCGCGCGGCAGCGTAATCAACCAGACTCATGTTGCACCTCGTAACAGCTGTAAGCGCGGGTCAAACAGCGGCATCAGCAGATCCACCAGCAGGTTGATCACCACAAAACCCAGCGCAGAGATCATCACCACCGCCTGCAATACCGCCACATCCTGATTATTCACCGCCTGCTGCGTTAACTGACCGAGACCACCCAGGCCAAACACCGTTTCGGTAATCAGCGCACCGGCAATCAGTTCTCCCAGCAGCAGGCCTGCCACGGTGAGCACCGGCAGCATGGCGTTGCGCAGGATGTGCCGCCACAGCACAGAGTGCTCGCTGGCCCCTTTGGCGCGCGCCACCGCCACAAAAGGCCGGGTTGAAACCTCATCGATGCTGCGCAAAAGAATCTGTGCCAGTGGCGCTGAGATCGGAACGGCGACCGTAATGATGGGCAGAATCAGTCCCTGCCACGGTGAGGGATTGATCACCGGGATCCAGCGCAGCTGGAATGAGAAGAGCTGAATCAGGGCTATGCCGAGCCAGAAGGTTGGCACTGAGATAAAAAGCGCGGGCAGTGACTGCAGCAGATTACGCAGGCCGCGCAGGGCAGGCAGCCGCGACAGTGTCGCCAGCACGAATGCCAGCAGTGTCGCCAGCAAAAAGCCGCACAGAGCCAGTCGCAGCGTGCCAGGCAGATTGCTGGTCAGCAGTTCACTGACCGGCACGCCCGCCTGCACCGAATAGCCGAAGTCGCCGTGCAGCATCGCCGCCAGCGTGTGCAGATATTGCTGCCACAGCGGGCTGTCCGCGCCATAGGCCTGACGCATCTCAGCAATCTGCTGCGGACTCAGGCCGAGATCCGGATTCTGAAACTTGATCAGGACCGCATCGCCTGGCAGCACCTGTAGCAGCACAAACGACAGGGTAAACGCGGCCCACAGGACCAATATACCCAGACCAGCGCGTTGCAGCAGATAATGACGCATCCTCACCTCCGGTTACTGTTTTTCCAGCCAGGCGCTATAGAGCGCCGGACGGCCCACTGCTTCAAAACTGACCCCTTTCAGCCAGGGCGCACCGGCATAGACCTGCGGCTCTTCGAAGATCGGAATCACATAGGCCTGGTCCAGCAGATAACGCTGAACGTCACCGGTCAGCTGTAACCGTTTTGCCGGGTCAACTTCAGCGGAGATCGCAACCAGCAGCTGGTTCAGCTTGTCATCGCGGAAGTTTTTCACTTTGTCGCTGGAGCCGCCTTTCTGCAGCAGGTTGTCGCGGTTAGCCGGGTAGAAACTGCTTTTGATCACGTCGGGATCGGCACGGCCGACTTCGGTGACGTTCAGCGGGGTCTTAAGGGGATCGAGGTTATCCAGCGTTTTGCTGCCGGCATCGCCCGCTTTAACGCTGAGGGCGACGCCCGCCTGGCGCCACTGCTGTGCCACCAGTTGCAGCACCTCTTTGTTTTGCGGCTGCGGCAGTGATTCATAGACGGTTAGTGCCAGTCGCTGGCCTGCTTTTTCACGGATGCCATCGGCACCGGGTTGCCAGCCCGCCTGGTCCAGCAATACCTTCGCTTTTGCCAGATCAAAAGTGAGTTTGTCCGCCAGATTGACGTAGCCGGCGGCGGTGGTCGCCACGACCGAGGTTGCCTGCGGATAGTTCGGCGAGAAGAGCGTCTCAACCACCTGTTTCGCATTGGTGGCGTGTAGCAGCGCCTGACGCACCCGAATATCGCTGACCAGCGGATTATCCGGACGGAAGCTGAGGCTGTCGTTTACGCCACGGGTCGGCGCGGCATAAACCGGGAAGTTCTGATCTTTAGCCTGCTTCTCATCGTAGGCCTGCACCTGACGGATCAGGCCTGCCTGACCCGCCAGCAGTGCACCAATGCGCACGCTGTCTTCCGGCGTCACGATCACTTTTATCGCATCCAGATTGGCCGGACCTTGCTGCTGAATGTTTTTCGGTCCCCACTGATAATCTTTACGTGCCACCAGATCCACTTCCCGACCGAGCTTCTCATCACTGACCACAAACGGGCCTGAGCCGATAATGTGACGGGCATCGCCCAGCTGATCGAAACTGCGCGCCAGGGTACTCAGCGAGACCAGGCCAGAGCCAATGGTGGCGGTGCCCTGTAAAAATCCGGGCGAGGGTTTTTTGAAATAGAATTTCACCGTCAGCGGGTCGATCACTTCGCTGCGTTCATAGTTATTAATCACTTCCGATACCGGCAGGCGCAGCGCTTTATTTCCCAGCCCGTAGGTATCAAAGTTTTTCGCCACCGCGTTCGCATCTAATGGTGTGCCATCGGAAAAAGTCACGCCAGGCCGTAATTTAAAGGTGTATTCGGTTTTGTCTGCGTTGGTAGTCCAGCTTTCCGCAATCCAGGGTTCAACCTGCAGCGTTTCGGGATTCTGCCAGGTTAATTTATCGGTAATCTGATTGAGAATGCCGCCATTAGGGTAAAAGCCGCCGGCAGGCGGATAGAGGTTGGTATGTGCCTGCTGTTCAAGATAAATCAGCGTACCGCCTTTGACCGGTGTAGCCACCGCGTTAAAGGTCAGAGTCCCGGCAAGTAAAGTAAAAACCAGCGTTTGTGCGCGTGGTTTAAGGGGAAATAACGTCTTCATGGTGAATTCCTTTGTTATCAATTGCCTCAGCAGGCGGAATCATCATCGAATGACGCAACACACAGATAAAGTAACGATTTGGTCAAAGCTTATCTGAAAAAAATAAATGCGGGATTGGGTGGGATGTAATCTCTTTATTTCAGTTGCAGGATGGCAAATAAATTTCTGCCATCCTGCCGGGTAATATTTTATCAACGGCAAACAGCGGATTAATCAGGGAACGCTATTCCGCGCACAATTTCCGCTGGCCTGCACGCAGAAAAGTGCTGACCAGAACCAGCCACAGCAGACCGCAGATCAGGTTCACCACACTGAAGCCGCCGGTGCCGTAACTAAAATAGGCGGTTTTGGCTGCTTCAATGCCCAGCGCAATAATCAGAATACTCACCATGCCGAGCATCGCCGCCACGCTGCCTTTTCCGGCGCTGCTGGAAAAGAGCGTCATGCGATAGAGTCCGGCGCTGACCAGCCCGGTGCCGAAGCCGTAGAGGCTAATTCCGGCAGTCAGCCACAGATAGCTTTGCGGATTTAGCACGGTAGCGGTGACTGCGATTGCCAGCCCGCAGACCACCGGCCAGGCCCCGAGCCGTAACGGCTGTTCAATGGGCAGACGGCTGGATAAGCGTCCCAGCGTCAGGTTGCCCGCAATCATGGCGGCGAAGACCGGCAGCTGTAATAACGCATAGTCGATGCGGCTGAGTCCCGCATCGTGAATTAAAATCACCGGCGACAACGCGACCCAGGCGATGCAGGGCACGGTGACCAGCCCTATGGCCAGCGAGCCACGCATCACCTGACGATCCTTCAGCAACGCCGCGTAACCGCTGATAATCGATCGCAGCGACAGCGGTTTCTGCCGGTCGCCTGCGGTTTCGGGCATCGCAAACCACAGACCCGCCAGCGCCAGCGCCGCGACAGCGCCAATCAGCCAGAACAGGGTGCGCCATTCACCTACGGTAAGAAAAGCCGCGCCCGCCAGCGGACCGGCCAGCGGGGCCAGCAGGGCGACGTTGGCCATCAGCGCCATCATTTTGATGCTGAGCGATTCCGTAAAGGCCTCCTGCACCGCCGCGTAGCCTACCGCGCCAATAAAACAGAGGCTGACGCCCTGCAAAAAACGCAGCAGGACGAACTGCTCAATGCTTTGCACCCAGTGCGTCGCCACACACGAGAGCATAAAAAAGGCCACGCCGCTGAGCAGCACCGGACGCCGCCCGATGCGGTCAGAGAGGGGGCCAAGCAGCCATTGCAGCATAATGCCACCGGCCAGATAGGCGGTGAGCGAAGTAGAGACCCACTCCGGCCCGACCTTAAATTCCTGAGTCACCAGCAGCATACCGGGCTGGATCATGTCGTGAGCGATATAGGTGGCGAACTCAAACAACACCAGCGACAGCGGAAAGATCAGATGTCGTCGGGTCAGTTGCGCGACCGGTTCGAAAAAAGCCATTACGGATACCTGCGATAAAGCCATTAAAAAAGCGGCCACCAGGCTGACCGCATAATTTCAGCGTGACGGTGTAACGCTTATTGCCAGCGGGCGATCGGGTTAATCAGCGTTCCGGCGAACTTGAGGTTCTCAGCGGGATCGGCGAGGTTTATCATCTGCTGATTATTCGCCAGCTGCAGGCGGTTCAGGCAAGAGCGGGTAAACTCCGGCGCGAACATGTCATAGCGCGCGAACTTAGTGGCATGCTCCGGGTGCGCCTGCTGGTAATCTTTCACGCACTGCGCCACCGCCTGCCAGAACTCTTCCTCCGGCAACGTTCCTGACTGATGCAGGATCGCGCTGATAAAGCGGAAGATGCAGTCAAACACATCGGTGAAGATTGAGAGCAGCTTCAGGTTCTCCGGCACATCCACCGCCAGACGCTGCACGCCTTCCGGCAGCACCGCATCCGGATTCATCACGGCGATCTCTTCGCCGATATCCTTCATGTATGCACTGACCGGCACGTTGTTCTCCAGCAGCATGATGAGGTTTTCACCGTGCGGCATAAACACCAGGTCATGCTGATAGAAGCAGTGCAGCAGCGGGCTGAGATAGCAGGTCAGGTAGCGTTCTATCCACTGCTTCGCGGGCAAACCAGAATCCGCTATCAGCGCAGGCAGCAGTGCCTGCTGCTGGTGATCGACATGCAGGAAAGAGGCCATGGTCATCAGGCGCTGGCCGGGTTGCAGGCTGGCCGCAGGATTATCCCGCCACAGCGCTGCGAACATCTTTTTATAGGCGGAGTCGCCTTTGATCGCCTGCTCATAGTAGCGGTTGTGATAGCCGACCGCCGCGACTTCGCGCAGGATGCGGAAATCACAGCGATTCAGCCACGCATCGCCAGCAACCAGTTGTTCCAGCCAGCCGTTTATCGCGGGCGTTGTCGCCATATAGTAGGGCGACAGACCGCGCATAAAGCCCATGTTCAGCACCGACAGGGCGGTTTTCACGTAGCGTTTCGCGGGCTGGCTGCGGTTAAAGAAGGTGCGGATCGACTGCTGTGCCTGGTAAGCATCGTCTCCGGTGCCGAGATAAACAATATCGTGACTGGCGATGTCCGCCGCAAACACGGTCAGCAGCTTATTCTGCCACTGCCACGGATGCACCGGCATCAGGATATACTCCTCAACCGCCAGCCCTTTATTCTCCAGCTGCGCATTAAACTGCTCCAGGGTGGTATCGCCCAGTTCATCACGCATCAACTGCTCATAGCTCAGCTCGCTGAGGCTGGAGAAATGGGCGTTGCGGCGATGAACCGCGACCCAGATGAGGTGAACGGGCGCAGCGGCCTCGGGCGCATACGCCAGATAATCATGGGCATCGAAGCCAATACGCCCGTTGTTGGCAACAAAGCAGGGATGGCCTTCGGTCATCGCCGCTTCCACCGTCTGGAAATCGGCTGAGACCAGCGCCTGGCTGTCAGGATTATTCTTCTGCAGCTTATAAACGCTGCTGCACAGCGTGCTGCTGATCTCTTCCATGTAGGTCGCCAGCAGTGCCTGTGTAATACCGATCTCCCCGTTAAACTCCACGATAAACTTCAACGCATCCAGCGGCAGATCACGACCGTTCTCCTGCTTGCGTAGTGAGCCGTCGTCGATTTCCCAGTGATCCAGCGCCAGCCGCGACGCCCGGAAATGGTAGCTCGCTTCACCGCCTGGCACCGCAAGCTGATAGCTGCCGTCGCCCGACTCCTGTGGCGTAATGATTTTCTCATGCGCGAACTCGGCAATCGCTTTCCGGATCAGCATGCGGTTTGCCTGCGCCCATTGGTCGCCCGTCAGATGTGTACCGTTCATCAGAGAAGAGGGGGTGTTCATAGTCTGCGACTCCTGCAGTAACGCGTGTTGATAATCTTCCCGCTGGCAAAAGGCCAGCCAGGCGGTTTTATGACCCATGTCGATGGTGTGCTGATAGCGGAACCCGGCACGCTTATTCAGCACGTGAATCTTCTCATTGCGCACATCTGGCTCTACCACCACGCGGCGCACCTCGGGGCGGCTGAACATGTAGTCCATCACCAGCGTGAAGACCTGCCAGCTGAAGGCTCTGATCGGCTGGCTGGCGGGGGCAATCAGAATATGCATGCCGTAATCATCGGGTGCGGCAGGATAAAACTTGCCGACCTCATCGTCGCTGGCGCGATAGCACTCAATCAGGCAGACCGGCTGGTCGTTGCAGCAACCAATCAGCGCAGCATGGGGATCGGCTGCAGTCAGCGTCTGATAGAACTCAGCGACCTGATTCAGGCTCTGCTGCTGCATGCCCCAGAAGCGGGCGTAATCGCGGGTGACCCAGCTATGAACCAGCGGCGCATCGCTGGCGAGCATGGGCCTCAGGGTGAACTGGCCTGCGGGGCGGGCGGCGCTGAACAGTGTTTGTGAACTCATCTCAGTGCTCCGATTTAGCCGGGAAGGTCTGGAAGGCAATCTGACGCTCGATCGGGTAGACCTCGCGTCCTGTCAGTTCGCGCAGCAGCACCGAGTTGCGGTAGCAGGCCATGCCGAGATCCGGCGTAACAAAACCGTGGGTGTGCAGTTCGGCGTTCTGCACGAAGATCTGATTGTGATAATCGATACTGTAGTTGCGCTGCACGTCGTAGCGGCCTTTGTCATCCCAGCGCAGGCGGGCGTTGATGCCCTCTAAAAACATCGGTGGCTGGTAGTGATAGCCGGTCGCCATCACCAGTCCTTCGGTGCGACGGGTGAAGGTGCAATCCTGCTCCTCCTGATGCAGCGTCAGCTCGAACTCTCCCTGTGGCAGCCAGCGCATAGCGGTCAGCGCCGAGTGAGTAAACAGGTTAACGTTCAGATCGCCGTCGAGCTGTTTGACATACATCAGGTCATAAATGTCGTTAATCAGGCTGCTGTTGATGCCTTTGTAGAGATTCTTGTGGCGCGCATTCAGTTCGTCCCGGGTGCTGGCGGGCAGCGCGTGGAAATAGTCGACCCATTCCGGCGAGGTCATCTCCAGCGTGAGCTTGGTGTACTCCAGCGGATAGAAGCGCGGCGCGCGGGTGATCCAGTTGAGCTGATAGCCAAAGCGGTCGATATCGGTCAGCAGGTCGTAGTAGATTTCTGCCGCGCTCTGGCCGCTGCCCAGCACGGTGATGGAACGCTTCTGCTGCAGTTCGGCTTTGTTGACCAGATAGTGGCTTGAGTGCGTCAGGCGCTGGCGGTGCGGCTGGCTGCACTCCGGCATCCAGGCTTTAGGCCCGGTGCCGAGGATCAGATGTCGTGCCAGATAGTTCTGTTTCTGGCCATTCCGGGTGTCGGTCACCTGGAGTTGATAGACGCCAGCCGTCTCATCGTAGCTGACATACTCAACGTGGCTGTTCCAGCGCAGATTAGAGAGCCGTGAACTGGCCCACTGGCAGTACTGATTATACTCTTTGCGCATCAGGAAGAAGTCTTCGCGGATATAAAAAGAGTATAATTTCCCCTTTTCCTTCATGTAGTTAAGCAGGCTGTAAGGGCTGGTCGGATCGGCGAGCGTCACCAGATCGGCCATAAACGGCGTCTGCAGATGGGCATTTTCCAGCATCATGCCGGTGTGCCAGTCAAAGCCCGGGTTCTCATCCAGGAAAAGACCGTTCAGCCCCTCAACCGGCTCACTCAGACAGGCCAGGCTCAGGTTAAAAGGACCGATACCGATACCAATAAAATCGTAAACGGAATTATTCATTTCAGAGCTCTCACTGTTTCGCCGCGTTCAGCGCAGACGCACGTACCTGCTCGCGGCCATAGTGCGCGATCAGGCTCAGCACATCTTCGATGTCGGCGATGGTCGTGGTGGGATTTAACAGGGTGAATTTCAGGTACTGACGCCCATCGACTTTGGTTCCGGCAATCACTGCGTTGCCGGAGCGGAAGAGCGCTTTACGGATAGCGGCGTTGATTTCGTCGATCTGTGCGTCGCTGGCGTTTTTGCCGGGCACGTAGCGGAAAATCTGGGTGGTCAGCTCAGGCGCGTGCAGCACTTCGATAGCAGGATGCGCAGTTAACCGCTCATGAGCCGCCTGTGTCAGCTCTATCAGCGTATCGAAAGCGTCACCCAGCGCCGCCGGACCCATCACGCGCAGGGTCAGCCACATTTTTAGCGCATCAAATCGGCGGGTGGTCTGAATGCTTTTGTTGACCAGATTCGGTGTGCCTTCCTGCTGGGCGCTGAGCGGATTCAGGTAATCTGCATGGTGCGTGACATGCTTCAGGTTGTGGCTGTCCCGCACAAAGAATGCACCGCAGCTGACGGTCTGGAAGAAAGATTTGTGATAATCGACGGTGACGGAATCAGCCCGTTCAATGCCATTCAGGCGTGAGCGATGATTCTCTGAGACCAGCAGCCCACAGCCGTAGGCGGCGTCAACATGCATCCACAAACCATAATCGTCACAGAGACGGGCGATCTCCGGCAGCGGATCGATGCTGCCAAAGTCCGTGGTGCCGCTGGTGGCAACCACAGCAATCGGGATCAGTCCTTCACTGCGACATTTCTCGATCTCCTCAGCCAGGCACGCTGCGTCCATACGGTAGTGGGCGTCGTGATCAACGGCGATAACTGCGTCATAGCCCAGCCCTAAAATCGCCATCGATTTCTGGATGCTGAAGTGGCTGAGTTTCGAGGTAAATACCCGCCATTTCGACGCGGTCTCAGGCAGGCCGCGATGCTTAATCAGATGCCCCGGATGATGTGCTGCGCACCAGCTATCACGCGCCAGCAGCATTGCCATCAGGTTGGATTGGGTGCCGCCGCTGGTGAAGATCCCATCAGATCCGACAGGCAGACCGATGCGGCCAAGCGTCCAGTCGATCACCTTCTGCTCAATCAGCGTACCGCCTGCGCTCTGATCCCAGGTGTCGACCGAGCTATTCACCGCCGCCATAATCTGCTCAGCCATCAGAGAGGGCAGCACGACCGGGCAGTTCAGGTGCGCCAGGTATTTAGGGTGGTGAAACCAGACGGCGTCACGCAGATAGAGCTGGCTCAGCTCTGTCAGGGCGTCATCGTTATTACCCAGCGGACGATCGAGGTCGACCTCACTGAATTCCGTCGCCAGTTCATGGGGCAGGATACCGCTGAAAGGCTTCTCAACGCCGGTAACGGTACGGGTCATCAGCGCCAGCACCTCCTGAGTCTGCTGCGACCAGGCCGCCAGTTGCTGATCGTTAAAAATAGCCGTTTCGGCACCGCTGGCGTTGGATGCTGGCGCGAGATCCTGTGCCGCCTGAGTGGATGAGCGTAAAAGCATGTTCAGTTCCTGTGCGTTAATTCCAGTGACCTGCCGACGTAAGGTCAGCAGCGTTGGATGTCCGCTCAACAACTCCAGTAAACATAAAACTAACTAACCAGATAAAAACCCTGACCATTAAATGGATTAGAGTTTTCACCTCAAAAAGAGTAAATACCGCATATTATTTGTGGATTTGGCAGCGTTAAACGCTTTGTTATATGCGGATGAGAGTGTAAATGTTAATCATTATCATTCAATTGTTTTGTTGTTAAATTTTATTTATTAGTATGTCTAATGTTGAAAATGTGATGTTGATCACTTTTATCGATCGGAATAGTCCTTTTTTACGAGGGTTAGTGCCAGCAATTCATTAAGGACTCATCTGTGTGTGTTCCATGTTGGAAACATTAGCTTCGTGGGTTAGAATGTTTCCAACATGGAAAGTTTGAGAGAAAAATGCATATCATCTCAAGAGGGCCGTTCAGGGAAGCGGCAATAATTTATCCAAATCATGCTTCCGCACTGGATGCGGCTTATCTGGTCCTCAGGGACGAAAACTTTGCCACGCCAGATGCGCTGAAAATTCGCTTTCAGAGCCTTGACCGCATGAAGTACCGGGAAAAGTGGTGGGTAATCGATGTGGGCGGAAACAGCCTGAGGATCATGTTCTATGCTGACTTTGATCGAGGCAAAATTTTTATCAAGCACATCGTGACGCATGCGGAATATGACAAGCTGGTGAAGAAGTACCGGGAGAGTAAAGAATGATTACCGAAGCAATCCAGGCGACCAATGACCTGGTCAGAATTGTTCCCTTTCTGGGAGGCAGTACCGATAAAAGGGACTACGAGCAGGCGCTGGAACTGGTTGAATATCTGGTTGAGCACCAGCCGGACTGCCCGTTAGTAGAGATACTGTCTGATAAGGTCGCCCGATACGAAAACAGCGCCCCTGAGTTTGCTGCGTTTAACGCGCGTACTGATGCTATGCCGCGCGGAGTGGCACTTTTGCGGGTCATCATGGATCAGCACGGCCTGACTCAATCCTCTTTTGCGGATGAAATAGGGCAGCGCTCTTATGTCAGTCGTATCCTGCGTGGTGATCGCCCCCTGACGGATAAACATAAAGCCCGACTGGCAGCGCGTTTTAACCTGCCGTTTGAAGCGTTCGCTGAATAACTGAGCCTGAACTTATATGAGTGCGGTTGTTTTTCTGGAAATTGAATGATGAAGGTATTCCGCAAACAACCAGAAAGCGCTCATTGCCCTTTCTGGTTGCCATTAAGCGTTACTATTACCCTGCATTCGTTTCTACAGGCGCCTTCTTTTTAGCCGTAAAGTTATAAATCACTAACAAGCCAAAAATGCCGGTGATAATCATGGTGATGGTTCCCTTATCCATAAAGTGAGCCATATTACCCAGCAGGATGCCGGTGACGCCGAAGTCGGTATCCGAGAAGGTGGTGTTGGTCAGCCCTATCTGTCCGAGTACCGGCAGCAGGGCGACAGGCAGGAAGGTAATTAAAAGGCCATGAGCAAAGGCACCGCAAATCGCCCCACGCTTGCCGCCGGTCGCATTACCAAACACGCCAGCCGTAGCGCCACAGAAGAAGTGAGGAACCACACCCGGCAGAATTAATACCCAATGCAGCTGACCGAGAACAAACAGCCCCACCAGGCCCCCGACAAAGCTGGAGATAAAGCCAACCAGCACCGCATTCGGGGCGTAGGGGAAGACAATCGGGCAATCCAGCGCCGGTCTGGCTTCCGGAACCAGTTTTTCTGAAAAGCCGGTAAAGGCAGGGACAATTTCAGCCAGGATTAAGCGCACACCCTGCAGAATGATAAAGACGCCCGCCGCAAAGGTAATGGCCTGGATAAAGGAGTAAACCAGGTAGTTCTGACCATTGCTGAAATTAGCCTCTACATATTCTTTACCGGCAGACACCGACAGGATTAAGTAGATAATCATCATCGTCAGAGAGATCGAGATGGTACTGTCGCGCAAAAAACTGAGGTTTTTTGGCATGTTCATCTCTTCGGTAGATTTAGATCCTTTGCCTGCCAAAGAGCCGATCCAGCCTGATAAGACATAGCCAATTGTCCCGGTATGCGCCAGCGCGACATGGTCGCCACCAATGATCTTACGCATATAGGGCTGAGCGATTGCCGGGAAGGTGGCCATCAGAATGCCCAACAGCAGTGACCCGGTGTAAATAAGCTGAATACCTTCAAAACCAGCAACCGATAAAATAATCGCGATCATACAGGCCATATAGAACGTCACATGCCCTGACAGATAGATATATTTCAGTCGGGTGAAGCGGGCGACAACGATGTTGGCGACCATGCCGAAGGCCATGATCATCGTGGTAGGCGCACCATATTTTGCCAGAGCGATAGAGACCATCGCTTCGTTATTAGGAATGATGCCCTGAACATCAAACGCATGTTTGAAAATGTCACCCAGTGGCGTCAGTGAACCGACCAGAACAGTCGCGCCACCTGCCAGTACCAGGAAGCCCAGAATAGTTTTTACCGTGCCCTTGATAACATCAGGAAACGGCTTCTTCTGCGCAATCAGTCCGAAAAATGCCACCAGTCCGACTAATATAGAGGGCACTTTCAGCACATCGACGACGAACTGCAAAAGATTTTGAGTAAACATATTAACCTCGAGGGTAAGGTGTTTATCTAATTATCAGCGTCAGTTTTTCTCAAAATACTCGCGTATTTTCTGCTCCACTTCTTTCAGGTCAATGATGTTATTGATGATGATGACCTTCTGTTCAGGAAGGTTTGCGCTATAGGCAATGTCTTTGGCCATAACAAAAACATCCGCCACATCGGGGGTGACAGAGCCGAGATCCGAATGTTCCACTTCAGCTTCAACACCGATTGTTTTAAGCACTTTCTTGATGTTCATTTCCATCATGAAGCTGCTGCCTAAACCTGAACCACATACCGCCATAATTTTCATATCAAACCTCATTAATTAATGATTAAAATTCGGGTTTCAACGGGCAGACTAAACGCCTGATAAAATCGTCATGAGCGCTTCTTTGCTGCTCGCATTGAATATCTGCGCCATGATCTCTTCATCGGACAGCACTTCCGCCAGCTGGGAGATCATTTCGATATGGCTATTACTGTCCGGTGCAGCAAACATGAAAATGGCCTTCACCGGGTCGTTCTCTTCGGAGTCAAACTTCACTGCTGTACCCAGCAGCACAATCGACAACCCCAGTTTGTGTGCGCCTTGTTCCGGGCGAGCGTGGGGCATGGCAATCTGCGGCGCGATGACAAAAAAGGGACCGATCTCCTCTTTTTGCTGAATAATCGCATCAATATAATCTTGCGATATTGCGCCCTCACTAAGCAGAGGACGTCCTGCAATAACTAACGCTTCCTGCCAGTCAGTCACGCTTTCAACATACTGGATTTTCTCGTTATCTAACCACTTAGCCAGGTGTGACATCGTCTTACTCCTCCTGTTTAAATGCGCAATAAAATTTAACTAAACGCATAAACCGTGTGGCGTTCGTTCGCTCCCGGTTGCGCATAACCCATCTCATATAAAACTTTCTCAACCGGAACAGGGTCTGTTGTGCATTCCGATTTTTCATAAATTCCTGAGTATGTACAGTCAGTTTCCCTGAAAACCCCCGTTATCACTTTTTTAGATAAACGTTCTGTCAGCAGATCGACACAAAAATCGAATGTAGTAAAACGACGTAATATCCTTAAAATTCATTATTTTCATGTGGTTATTAAAAAAATATTTTCTCATTGTTCAGATGGGGTTATATTTCACAACGTTCATCACATCTGTACATGTTAAAGGTGTCTAGTCATCCTGATGATGTCCTTCGAGGTGTACGGACACAACATGTAAAGTTAAAATATTGCTTATCAGGCTTAACATCAGTGCCAATTTGATAAGTTGATCACATATTCAGCTAGCGGAAGTGGTACTCATCCGGCAATGTCAGGCAGAACTGTACTGACACGGATTAGAGGGAGTCTGTCCTTCACTCAAACGGGAAGAAAGCCAATGGTTGATGGCATTACTGAAAAACAAAAAGAGGTTGTTAATTACATCCTCAATAAAATTAAGGATGATGGCCTTCGACCCGGAGAGAAACTGGATACCGAAATATCAATTGCCAAAAGCATCGGCATTACTCGCGCAACGGTGCGTGAAGCCACACGCATTCTGGTGGAGCAGCAGAGAATTTACCGGGTTAAAGGGTCGGGTATTTTTGTCGGTTCCACGGAGATGAGTAGCCAGGCGAACCGATATCATGTGCTTTCACCTTTTGATTACCAGGCTCAAAGAAATGGCCATAAAGGTGTAAGAAAAATCATATCGGTCAGCATAATCAAGGTTCCTTCTGCTGATATCGCTCAGGTGCTGCGTATTAAAAACAGCGATCAGATCTATAAAATTTTACGCCTGATGTGTTTCGATGACATCCCGGTAGCTCTGGAACATATTCACCTGCCGGTTAATATGTTTAGCAGCATGGAGTTCAGCAAGCTGGAACTGTCAAAATATGCCTACATTGAAGAAGTTACCGGTAAGAAAGTGCAGCTAAGGGACCAGCATTTAACGGCCGTCAATCTTACGGATACACAGTCGCTTACTCTGCTTAATTTAGCAGAAGGGGATGCTGTCATTCAGCTTAATGAAACCGTTTATCTCGACGACGGCGTTCCCTGTGAAGTGAATGTGGCGCTTATCAACACCCGATTTTTCCCGTTGAAACAAAATTCGCAACGGCCTTAGAAAAATACGCTTTGGACACCTGTTTTTACGGATATCAACGCTATTACTTTGCGCAGACATCGACAGGCAAGCGATCCTGAATCAGCTGACTCCGGGATGGAGTTTGCGCTTTGGCATGTAAGCAAGTGTGCCAGGCAGCATGCTTTAATCAGCCGCTCTCGGTACCATCAGACAAAATGATCTTTCATCTAAAATAAAGTTGTTCAATATCATTATGATTTTAATGTACATGAGTAATTACTTGATGGCTTAACTTGTTTTTTCGCTAAAAACCCAAAGAAATGCCATCACTTGATTAATATCAAAAACCCTTCCAATACTCTCTTGCTAAAAAGATATAACAGATGATTATTACACTGCCTGATAATAAAAGGGAGTTTGTAATGGCTATTCCAGTTTACCTATGGCTTATGGATGATAATGGTAAGACCATAAAAGGAAGCGTTGATGTAAGAGGCAGAGAGGGAAGTATAGAAGTTAGCGAACTAATGCACTCTATTGAACTACCCACAGATACTTTAACCGGAAAAATCACTGCAAAATGCTTACATAGTTCATTCTCATTTATGAAAGAAATTGATAGTTCTTCTCCCTGGCTTTACAAAGCCCTGTCTACGGGGCAGACATTAAAGTCAGCAGTATTTAAATTCTATAGAATAAATAGTAACGGACAGGAGGAGGAGTATTTTAGAACCAGCCTTGAGAACATTAAGGTTACAGAAGTAGATTCCCTGATGATGGATGTTAAAAAACACCAGTGGGCCAGGCACAATCATGCTGAGTTTATTGATTTTTCCTATAAAAAAATTACATGGCATTATCTGGACGGTAATGTCATTTATTCTGATTCATGGAACGAGAGGAATGGATAATGGCATGGGAATATGATGTCACAACACACACCTTCAGCCGCAATGGTGAAACATACACCGCAGATTATGCCGGGGCGACAGGTTATAAGAATGATTTTTCTCAGGAATGCGTAAGCAGCAAAGGCCCACTACCCAGGGGCAGTTATACCATTGGTTCTCCGCATAATTCAGTTCATACCGGAAAATATACTCTCGACCTCACACCCGCTCTGAGCAATGCCATGTGTGGCCGCTCTGCGTTTCGCATTCATGGAGCAAGCAAGAAGCATCCACTGGATTCATCTGAAGGTTGTATAATCGCTTCACTCAGTGTACGAAAAAGCATATGGGCAAGTGGTGACAGGGAGTTAAATGTTAAATGAAATCACTTCTTATCATTACAATATTTTCTCCTGCTGTGATGGCTACTCAGATGACTGGCTTCGGCGCCAGTTATTATGATGACAAATCATCCGTCACTTATCACGACACACGCAAAGACTTAGTTCCCGAAGTAATCATTGGTGACAGGCTTTTTGCAATGGAGTTTAGCCGCCTTGAAGACATTGCAAAACAGACCGGAGCGGTGGTTAACCAGGATAATCAGGCATCGTGGCTCTGCCTGACATCCAGAAATGTAAACTTCTGGTTTATTTCGGATAATGAGATGGGGCAGGGAGACTTAACGACGATATCCATTGCGAGTGAGGGAACGAAAAAAGAGTGTTCTGAATATAACGGGTATTTGAATGTCTCTGTTACAGGCATCCCTTTACTCAACGCATCTTCAGACACTCTGTTCTCGACGTTTTCCAGTAAGCCAGAAGGGAAAATTAACCAATATTGCAATGATTCACGTCGATACGGAGAATTTACTCAGTTGAATTGCCTTCAATATTATCGTGAAAACAGCACAATCAAGGGCGTAATGATCAGCCAGGTTACGGCCAGTTAACAATATTCCGGAGGCTACATGCTGTGTAGCCTCTGACTTGTACGAATGCTTACAAGACTTATTTGCCTGCCTCATTTTTCTGCCCCGTTAAGAGTCGACTCAGTAATGCTCAATCCCTGATGAATGAAATTCCAGCAGTCGCGGCTAACAACAACTGTCATCTCTCCATACGTAAGACGATTTTCTGCAATCCTTTGCCAGTTCACCGATTTTACTCACCTGAATATCAGGCAACGAATAGCGTTATACGCAAAATATCTGCCTGATTCCCTGTTTCATAGCCCGTTTGCCGCCTTTCACTTCTCACTGTTCTCCATTATGACGAAATCAATAATGCATAAAACAATATGATGTTTTACCAATGATCGACTGCACAGCACACTGGTCTGCAACCGGAATAAACAAGGACCAGGTGAATGGCATATCGATTAAGTCTGTTAGATAAAGCGCCCGTGCTGCAGGGTGAATCACCCACCGCGGCGCTGCAGCGCACGCTGCAGATGGCGCAGCGGGCAGAGGAGTGGGGTTATCACCGCTTCTGGCTGGCGGAACATCACAACACCGCGCAGCTGGCCAGTCCTTCACCTGAGGTATTGATTGCCTGGATCATTGCCCAGACCCGACATATTCGCGTCGGATCGGGCGGGGTGATGTTGCAGCACTACAGCCCTTATAAAGTGGCAGAGAACTTTAATCTGCTCGCTTCGCTGGCGCCGGGCCGCATTGACCTCGGCGTGGGCAAAGCGCCGGGCGGGCTTCCACTCTCCACCCATGCGCTGCAACAGGGCATTGATGCCGCTAAAAAAGGGAGCTTTGCCGAACAGCTTCAACTGCTGGATAGCTGGCTCAAGCCCGGTCAGGCTGATCCTGACGATGAGGATTTAGCCGCCACGCCACTGCCGTCACGCCCGGCGAACCGTTTTCTGCTGGGTGCCAGTGAAGAGAGCGCCCGGCTGGCCGCCAGTCTGGGCTGGCAGTTTGTCTTTGCCGCTCACCTCAATGGTGACCGCAAGTTGCTGGAGCATGCGCTGAGTACCTACTCCCGCCTGAGCCAGGGTCAGCGCGCACTGGTGGCAGTACAGGTGGTGGTAGCCGACTCACCCGCCGGAGCTGACCTGCTTGTAGCCAACCTTCGTCACTACCATGTAGCGGTGAAAGATGGCCCGAGCGTCAACGTCGCCAGCCTTGAGCAGGCGGAGCGCTATGTGCGTCAGGGCGGATACCGCGATTATCAGATTGAGCCGCGCACGCCGTCACTTCTGAAAGGCACCGCGGCGCAGGTTCATGCCCAGCTGGACGCGCTGCATCATAATTTTGACATTGATGAGTTTGTTATCGACACGCCGATTACTGAGCCGGTTGCACGTCTGCAGTCACTTGAACTGCTGGCCACGCATCATCTGGTCGCAGCCTGAATCCCCGTCAGTGGAGAGTCATCATGAACCCTGAGTCACAACTGATTGAATGGCGACGCGAACTGCACACCTGGCCGGAGCTGTCGGGTCAGGAGTTCGCCACCACCGCGCGACTGCGGGGCTGGCTGCAGGCGGCGGGTATCCGGCTGCTGGACTATCCACTGGAAACTGGCCTGGTGGCAGAAATTGGCAGCGGAGAGACGGTGATCGCGCTGCGCGCCGACATCGATGCCCTGCCGATCCATGAGGCGAGCGGGGTGCGTTTTCACTCCCGCCACCCTGGCGTGATGCACGCCTGCGGCCACGACCTGCACAGTGCGGTCATGCTGGGCGCAGCGTTAACGCTCAACGCACAGCCCGATCTATTACCTGGCCGGGTGCGCATCCTGTTCCAGCCCGCTGAAGAGATAGCGCGCGGTGCGCGTCAGTTTATTGAGGCGGGGATACTGGATGAGGTGCAGGCTATCTTCGGGATGCACAACGAGCCTTCGCTGCCCGTCGGCACCTTTGCCACCCGCAGCGGGGCGTTCTACGCCAACGCTGACAAATTTATTATCCGCGTCACCGGCAAAGGCGCACATGCCGCGTATCCGGAGCAGGGTGTCGACAGCATTGTGACGGCCAGCCAGATTATCCAGGCGTTACAGGGGCTCACCAGCCGCAGTTTCAACGCCCTGGACAGTCTGGTACTGAGCATTACCCGCATCGACGGTGGCAAAAGCTGGAATGTATTACCCGGCGGCGTTGAGTTTGGCGGCACGGCCCGAACCCACGATTTACAGGTGCGCGCCGAACTGGAACAGCGGGTGCGCACGCTGGTTGAGCACTTCGCCGCAGCCAATGGCGCACAGGCAACCCTGAGCTGGCATCCTGGTCCGCCAGTGCTGATCAACGATGCGCACTGGGCGACCTTCAGCAGCGAAGTGGCGCAGCAGGGGGGCTATCGGGTGCAGACCGCCGATCTCCATCTGCTGGGTGAGGATTTTGCCTTCTATCTGCAACAGGTGCCGGGGGCGTTTGTCAGCATCGGCAGCGCCAGTGACTTTGGTCTGCACCATGCCAGCTTTACCCCGGATGAGGCGCTTATTGCGCCCGCCGCCGACTACTTCGCCCAACTGGCTCGCCAGGCGCTGCAACATCTTAATGCGCGATGTCGGGAAGCCATTCTGAACCGAATTCATCTGCAACCCTCTAAATCACGACGGTTCTGACCACCGTCGTCGGGCATCGCTACGACTAAAAAAGAGAGAGCATCATGACCACAAGACAACTTCGGCTGGGTACCATTCTGCATGGCGCATCGGGAAACATGTCCGCATGGCGCCATCCGGCGGCGCAGGCCGATGCCAGTATTAATCTGGATTACGCCAAAAAAATCGCCCGCAAGGCGGAGCAGGGCAAACTCGATTTTCTGTTTGTCGCCGACGGGTTGTTTATTAACGAAAAGTCGATCCCGCACTTTCTGAATCGCTTTGAGCCACTGACGCTGCTCTCGGCGCTGGCGGGGGTCACTGAACATCTGGGGCTGGTTGGCACGGTATCGACCTCTTACAGCGAGCCGTTCACCGTGGCGCGTCAGTTTGCCAGCCTTGATCATCTCAGCGGCGGGCGTGCAGGCTGGAACGTGGTGACGTCACCGCTGGAAGGCTCGGCCAAAAATTTCTCACGCCAGCAGCACCCGGAGCACGCATTGCGTTACCGCATTGCCGATGAGTATCTGCAGGTGGTGAAAGGATTGTGGGATTCGTGGGAGCAGGATGCTTTTGTCCGTGATAAGGCGAGCGGACAATTTTTCGATCCGGCGAAGCTGCACACGCTCGATCATCACGGTGATTTCTTCCAGGTGCAGGGGCCGCTGAACATCGCCCGCACGCCGCAGGGTCGTCCGATTATCTTCCAGGCGGGCGCGTCCGACGACGGTAAAAAACTGGCGGCGCGTCATGCTGACGCCATCTTCACCCATCAGCCGACGCGTGAAGAGGCGCAGGCATTTTACCAGGATGTGAAACAGCAGCTGGTGGCGAATGGCCGTCAGCCAGAAGATTTGCACATCTTCCAGGGTGTCAGCGTGATTGTTGGCGATGATGCAGAGGACGTGGAGCGCCAGTATCAGACCACGGCGGCGCTGGTGTCGATTACCGATGCGCTTAACTACCTGGGGCGTTTCTTCGACCATCACGACTTCTCTCAGTATCCGCTGGATCAGCCGTTCCCGGATATCGGTGACATCGGTCAGAACAGCTTCCGCAGCACCACCGACGAGATCAAACGCAAAGCACAGCAGCATGGGCATACCCTGCGCCAGGCCGCACTGGAAGCGGCAACGCCACGCCCGCTGTTTCACGGCACGCCGGAAGAGGTGGCGGATGGCCTGCAGCTCTGGTTTGAAACCCACGCCACTGACGGCTTCATCATTAACGGCGGCACGCCCGATACCTTTGAACGTTTTGTCGACCGCGTAGTGCCGATTCTGCAGGCTCGCGGCCTGACGCGCCGCGACTATCCCGGCAGCACGCTACGTGACAGCTTCGCCCTGAAACAACCCGTTAATCAGTTCACCTCACAATAAGAGCACAAGCCATGAACAAAACATCGCGTCTTATCGCCCTGCTTATTCTGGCGGCCAGTAGCCATGCGCTGGCTGAAGATACCAGCGTCTCCTATAACGGCCAGCGCGTCAGCCTTGAAGCTAACAAAGCGCCGATCAATACCGTGAAGAATCCGGAGGCGATCGCGCAACTGCCTGCGGGTCACCATTTTGTGGTGCCGGGTTCCTTTACCGTGGCGGTCGCCGCGCTGAACTCCCCGCCGTTAACGGTGTTTTCCGATGACAACAAAACGCTGCTTGGCAGTGAAGTGGATATTGCCCGGCTGGTGGCTGACAGCCTGGGATTAAAACTCAACGTGGTGCCAGCGTCCTGGGAAGACTGGCCGCTGGGCGTGGCCTCGGGCAAGTATGACGCGGCGATCTCCAATATTACCGTGACCAAAGATCGTAAAGAGAAGTTTGACTTCGCTACCTATCGCAAAGATTCACTGGGCTTTTATGTCAAAACCAGCAGCCCGATAAAGTCACTGACCAAAGCAGAAGACATTGCCGGGCTGAGGATCATTGTGGGATCCGGCACCAATCAGGAGGCGATTCTGCTGGCGTGGGATAAAGAGAATCAGGCTAAAGGCCTGAAAGCCTTCACGCCGGTTTATACCAAAGATGATGCCGCACAGACGCTGGCGCTGCAGGCAGGCAGGGCTGATGCCTACTTTGGTCCCAATGTGATTGGTGCCTGGAAAGCGGCACTGACCGGTAAAACCCGTCTGGTCGGCAGCGTCGATGGCGGCTGGCCCAAAGCGGCGCACATTGCCGTTACCGTGAAGAAAGGCAGCGGTCTGGCGGAACCGATCAGCACCGCGCTGAACGGCGTGATCGGCAACGGTGACTATCAGAAGGTGCTGAACCGCTGGGGTGAAGGCGTTGAGAAGATCGATCGTTCTGAAATCAATCCCGCCGGGCTGGGCGACTAAGGAGCTGACCATGAGTGAATCGACTTTTCGCGAAGTTTCACCCGACGCGCCGGAGTTGCAACCGATCCTGGGCGGCCTGTTTGGCGAATATTCCGCACGCTATGGCGACTATTTTTCCCGTCGTAATGAGCAGGAGCAGGAGCTGACCGAATGGTATCTGCCGCCGCAGGGGCTGTTTATCGTGCTGGAGCGTGACGGAGAGATCATCGCGATGGGCGCTTACAAACCCTATGACCCGCAGACCGCCGAGCTGAAGCGCATCTGGACCCGCAGCGATCTGCGTCGTCAGGGACTGGCGCTGGTGGTGTTACAGGAGCTGGAGCGTCGCGCCTTACAGGCGGGTTATCAGCGGCTGTTCCTTACCACCGGCTTCCGTCAGCCGGAGGCGGTGCGGCTCTATACCGGTCACGGCTATCAGCCACAGTTTGATCTCAGCGGGGATCTGGAGCGTTACGGCCAGCCGCCGCACGACGGGCGACTGCGTTTTATCAAAGTGATCGGCGTCTATAACGTTGCTGCGGCAAGTTAAGGAGTGACCATGAGCAAACATCAACATCTGCAGGTGGTGCCGGCACGCTACCCGGCACGCACCGCAGGCGCTATCGTTGCGCTGTTTATTCTGGCAGGCGTGGTGCAGTCAGTGGCCTTTAATCCGCGCTGGGAATGGAGCGTGTTTGCCCGCTGGTTCTTTGATCCGGTGATCCTGCACGGTCTGGGTCAGACGCTGCTACTGACGCTGCTGGGTACGATATTCAGTCTGTTTCTGGGCGGTCTGCTGGCGCTGGCACGTCTCTCCTCATCGTGGCTGCTGAGCACGCTGGCATGGGGTTATATCTGGCTGTTCAGGTCACTGCCGCTGATTGTGGTGCTGATCATTCTTTATAACTTCTCCTATCTCTACGACACCCTGTCTGTCGGCATTCCGTTTACCGGACTCTCCTGGGGGGCGTATCAGACGATTAACGTGCTGGGGCAGTTTCAGGCAGCCGTTATCGGTCTGACGCTGGTGCAGGCGGCCTACAGCGCAGAAATTATTCGCGGCGGGATACTCGGCGTCGATCACGGTCAGGTGGAAGCCGCGTCCGCGCTGGGTCTCTCCGCCACACGCCGCACCTTCCGCATCATTCTGCCGCAGGCGCTGCGCGCCATTATTCCCACCGCGTTCAACGAGATCATCAGTCTGGCGAAAGGCACATCCGTGGTTTATGTGCTGGCGATGCCGGAGCTGTTCTACACCATCCAGATGATCTACAACCGCAATCAGGAAGTAATCCCACTGCTGATGGTTGGTGCCGCCTGGTATCTGATTATCACCACCGTGTTGTCCGTGATTCAGTACAACGCCGAACGCTGGATGGCCCGCAGCGTCACCCGTGAACCGCAACCGTCGCGCTGGCGACAATGGCGCAACCGCGCCACGCCACTTCATCCGACCGAGGAGATCAGCCATGTCCGAAGCCATTGATTACCGCACCTCACACACTACCGGTGCCATCAGCATCACCGGCGTCAGTAAACGATTTGGTAAACATAAAGCGCTGGATGATGTATCGCTGTCACTGGCACCGGGGTCCGTCACGGTGATCCTCGGGCCGTCCGGCTCCGGTAAATCCACGCTGCTGCGTACCATCAATCATCTGGAGCGGGTCGACGAAGGATTTATTCAGATTGATGGCGACTACATCGGCTATCAGCAGCGCGGCAATAAGCTGTATGAACTGAAAGAGAAGGCGATTCTGCGCCAGCGCATCAACGTCGGCTACGTGTTCCAGAACTTCAATCTGTTCCCACACCTCAGCGTGCTGGATAACCTGATTGAAGCGCCGATTGCCCATCGTCAGTTAACGAAACCGGAAGCGATACAGCGTGCGGGCGAACTGCTGGATATTGTAGGGCTGCGGCATAAAGCCGATGCGTGGCCGCGTCACCTGTCGGGCGGGCAGCAGCAGCGCATCGCGATTGCGCGTGCGCTGATGCTCAATCCACGGGTCATGCTGTTTGATGAGCCGACCTCGGCGCTGGACCCGGAACTGGTGGGCGAAGTGCTGGATGTGATTAAAAAGCTGGCGCGTTCCGGCACCACGCTGGTGATTGTGACACACGAGATCGGCTTTGCCCGTGAAGTGGCGGACAGCGTGGTCTTTATGGTGGATGGCCGGATTGTAGAGCAGGGCAGCACCACCCAGGTGCTCAATAATCCGCGTCATGAGCGCACACGACGGTTTCTGGCGCGCGTGTTATGAGGGCATTAACGTTAATGGTTCTGACGCTGCTTCCGGCGCTGGCCTGTTCTGCGGCTGAGAAGCTCGATGTCCTGCACAACGAGACGCCGATTCATGCACCGGCCAATCCGCAGGCTATCGGTAAAATTCCGGCCAATTACCGCTTTATCGAACCGGGCACCCTGACGGTCGCCACCTCGGCGACCAACTCGCCGCCGCTGTCGCTGCTGGCGTCTGACAACGTCACGCGGATCGGCAGCGATCCCGATATCGCCAGACTCCTTGCTGATAGCCTGGGCCTGAAACTCAGGCTGGTTCCGGCTTCCTGGGAGGACTGGCCACTGGGCATCAGCGCCGGGCGCTATGATGTTGCGATGTTCAATATTGCCGTGACCGAAGAGCGTAAGAAGAAGTTCGATTTTGCGACGTATCGCGCCGACAACCATGCTTTTGCGGTGAAAAGCGACAGTAATATCAGCAAAATTAATAGTCCGGCGGATATTGCCGGTAAGCGGATTATCGTCGCCTCGGGCACCAATCAGGAGCGTATTTTACTGAACTGGGATGAGCAGAACCGGGCTAAAGGTCTGCCTGCGGTAACGCCGGTTTACCTTACCGATGATGCCTCCGCGACGCTGACGCTGCTGTCGGGACGGGCAGATGCGATGTTTGGCCCTCACTCGATGGCGGCCTGGAAAGTGGCGTCACGCGGACAGACAAAGCTGGTTGGCAGCGGACCGTTTCGCGCCTGGGTCGCCGTGACCACCAAAAAGGGCAATGGCCTGGCACCCGCGCTGCAGGCTGCGCTGGATGGCACCATCGCAGGCGGACAGTACCAGCAGGTGCTGGCACGCTGGGGCGAACAGGATGAAGCCATCACTCAGTCCACGGTGAATCCACCCGGTATTGTTTACTGAGTCTGCAGAACCGGCCGCAGCAGGCGGGCCGGTTCTGCGCACTTCAACCTGATGAGCACAGAATTGAACTACACTCTCCAGCGTTAGTGATTTATCCTGCCCGCCTGTTTCCGTAAAATCCTCACTGCGTGGCGGAGTAATTGACCTGGAAGCCCCATGAAAATCAGATTCCTTTCTGCCAATGAGCAAAAGCTGGCGGAGGTGCGCAAAATACTCGAACCTGTCGGGGTCGAAGTTCTGCCCATCGCCCGTCGCATCGAAGAAATTCAGACTGAAAACGAACTCGACCTGGTACGCGACAAACTGACCAAAGCCTTTTCGCTGATTGGGCGACCGCTGTTTGTAGAGCATACCGGCCTCTATCTGGACGGCCTCAATGGTCTGCCCGCCGGCCTGACCCGCATCTTCTGGAACCGCCTGGACGCTGAGCGCTTTACCGCGCTGGTGCAGGGGCTCGACAGCCAGGCCGTGACGGCCAAAACGGTGCTTGGCTACTGCGATGGTCGCAAAATGTACCAGTTTTCGGGTGAACTGCGCGGCACCATCGCCGCGAAACCTGCCGGAACGCGCGGCTTTCAGTGGGACTGCGTCTTTATTCCCGAAGGCTATGAGCAGACGTTTGCTGAAATGGGCGAACTCAAGAATGAGATCTCGATGCGGCGCATCGCGCTGGATCGCTTCGCCACCTTTTTAAAAACCTCGCGGGGCATGGCATGAAACCTGAACTCAAACGCGCCTATGATTCCGGCAAACTGATTCTGTTTGCCGGTGCCGGTATTTCGCGCAATTTTGGCCTGCCCGAGTGGCATGAACTGATTGCGCATCTTGCTAATGAGCTGGGTTACGATCCAAAAATCTTTAATACCTATGGCACGCACCTGTCGCTGGCGGAATATTACAAACAGAAAAAAGGCTCGCTTGGCCCGCTGCGCAGCTGGATGGATCGCGAATGGCATCGCCCCGATATTGATGTCCGCTCTTCTGAAATTCATACCATGATTACGCAGGGTAACTTCTCGCGTATCTACACCACCAATTACGATCGCTGGCTGGAAGCGGCACATGAAGCGCACGGCGTACCCTATTACAAAGTGGCCAACGCCGCGGACCTGGTCTCTCTCACCGAAGATAAGCGTCACATCATCAAGCTGCACGGTGATTTTGATGATGACACCTCAATCGTGCTCGATGAGAGCAGCTATTTTGAACGTCTCTATTTTGATTCACCTCTGGATATCAAACTGACTCACGATGTGATGGGCAACTCGGTTCTGTTTGTCGGCTACAGCATCAGTGATTTCAATATTCGCCTGCTGTTTTATCGTCTGACCAAGATGTGGGGCCGCACCGGGCTGGCAACCGCCCGGCCAAAATCGTACCTGTTCACTAACCGGAACAACCCGGTGGCTAAAGAGGTGCTGGGGCAGTGGGGGATCGAGGTGATCGTCTCGGAAGAGGACGATCCCCGTAAGGCGCTGGCGATGTTTCTTGAAGAGCTGCTGGTGTAGTCGCCCGACCTCGCGACGGAGAATGCGTCAGGAAAAATGAAAAAAGCCTGTGCCAGGATAAGGTTAGCCCGCGCACAACCGATAAACTCTATTCTCTGCTGGCAAAGCATGACCGGCATGGTATACTGTATGTATGCACAGTACCTGAGGGCGAAAAGATGGCTGTTGAAACAAAATTTGTAGTAGTCAGAAAGGGTGAAGAGAAGATGACGTTTGCCAATAAGAAAGAGGCCGATGCCTACGACAAAATGCTCGATATGGCCGAAGCCTTCACCGACTGGCTGTTACAGCATCAACCTGCAATGGAAGAATCTCAGGCGGAAACGCTGGGCCTGCTGATTGCAGAGCAGAAAGATGCGGTTCAGCATATTCTGCGCACCAGCAAACTACCGGAAGCGGCAGCAGCCGTCTCTCAGCCAGAAGCTGTGTCAGACGATGGCATAGCTGAGCAGTCAGAAGAGCCTGCTGTAAAGAAAGTACGCGCCGTTAAAGCCGCGTAACTGCCCCAACGCCGGAAGCGAACCTTCCGGCGTTGCTGTTTCTGAATAGCGGTTTGAGCTGTTCTCCTGCTAACTATCTTTACAGATAGCCTACCTTCCACGCTTTTACCCTGCATAACGGGCTCTGACGCTCAACGGAACGATTTCACGCGTTAAAAACTTTTCGTCCGATAAATCAAAACATTGTGATCAGTGATAAAAGCGTTTAAAGCGGTGTGTTTTTAATCGCTAAATGGCAGTTAATGGACACTGCATTCCACTAAACGATTTTTCAGACGCCCTTCCTCGCATGACCATCTTCCTCCCATAACGTGGGTTTTCATTCCACTGAGCGTCATACCCCTTTTGCTGCCCGGAACCGCACCCCGGGCTTCAGTACTGGCATCGTCCAGCGGGTATCACCCATACGCAGGATGCCTGGGTGACTGAACTCAAAACGGTGGTTACTTTTTAAGTTAATCAGAGGATTTCGATCGCTGTCACGCTTTTTGCCCTGACAGATTGAGGTCACGACGAAAACTGATAGAGTGCCCGAACTGGATTGTTACTGCTTAGGCAGGCAAAACCTGACTTCTGGCCTCTGTCGGATGTCAGGTTTTTTTGTTTCTGGGGTTCCGATGAAAATCGCCAAAATTCTTAATAACAACGTGGTGATGGTTCAGGATGAGCAGGGACGCGAGCAGGTCGTGATGGGGCGTGGACTGGCCTTCCAGAAGCGTATCGGTGACAGTCTCAACGCGGCGCACATTGAGAAGGTATTCGCGCTGCAAAGTGATTTGCTGGTACGTCGGCTTGAGGAGTTGTTACACCAGATCCCTCCTGAAGTGATGACCACCTGCGACCGCATTATTGATCTTGCAACACAACGTCTGGGGAAATTGCAGGAGAGCCTGTATATCACGTTGACCGACCACTGCTACTTTGCCATTGAACGGCAAAATAAAGGCCTGGCGATTAAAAATGTGTTGCTGTGGGATATCAAACGCCTCTATCCCAAAGAGTTCGAACTGGGTCAGGAGGCCAGGGCTATCATTTTACGTCGTCTGAATGTCGAACTGGCTGAGGATGAAGCCGGGTTTATCGCGCTGCATCTGGTGACGGCGCAGCTCAATAATGAAATGCCGGAAGTGATGCATGTCACCCGGGTTATGCAGGAGATTCTGCAACTGGTGAAGTATCAATTGCAGCTGGAGTACAACGAATCGTCGCTGAGTTACCAGCGCTTTGTCACCCATCTGAAGTTTTTTGCTCAGCGGATGCTGACGCGTACCGTGGTAGACGATGATGATGTGTCGCTGCATGCAGCTGTAAAAGATAACTATCCCAAAGCCTGGAAATGTGCGGTGAAAATCGCGCAGCATCTGCAACAAAGCTATCAGCGTGAGCTGACCGCGGAAGAGATCATGTTTCTCGCCATTCATATCGAACGGGTAAGAAAAGAGGGGCAATAAGCTCCATAAACTGGATTGTTACTGCTTAACGCAGGCAAAACCTGAGCGCGGCCTCTGAAAGGAGGACGTTCTCAGGTTTTTTCATTTTTGGCTCAGTTAACTGATGTCCTCAGGCATCGGTTGTAAGGAAATCGAGATGGAATATCACACGCTGGCGCAGGATATCCTCAGCCATATCGGTGGCCGGGAGAACATCGTAAGTCTGGTTCATTGTGCCACCCGGTTGCGCTTCAAACTGAAAGACAACCATAAAGCCGATGCTGAAGGACTGAAGAAAAATCCGGGTGTCATTATGGTCGTTGAAAGCGGTGGGCAGTTTCAGGTAGTGATTGGCAACCACGTTCACGATGTCTGGCTGGCAGTATGTACTGAAGCGGGCCTGACTGACGAACCCTCTTCAGTGAAAGAAGAGGATGCGGTCGCGGGTAATCTTTTGAGTCGCCTGATCGACATTGTGTCCGGCATTTTTACCCCGTTTATTGGCGTTCTTGCCGCCTCCGGTATTCTTAAAGGTTTACTGGCGCTGGCCGTGGTCTGTGGCTGGCTTTCTGTTCAAAGTGGAACGTATAAAATCTGGTTTGCGGCAAGTGATGCCCTGTTTTTCTTCTTTCCACTGGTGCTGGGCTACACCGCGGGCAAAAAATTTGGCGGTAATCCCTTTATTACCATGGTCATTGGCGGGGCGCTGACCCATCCGACGATGATTGCAGCTTTTAATGCCAGCCAGCAATCCGTTGCCATAACGGACGCGTTTCTCGGCATTCCTGTGACCTGGTTTAATTACAGTGCGTCCGTTATCCCGATTATTCTCGCCGCGTGGGTAAGTTGCTGGCTGGAAAAGCAGAGCAGCCGGCGACTTCCGGCATCCATGAAAAACTTTTTTGCGCCACTGATCTGCCTGAGCGTCACTGTACCGCTGACCTTTCTGGTGATTGGCCCACTGGCCACGGGCTTAAGTCAGATACTGGCGAACGGCTACCAGTGGATTTATGCGCTGGCACCCTGGCTGGCTGGCGCCGCACTGGGCGCGTTGTGGCAGGTCTGTGTGATTTTTGGTTTGCACTGGGGACTGGTGCCACTGATGATCAACAATCTTGCCGTACTGGGGCATGACTCAATGCTGCCCATGCTATTGCCTGCTGTCATGGGCCAGGTGGGCGCGGCGCTGGGGGTGTTTCTGCGTAGTCGGGATGCGCGGCAGAAGATGCTGGCGGGTTCATCCGTGACAGCAGGGATCTTTGGTATCACTGAACCGGCCGTCTATGGCGTTAATCTGCCGCTGCGCCGTCCCTTTATCTTTGGCTGTGTGGCGGGCGCTATCGGCGGTGCTATTGTTGGCTTCAGTAGCACCCACGTTTATTCATTTGGCTTTGCCAACATTTTTACCATCGCCCAGATGATCCCGCCTGGCGGTGTTGATTCAACCTTATGGGGCGGTATTGCCGGGACGCTAGTGGCGTTGATACTGAGTTGCGGCATGACGCTGGTAGCGGGTATGCCCCGTAAAAGTACGCCAGACGCAGTGAGCCCGGTTATCCCAGGCGAAGATGACATTCTGTCACCGATGACAGGCACCGTACTGGCGCTTGATCAGATTCCCGATCCGACCTTCGCCAGCGGCCTGCTGGGACAGGGCGCAGCCATAATTCCTTCCGACAACAAAGTCATTGCGCCCTTCGCGGGTGAAGTTGCCTCCCTGTTTCAGACCCGACACGCCATAGGACTGCTGAGTCACAGCGGGGTTGAGCTGTTGATCCATGTGGGTATCGATACCGTCCGTCTCGGCGGCAAACCTTTCACGGCACATGTAAAAGTGGGCGACACGTTCAGTGCCGGCGATCTGCTGCTGGAGTTTGATCGTCAGGCCATTCTTGATGCCGGATATGACCTGGCAACACCGATCATTATCACTAACAGCGATGAGTATCCTGAGGTGATGACTGTAGCAGGGACCGCGGTTACTGCAGGTACGCCTTTACTCAGCGTCACTCGTCAATAAAAGGAGAACAGGATGAAAACTTTCCCGGATTCATTTTTATGGGGCGGTGCTGTTGCCGCTAATCAGGTTGAAGGCGCATGGCGTGAAGAGGGCAAAGGCCTCTCAACCTCCGACGTTCAGCCACAGGGAATCTTTGGCCCGGTATCGGAGCGCGTTGAGGGCAGCAAAAGCCTCAAAGATATCGCGATCGACTTTTACCACCGCTACCCGGACGATATCAGGCTGTTTGCAGAGATGGGGTTCAGCTGTCTGCGGGTTTCAATCGCCTGGACGCGCATATTCCCGAACGGTGACGAGCAACAGCCCAACGAGGCTGGTCTGGCCTTTTATGACCGGTTATTCGATGAGCTTGCCGCACATCACATCACTCCACTTGTTACGTTGTCACATTATGAGATGCCCTGGAACCTGGTGAAGCAATATGGTGGCTGGGGTAACCGTCAGGTGATTGGCTTCTTTGAGCATTATGCCCGCACGGTGTTTGCCCGCTACAGGAAGAAAGTCAGACTCTGGCTGACCTTTAACGAAATTAACATGTCTCTGCATGCGCCGATGACCGGCGTGGGTCTGCCGGAAACCAGCAGCAAAGGTGAGGTGTATCAGGCGATTCATCATCAACTGGTCGCCAGTGCGCTGGCGGTGAAAGCCTGCCGCGAGATTAACCCGGACGCCAGCATTGGCAATATGCTGCTTGGAGGGCTGGTCTATCCACTCAGTTGTAAGCCTGATGATGTGCTGGAAGCGCTGCAGGAGAACCGGAAATGGCAATTTTTTGGCGATGTTCAGTGCCGTGGTGTTTATCCGGGCTATATGTTGCGGTTCTTTCGTGAGAATAATATTCAGCTGGATATCACGGATGCCGATCGTCAGATACTTCAGTCGACCGTCGATTTTATCTCGTTCAGCTATTACATGTCCGGCTGCGTGACCGCCGATGAGGCGCTGAATCAGCAGATGCGGGGTAACATTCTGAGCATGGTGCCCAATCCTCATCTGCAGAGTTCTGAATGGGGCTGGCAGATTGACCCGGTGGGCCTGCGGACCTTGCTGAATATGCTGTGGGATCGTTATCAGAAGCCGCTGTTTATTGTTGAGAACGGACTGGGCGCCAAAGACATACCGGATGCAACGGGCGTCGTGCAGGATGATTATCGCATCAGCTACCTCAACGATCATCTGGTTCAGGTGCGTGAGGCCATTGACGATGGCGTGGAGGTCATGGGTTATACCAGTTGGGGGCCAATCGATCTTGTCAGCGCATCAAAAGCCGAATTGTCTAAGCGTTACGGTTTTATTTATGTTGACCGCGATGATACCGGGGAAGGTTCGCTGGCCCGCAGCCGGAAGAAAAGCTTTTACTGGTATAAAGAGGTCATTGCGACCAACGGGGCTTCACTTAAAGAATAATTCCCGCACTCAGGAGTACATCGCGGCGACTGCGATGTACTCCCGGTCAGCAGTCAAAACAGCCCGGCTCAGGGCGTCTCGCGGTTGTTAACCTGATAGCGGGTACTCCTGCCTCCGCCTTCGAGCCGGTAAAGGCAGCCTTTTTCAACCAGATCGGCCAGATGACGGGTCGCGGTTGCTTTACTCACTTTGGCGACCTTCTGATACTGGCTGGCGCTGATCCCCAGTTCGAAACCCTGCTCGCCACCATCCAGCAGCCGGTTCAGCACTTTCACCTGTTCCGGACTCAACCCCATCCCCTGATGCCGCAGCCAGAAACGCGCTTTCATCTGAGTGCGATCGATGACGTTCATCGCCTGTTGCAGACTCTCATCCAGGATATCAAGAAACCACACCAGCCAGTGGGTGATATCCAGGCCGCCTTTCTGCGTCTGCTCAAGGATGCGGTAATAACCGGCACGCTGCGTCAGAATGGCGGGTGACATGGCATACAGCCGGATACTCTGACTGTCGGCCTGCGCCAGCGCCAGATCGGTTAACGCACGCGTGATACGACCATTGCCATCATCAAAAGGGTGCAGGGTGACAAACCAGAGATGGCAGATGGCGGCGCGCAGTAACGGGTCCAGCATCACATCATGCTGACTGCTGTTGAACCACTCAATAAACTGGTTCAGTTGCGGCTCCAGCCCCTGTCGCGGCGGCGCTTCAAAATGCACCGTGGGACGATCGATGCGACCTGAGATGACCTGCATCGGCTCACTGCCGCGCAGCGTGCCGACGCTCAGGCGCTGCACCGTCCACTCATCGGCGGGGAAAAGCCAGCGGTGCCACTGACAGAGACGCTCAGGCGTCAGCGGCTGGCTGCGGTTATTGATGGCATCGAGCATCATGGCGGCCAGGCCTTCTGAACGATCAGAGACCGGATAGGGTTGCTCTTCCGTCACGCCTAACCGACGCGCCAGCGATGAGCGGACCGATTGCACATTGACCCGCTCCTCTTCAATCGCGGAAGAGGAGAGGATATTACTCAGCAGGGTATCCAGCGTCTGGGTTTCACTGTCTGAATGCAGGCTGGCACGTCCCAGCAGCAATCCGCGCTGCTGCTGCAGATGGCGCAGGCGCGGTAACAGCACGGCGTCCTGCCACTGAAAATGGGGCCAGTCCGGCTGTTGCCAGATCCAGGTAACGCTCATAATCGGCTCACGCTAAGGGTGGATGAGCCGAATAAAGGAGGTTATTCGGCTCACGGAATGAGTCGATAATAGCGAATATTTGGCTCACAGGCTAATCACGCGGAATTATGGGCAAAAAAAAGGACCCGAAGGTCCTGTTTGCTTAGCGGGAGAACTGCATAAAGGTGTCTGAATAGTAGTGAACGATCCAGGCGACATACGCCAGCCAGACAACCATCCCGACAGCTAATCCTGATTTACCGATCATTGTTCTATCTCCACTGCGATAAGGGGGCTACAGCAACTGTTGACATAAACTGACAGTAATGGCGGCCGGCAATATTGTTGCAGATCAAAAAAAGGCCGTTCATTCGCAGCGCCATAATCCCTTTGCGATCAACTTCCCGTAATCACGCGCTGTGAGACCCCCATCACGGCGGGGAAATGTCCATTAAAGTTCAAAAAAACGCCGCCGATAGATGATCTCAGGAGCACCATAACTACAAGGAGGTATTGAGCCAGGTAAATTTCAGGGGAAGCACTATGGTCAGTCAGTTAACACATAAGAAAAGAATGAGTACCCGTGCCCAGATGCTGATCATGGGTGGTTTAACGATAGTGCTGGGATTTACCGTGACTATTGGGGTTCTCAGCTGGCAATCGGGCAAAGAACAGAAAGAACTGGCCGAACAATATCTGCAGCAGATTGCGCAGAGCCGTGCCTTACAGGTGCAGCAGGAACTGAGTCATGCCCGCGACGTTGCCAGTCTTCTCGGTCAAAGTCTGATCGCGTTACCTCGCGCCGGTATTACCGATCGCAAAGCGGCTGATAAGGTGATGGAATATGCGCTGCGCGCTAATCCAGACTATCTGTCGATGTCAGTCATATTTGAAAAAAATGCATTTGATGGCCGGGATGCGGATTTTGCTTCACAGCCAGGTCAGGCACCGCAGGGCCGCTATGCCTTTTTTGTCGATCGTGACGCGTCAGGTACTTACTCGATGCATCCGCTGCTCTCCTATCTGACACCGGGTCAGGGCGATTACTATCTGATCCCGCAAAAAACACAAAAAGATACGCTCACCGAACCGTACAGTTATGCTTATAACGGCGTGCCGACCCTGCTCACCTCCGTCGCCGCCGCGATTATCGATCAGGGCACCTTAAAAGCGATTGTTACCTCTGACATTTCACTGGCATCACTGCAACAGAAAGTGAATCAGATCAAACCCTGGCAGGGCAGCGGCTATGCGCTGTTGCTTTCGGGTGCCGGGAATGTGGTCTCCTCGCCGGTTAAAGATGAAGCCGG
Source organism: Pantoea pleuroti (assembly GCF_014156615.1). Classification (NCBI taxonomy): domain Bacteria; kingdom Pseudomonadati; phylum Pseudomonadota; class Gammaproteobacteria; order Enterobacterales; family Erwiniaceae; genus Pantoea; species Pantoea pleuroti. The sequence goes on along the minus strand of NZ_SBFD01000004.1, from coordinate 117,080 downwards.
AAAACCCTGGAAAGGCGAAAAAGATGGTTTTACGTCGAAAGTCGTACAGCATTTTGATGCTGTGCTGGGTGAAGACGCTTTGGTCACCTGGCAGCCGGTGGTGATTGGTAACAGCGACAAACCCTGGTATCTCGGCGTCGTGGCGCCGGTCAGTCAGGTGATGGCCGCCTCCACCCGACAGCTGATGTGGGCGGTGATCCTGATGGTTGTGAGCGTTCTGCTGGTCGGCGCGGTGCTGGGCATGCTGTTCAGCCGTAAAGTGCTGCGTCCGATTGGCGGCGAGCCGGTTGAAGCGGCGCATATTGCGCTGGCCGTTGCCGATGGCAAACTGGATAACCGGATCGCGGTGAAAAGCGGTGATAGCAGCAGCCTGTTCTTTGCGATTCACACCATGCAAAGTCAGCTCCGGCAGATTGTCGGGCAGATTAAAGATTCCAGTGAATCGGTACGCCAGGGAGCGGGCGAAATTGCCAGTGGCAACCTCAACCTGGCGTCCCGCACCGAACAACAGGCCGCCGCGCTGGAGCAGACCGCAGCCAGCATGGAGCAGATCAGCGCCACGATTCGGCTGAATGCCGATAACGCGCAGCAGGCGACCAGCCTGACTGAAAACGCTACCCACATCGCCAGTCGTGGTGCCTCGCTGGTGGGTGAGGTGGTGCAGACCATGGCGCAGATCGATGACAGTTCGAAAAAGATCGGCGACATTACAACCATGATCAACAGCATTGCCTTCCAGACCAATATTCTGGCGCTGAACGCGGCGGTGGAGGCTGCACGTGCCGGTGAGCAGGGACGCGGTTTTGCCGTGGTGGCTTCTGAAGTGCGTAATCTGGCCCAGCGCAGCGCGAACGCGGTGAAAGAGATCGGCGCACTGATTGAAGAGTCGAGCGTGCGGGTTGAGAGCGGCGTCCGGCTGGTGAACGATGCCGGTAAAACCATGCAGGAGATGATGCAGGCGGTGAATTCGGTGCAGGGGATTATCGGTGAGATTGTCACAGCATCAAGTGAACAGGCGCGTGGCATCAGCCAGGTAACGATTGCCGTCAATGAAATGGATGGCGTCACCCAGCAGAACGCCGCGCTGGTGCAGCAGATGTCGGCTGCCGCCAGTTCGCTGGAAGATCAGGCGCAGCAGCTGTCACAGACGGTGGAGCAGTTTCATCTGGCGTAAGGAGGCGGCTCAGGGAGCATACGCCTTACGCAAAGACGCAAAAGCGCCATCCGTGGCGGCTCAACGCGGGCCATCCCTGGCCCGCGATGCTTTGCTACAGGCGTTTGCTCCCATCGCTTAAAGCGGTTTTGCCGCCTGCATTCAGTGCTGACTTCAGATTAATCACTGCTCCGTCAGCCGCACACCGCTGCTGGCATCAAACAAGTGCATTTTATCCGGGTTAACGGTCACCGGCAGCGTGCCGCCAGGCACGGCATCGCTGCGGCCGGTCAGTTGCATATGCAGCGGGAAACCCTGCCAGTTCAGATGTAGCAGGGTCGATTCGCCGGTGATCTCAACAATGTTGACCGCCGCCGGTTGCCCGCTGGCATCAAAAATCAGATCGTGCGGACGTACGCCAAGCGTGACCGGCTGATCGGCCTGCTGCTGTGCCGCACTGTGCCAGCGACGCGGCAACGGCAGCCACTGCTCGCCACAGCAGACGCCAGGCAGCCCATCGCGTGTCTGGAAACGGGCATCCAGCAGATTCATCGGTGGTGACCCGATAAACCGCGCCACGAAGGTGTTTACCGGGCGGTCATAAATCGCCAGCGGCGCACCCTGTTGCACAATGACCCCTTCTTTCATCACCACAATCTGATCCGCCAGCGTCATCGCCTCAACCTGATCGTGGGTAACATAGACCATGGTGGTTTTGAAACGCTGATGCAGCGACTTAATCTCGGCCCGCAGCTCCATGCGTAACTGCGCATCAAGATTTGAGAGCGGCTCATCAAACAGAAACACCTGCGGATTGCGCACCATGGCGCGGCCCATCGCCACGCGCTGCCGCTGTCCCCCTGACAACGCCCGGGGATAACGCTGCAGCAGCTGATCGATGCCGAGAATGCCGGCAATGCGGGCGATTTTGCTTTTTTGCTCCTCGCGCTTCACTTTTTTCACCTGCATGTGAAACGCCAGATTCTCCGCAACGGTGAGATGCGGATAGAGCGCATAGCTCTGAAACACCATGGCGATATCCCGGTCAGCAGGATCGAGATCGTTAATCTGTTTTTTATCCAGCATGATCGCCCCGTGAGAGACGGTATCCAGACCGGCAAGCAGCCGCAGCAGGGTTGATTTGCCGCAGCCGGAGGGGCCGACCAGCACAGTGAAACTGCCATCAGGGATGGTTAAATCCAGCGGGTGCAGCACGCTCTGTTTACCGTAGCGCTTCGCCACCTGTATAAGTTCAACACTGGCCATGTTCAGCGCACCTCATTTGATAGTTGGAGTTGTTGCCAGCTGGGATAGCGGCGCGGAGAGCTGCTTATCGCCTGTGATGCCACTTCAATGCCCCAGCGCAGCGCCGTGTGCGATGGCTGGTGATAGAGCAGTGCAGTAAGAAAACCGGCATTAAAACTGTCACCGGCCCCAATGGTATCTACCACCGTCACCGGCTGGGCAGCAGCATACTGCACAGAGGCGGCAGACCAGAGACGTGCGCCCTCTGCGCCACACTTAATCACACAGCCGCCGCGACCACTAAGCCGGGCCGCCAGCTGTTTACCGCTTTGATCCAGCAGTTCTGCGCCCGATAAGCCCAGCGCTTCCACCTCGTTCAGCAGCAGCCAGTCACAGTCCGCTAACCAGTTGCCAATCTGTAAGCGAAGCCCATCGTTCCAGCCCGCAGGCGGCCAGCCGGTATCCACGGCGACACAGAAGCCACGCTGTTGCAGCGCGGCCAACAGCGCCGGGTAGTGACCATAGAGTTCCAGACAGAGAAAGGTGCCGCACAGCAGGACGATGTCGCCCGGCGTCGCCTGCGACGGCAACTGGGCCAGCACATCGTCCGCGGTCAGCACGGTAATATGGCCGTGATTGCTGAGAAAGGAGCGTTCGTTATCGGGATGGGTCACGCCTACCGTCAGCGAGGTCTCACAGGCATAGCGCGGCCAGTATGCAGCGCTATGAGGAAAGTGACTGGCGAGCCAGTGACTGAAGCCATCGTCGCCCTGATTGGCAATGGCCCGATGCGGCACCTGCATCGCCTCCAGCGCCAGCGCACAGTTACCCGCTGACCCGCCGGGACGTAACTCACTGTGCTGCAGCATCACTTCCGTGCCGCGCTGTGGCCAGTCGCTGAGCGTACTCATGATTAAATCAACATTTATATTGCCCACCACATAGAGGGTGGGCGTGAGGGTAGTGACCATAGTTATCCCTTACTTCCGCCGCTGGTGAGACCGCTAACCAGCGTCTTCTGCAACCAGATGGCAATAAACAGTGGCGGCACCGAAGCCAGAATGCCGATTGCCGCGATCAGCCCGTCATCGGTCGCGCGTCCGGCGGTGAAACCGGCAATGGCGACCGGCAGGGTCTGTGCCGAAATATTGCTGGTGAACAGCAGCGCGTAGAAAAACTCATCCCAGGCGAGCAGCCAGCCGAACAGCGCGGCAGCGCCCAGCACCGGTTTCGCCAGGGGCAGCGTAATGCGCAGCAGAACCTGCCAGAAGCGCAGGCCATCCAGCCGTGCCGCCTGTTCGATATCACGCGGCAGCGAGTCGAACTGGTTCTTCAGCATCCAGGTCAGAAACGGCAGGATCAGCGAACAGTAGACCATCACCAGGCCGGGACGGGTGTTGAGCAGCCCCAGCTGTTGCAGCAGAAAGTAGAGCGGCAGCACAAACGCCACGGGCGGCACCATATAGATTGCCAGAGCGCCGGACAGCCAGGCATCGCGACCGCTGTAGCGTGAAAAGCTGAACGCCGCAGGTATCGCCAGCAGCAGCGAGATCGCTGTGGCCACCGTCGCCACCAGCAAACTGTTACCCAGCGCGTGCAGAAAAACGTTGCCGGGTTGATTCGGCGCCAGCGAAACCAGCCCCTGATAGCGACTGAAATCCCACTGACGCGGCAGCCACTCCAGCGGCACGCGGGAGAGATCGCTGGCAGAACTGACGCTCATCAGAAACAGCCAGCCCATCGGGGCCAGGTTGCTGACAGCGACCAGCAGCGCAGCCCCGTAACGCAGCACCCGTCTCAGTTTAGTTTTCATAAGCGGTACTCCGGCGGCGCTGATGCCATAACATCAGCAGATAGAGCGTGATTAGCAGGGCGCACATCAGGGTCATCAGTATCGCGTAGGCGGCACCGCTGCCGGCACGCAGATAGCTGAACGACTCCTGATAAACGAAAAAGCTCAGGGTTTTGGTGCTGTCCACCGGCCCGCCGCGCGTCATCACATAGATGATGTCGAAGATTTTAAAGGCATCAATGGTGCGTAACACCAGCGCGACGCCGAGCGGAGCAACAATCGCCGGGAAGGTAATCGCCCGGAAACGCCGCCAGGCGGAGGCACCGTCCAGTCGTGCCGCTTCAAACAGATCCTCGGGGATCGACTGCAGCGCCGCCAGCACCAGCAGGGTGACCAGTGGATAGTTTTTCCAGATATCCGCGAACATCACCGCATTGAGCGCCGCCTCCGGCGATCCCAGCCAGCTACGATAGCCGTCAATGATGCCGAGCTGGCTGAGCAGGGCATTGATGCTGCCGTAGTCAGGGTTGAAGTTGAGCCGCCACATCATGGCATTGACAATGGTCGGCAGCGCCCACGGCAGAATTACCAGTACACGCAAAACGTTGCGCCCGATGAATTTTTGATTCAGCAGCAGCGCCACCAGCACGCCGATAATCCCTTCAACGGTGACCGACACAAGGGTGAAATAGAGTGTGCGCCAGATCGACGCCCGAAAGTCGGGATCGCTAAGCGCATAGAGATAGTTTTCCAGCCCAATCCAGGCAGGCGTTTCACCACTGCCAATCAGCGCAGCATCGGTAAAGCTGAGCCAGATGGTACGCAGCAGAGGCCAGGCGGTTAACAACAGCATTACCAGCAACATGGGTGCCAGCAGCACCCATGCCTGACGCTGTTCGCGTTGACGCAAACTCAGCATCATGACTCCTTAACGCAGCCGGGCGGCGCTTTTATCAACCGTCGCCATCGCGTCCTGCGCCGGGGCTTTACCCAGCAATACCTGCTGTAACTGCTGTTGCAGCTGGTTCGACAGACGGGAATAGTCTGCGGTCTCCGGACGTGACAGCATCACGTTTAGTGATTTGTCCGCCGCGGCAATCAGGCTCTCCTGATCCTTTTTCACTGCTTCATCCTGATAAGAGGATTTCCAGATTGGCAGGCTGAGCTTCGCATACTGATTCTGTACCGGCTGTGAGGTCATGTACTGAATGTACTGCCACGCCTCGTTGGCATGGGTGCTGCCTTTGGTGATCCCCAGGCCCATTGAGCCGTTCACCGCCCCGACTTTACCAGGTGCATCGCCAGGCGCAGGCATGATCCCAACGTCGCCCGCCACTTTGCTCTGCTTCGGATCGTTGGCCATGTTGTACATGTAGGTCCAGTTCAGCGCGAAAGCCGCATCGCCATTAGAAAACGATTTACGTACATCCTCTTCCAGATATTCACGCGACGCCGGGTTACTCAGACCCTCATCAAGCGAGCTTTTCATCAGGTTAAGCGCCTTGAGTGAAGCCGGGCCGGAGAAGTTAAGCTTGCCGTTCTGGTAGAACTGACCACCAAAGCCTGAAACAAGCGTGGTGTAGTCACACACCAGCGCCTCAGCCTGGGACCAGCTCCAGACCAGTGGCCAGGTGACAATCTTTTTATCCTTGATGATCTTCGCGTCATCCAGCACCTGCTGCCAGGTCTGAGGCGGCGTGGTGATGCCCGCTTTAGCCAGCATCGCTTTGTTGTAGTAAAGGTATTTGGTGTCGAGGATCCACGGCATACCCAGCGTTTTGCCTTTGTAAACCACGGTGTTCATCGCGCCCGGGAAGACCTTCTCTTTATCCTCTGGCGTAATGCGTGCGCTGACATCCTGCAGCAGATCGAAACGGGCGAATTCCGCTGGCCAGATGGCATCGAACAGCACCACATCATAGCCATTGCCGCCTGCGCCACGCGCCGCCACAATCATGTCGTGCAGCGCCTCATAAGGAACAAACTCCAGATTGACGCTGACATCCGGGTGCTGCTTCTGAAAATTTTGCGTCATCGCGCGGATATCATTTTCGCTGTAAGCCGCCTGGGTCATAAACAGGGCATTAATCTGGCTGGCCGCCGCCGCGCTGCCTGCGCTTAACATCAGTAAGGCGGCAAAACCGGCTTTTAGTTGGGGTAGGTAACGTTGTGACATGGTCTTCTCCACTGTGCAGCAACAGGCTGTCGGTTAATTAAATCAATTTGATTGATTTAATCGGGGGCGTAATTTTGGTCAGTGGGTGAACTGACCTGTCTGGATCTAAGCAAACGGCGTGCCAGAACGCCGGAGGGCATAGCAACATAGCCGTAACAACGCTGAAACTCAGACTGCGCTTTTATGGCAAAATTGCCTATCCTGATGCGCGAGAATTGCGTGCAGCATCAAAGATATTGTTTGCCCGAATGCTTTCGGAGACCAATACTGTCGGGTCCCGCTGAAATGGAAAACAACATGAAAACCTCGGGTACCAACCTTGAACATGCGCGGGCGCACAACCGACGTGTGGTGATTGAAGCCATTCGCCTGCACGGTGAACTGACCCGTGCCGAACTGGCCCGCATGACGGCGCTGACGCCGCAGACCGTCTCGAATATCGTGGCGGAACTGGAACAGGCCGAACTGCTGACCAGCCGCCAGCCACGCCGCAGCGGGCGTGGTCAGCCCTCAATTCCGGTTACGCTCAATCCCACCAGTGCCTGGTCGATCGGCATTCATCTTGATCACCAGACGCTGCTGCTGGTTCTGGTCGATCTCAGTGGTGAAGTGCATTTCCGCCGCCTCGTTCTGGTGCAAAAGCCTCAGCCTGCTGCCACCCTGGCGTGCATTGCCAGCGTGCTGGAGGAGATGCGCGCCTTCCTGGGTACTCAGTGGCAAAAAGTGCTGGGGATTGGCGTGGTGATGCCAGGGCCTTTTGGTGTGGAGGGCATTTCATCAGTGGGGCCGACCACGCTGAACGGCTGGGAGCAGGTCGATATCGAGGCTGAACTCGCCACCATTAGTGGTCTGCCGGTGACGCTGGAAAATGATGCTACGGTCGCCGCCATCGGCGAACGCTTTCACGGCACAGCGCGCCACCTGAACTCCTTTATCTATCTCTATATCGGCACCGGCCTGGGCGCGGGGATCTTCACCGATGGCCATATCTATACCGGCCACGCCCATAATGCGGGCGAAATCGGACACATTGTGGTGGAGCCGGGCGGTCGCGACTGCTACTGCGGAAATCAGGGCTGTCTGGAGCGTTACGTCTCGCTGCAGGCCGCCTATGAATTCTGCGGTCTCGATCCGATGCGGGCGCTGCCCGAAGATCTGTTGCAGATTGAACCCGCGCGTTTTACCGCATGGATTGAAAATGTGACGACGCCGTTGCGTCAGGCGATCAATATTCTGGAGTCGGTGTTTGATGCCGAGGCGGTGATTATTGGCGGGATGATGCCTGCGCCGCTGCTGGAGCAGATGGTACAGCGATTGCCACCGCTTTATCAGTCGGTGCGCGGACGATATCTTAATGATATGCGACTAAAAATTGGCATGACCGGCAGCGATACAGCCGCTCTCGGCGCCGCCGCTTTACCGATTTTCGATGAATTTAATCCAAAGTTTCAGGTGCTGATGAAGTAGGCAGGGAAAAGGGCGCTGCTGCAGGCAACAGCGCCACAGGCATTAACCCGGGTAGATACCGCGATCTTTACGCGCCATCAGAATACGCTCACAGGCCACGATATAGGCCGCGGTGCGCAGCGAGCACTCTTTCTCCTTCGACTTTTCCCAGACGTGTACCATCGCTTCCGTCATGATCTTGTCTGAGCGACGATTGATCTCATCTTCGCTCCAGAAGAAGCTGGCCATGTCCTGAACCCACTCGAAGTAGCTGACGGTCACGCCACCGGCATTACAGACCACGTCCGGCACCACGATAATGCCGCGGGTGGCCAGCATGTCATCGGCATCCGGATAGGTCGGGCCGTTTGCGCCTTCCAGCACGATTTTGCAGCTCAGGACTTCAGCACGCTCACGGGTAATCTGACCTTCCAGCGCCGCCGGGATCAGAATATCCATCCCTGTGGTCCAGAATGCCTCTTTATCAATGCTCTGCGCGCCAGGGAAACCGGCAATCTGCTTATTGGCGATCTGCCATTCGCTCAGGGCAGCCATGTTGATGCCATCGGCATTAAACAGCGTCGCGGTGTGATCCTGAATCACTACCACACGAGCGCCCGCCTCATCAAACAGGCGTGCCGCTTCGCTGCCGACGTTACCGAAGCCCTGAACTGCAACGCGTGCGCCTTCAATCTCAATACCTGCACGGCGTGCCACTTCGCGTCCGGTAATAAACACGCCGCGACCGGTGGCTTTTTCACGCCCCAGTGAACCGCCCAGATGAATCGGTTTGCCGGTGACGACGCCGGTAATCGTTGTGCCGTGGTTCATGGAGTAGGTGTCCATCATCCACGCCATCACTTTGCTGTTGGTCCCGACGTCTGGTGCAGGAATATCTTTTTGCGGCCCGATGATGATGCCGATCTCACTGGTGTAACGGCGGGTCAGTCGCTCAAGTTCACCTTCGGACAGTTTGAACGGATCAACGCGGATGCCGCCCTTAGCGCCGCCATAAGGCAGGTTAACCGCCGCACATTTGATGGTCATCCATGCGGAGAGCGCCATCACTTCATTAAGGTCGACATCCGGATGGTAGCGAATACCACCTTTACCTGGGCCGCGCGAAAGGTTGTGCTGAACGCGATAGCCTTCGAAATGGCGAATCGAGCCATCATCCATCTGGAGAGGAATATCAACAATCAACGCACGTTTTGGATGACGCAAAGTATCTATCCAACGTGAAAGATCGCCCAGATAGGGCGCAACCCGGTCGATTTGCTGTAAATAGGTGGACCAGGCAGATGTGCTGCTTTCAGACGCATAAGATAACTTATCCATAAAAAACCTTTCTTAATGAAGTTATTTATTGTGTGGAGCCGTGGATGGAGAGCGCATTGCATTGCGCCGACATAATCTAACACTCCTGAAACAAATAAGATGTGGCATCAGCCATGCCACAATGCAGCAATGCCCTGTTTTGGGGCGGGGTGAGTGAATAGATTAGTATTGCTGACCCCTTACAGACGAATAAAGATGCGCGTGAAGTGCGTATTTTCTGCATAGGACGGGAAATATCGCTATCTTTCAGATCTTTGAGGGCGTTCAAAAAGTTAAATAATTGATCGTCACCCTGTTGACTTTGCTGCACCAATTAAGTGCATGAGAATAAGTAATCAAAGGATTACATAAAGTAATGGATTGGGCGTTAATAGCGCAGGCTAATCAGGTATTTAGAAAGGAGAATGGGTCAGGGCTGAGGAAGGGAGAATAACGGCCAGCGCAGTGGCTGGCCAGAATGAATTCTACTGATGCAGAGCCTGTTCGGCTTCTTTCAGTTCCTGGCGGGCGTCAGCCAGTTTATCTTCGCGCTTCTGGATCTTGCTGGCGCTGCGTCCTTCTGCTTTCGCTTTCGCCAGTTCCTGTTCGCGTTCCTGTACCTTCAACTTTTTCTCTGCCACTTTTTCCTGACGCTGCTTTAGCAGACTGCTTTCGGTACAGTTCTGACTCACTTCGCTCAGCGCTTTTTCAAGGCCGGCAACCTGGTGGGTATTATTGTGCTGGCGGGCAAAAGAGAGCTGAGTCTCAATCTCCTGCTTTTTGGCTGCACAACCTGTCAGGTCAGAGGCCGCGTGCGCAGCAGTATAAGTCAGGGGTAACAGGAGAAGGCTGAAGGTCAGTAAGGTCTTTTTCATCTTAGTCTCGTCTATGAGTCAGGGTTGTGGCACCAGTATACGGAACCACCTTAAGAGATTCTTAACGAAAAAAAATATTTACTGGCGCGGAAAAACGGGGGTAAAGACGGAGCTGCCTGCTTTCAGGCAGCGCTGGAGGCCCTGGATTGGGAAAATTGCAGATTACAATCAGGTCCACTAAGCATTACCGGATGACCATCCTGACTCTGCTGTTCAAAATAGTCCTGCATCTGCTGGCTGATGCCGGCACCACACCACATCACATGATGCTGATGGAGATCAGTTTTAACGGCTGGCTGACCAGAAGCACGCGAGTCAACCTCGACATTAAAGCCCATCGCAGTAAGACGAATGGCTTCAAGCCAGATTTCGGTTTTATCCAGTACGCTCACCGCTTCCAGAAACAGGGGAATGGAGGATTCGTTGCGCGATGAGGCGCGCATGACTTTATCCGCCTGCTGTTGAACAGTTTGCTCAAAACGGTTGAGACGCCGTGACGCTCCCCGACGGAGATCGGTGTAAAGCCAGGCGCTTAGCGGCCGCAGCAGATTAATGACGAAATCATCACCGCTATAGTGGCTGGACATTGTGTGCATCTGACGTGAAAGCGACAGCGGTGTGCCAAATTCAAGTTGCCAGAGCAGGTCGCCTTTGCGCGCCGCCCAGCCAAAGGTGGTAACCGTAGAAGCAGACTGCTGACCTTGCCAGATTTCGTCGAGCGTCGCGCCAGTGGCCGTTAAGCCAACCAGGGTCTGGATTTCACTGAGGTGATGTTCACTCCAGCGTTCCTGATACTGCTGCGGCGTCAGTAATCCCTGCTTCATCCAGCTCTTCAGGTTCGCAGGATGTGTGCCGGTTATGGCGCAAACAGTATCGGTGGTATAAGAATGCATATCGTGCCCTCTGTTGAGGGAAAGGCCGCCGGGATCAACCGGGGATGAACCACCACTATGAACCTTATAACAGACGATTAACAGAGGCAGAGTTAAGGCAAACTGGCGCTATGTGCCTGTGACGCTACGCTTATTCGTTGTTATTCTCTGATTAAATTTATGCTGATCAGCAGGTTAAAAGCACTACGATCAGGCAATAAAAACACTGTGTATTTATTCAGTAAATATTCTTTACGCAAATATACCTGGAAACCAGCACATTTAAGCCGTTTTTAAGAGCATGCCGACTCTTCTCCCCCTTACATCCTCCTGCTAAATCGCTAAAATAGCGGGTTCTGATGATCAGGAGAAAGAGTGCCCAATGCGTTATCGTTATACTCTCGCCGTTGTGACGGTTGCTGCTGTGCTGGCCGGCTGCGCGAAGAAAAATGCCGCCAGCGATGCGCCAGATGAATTTGCTGCTGGCCCGACGCAGATTGATGTCTCACACATCAAGACCCGCACAGATGATGGCTCCAGTGTATTCCTGACTGTAGATGGTAAAGACGCCGGAAGATTGCCGAACGGCGAAAGCATGCTGCTGCATGTTCCGGCCGGCAAACACCAGGTTGGCGGCTATGTCCCCACCCTGTTTGGTATGGGTCGGGTGACCATTGCGCCGGTAGAAGTGACCACGTCACCGGACGATGTCAAAAAGGTGGCTTATACGGTCACACGTAATAAAGCGACCTTTGTTGAGAACAAGGACGAGCAGGGCTAAGTGGATGACGGCGGAGAGCCTGGCTCTCCGCTGGAAGGGCTGACGCTATAAGCCCAGTTCGCTCAGTGAAGGATGGTCGTCAGGACGTCGGCCCTGCGGCCAGTGAAACAGCCGCTGTTCTTCACTGATTTTCAGATCGTTAATGCTGGCATAACGCTGCTGCATTAAACCCTGCTCATCAAAAGCCCAGTTCTCGTTGCCATATGAGCGATACCACTGCAGTTGCTCATCATGCCATTCATAGGCGAACCGCACCGCAATCCGGTTCTGGTCAAAACTCCACAACTCTTTAATCAGCCGATACTGCTGCTCCCGCTGCCATTTTTGCTGCAGGAAGGCGATGATTTCTGCCCGGCCGGTCAGAAAGGTATCACGGTTACGCCACTTGCTGTCCGCTGAATAGGCCAGAGCGACTCGCTCCGCATCCCGGCTGTTCCAGCCATCCTCAGCCAGCCGGACTTTTTCTATCGCCTGTGCAGCCACAGTAAATGGCGGTAAAGGCGGACGTGAGTTTTCCAACTTTCTCTCCTTAACAGCGCAGGCAAACGCATTGTCAGCATTCGTTACAGTCGTATCAGAGTTCCAGGGCGTGAATCTGGCAGACGGCACGCGCCGCTTCCTGACCTTTTTTCACGAAATGCTGAGTATAGAAGTCGATAAACTCTGCCGATGGCTGGAAATTATGTGGCGTAAGTGACACAGAGAAGACGGGCACATTGGTTGCCAGCTGCGCCTGCATCAGACCACTTACTACAGCCTGTGCGACGAAATCATGGCGATAGATGCCGCCATCCACCACCAGTGCTGCACAGACAATCGCATCGTATTTGCCGGTCTGCGCCAGGCGTTGCGCCAGCAGCGGCATTTCAAAAGCGCCCGGAACATCCCATGTCTTAATCTCATATGAGGTACCGCGGCTTTCCAGTTCCTGTTCGAATCCGGTCAGAACCTGAGAAACGATTTCGCTATGCCAGTTAGCTTTAATAAAGGCGACTTTCAACGGCTGCATGACTTACTCCAGTAAAAGGTGACATCCAGTGGTAACGGGCCAGATTGCGCCCCTGCACCCCGAATCAAAAATAGTGAGCCCGGCAGGCCAGTAACCTGCTGACAGCCTTCACTATACTGTAATGTAAAGAGTCTGTGTCCATCATTGTGATTATATGTAAATAACTGAGCGATGGATTACCCGCTTATGCTGCCGCAAAAGCCCGCAACGCGTACTGCAAGGCACTCAACACGCACGCTTCAGCCCGCAAAACCCCCTCACACCCTGCTGTTTGCGTAACAGCTTCCAGTTACGTTATTGCTTAAATAAAATACTGGATATTTGAACAGGTGTTTGTATAATTAATCGACTGCCCGCCGGGTATTGGTAGCGTTAGCGAGGGGTGAACCCATGATGATTTCAACTGAAAGCCTCAAATCTCTGGAACAATCGGTCACAATGAGCAGTCGTGAACTGGCTCAGATGACCGGTATTACACACGGAGAAGTGAAGCGGTTAATCAAAAGTCTGGAGACGGCTCAGCGTCTCTCCCAGCCGCTCAGCGTGAATGAGTATGAGCGGGAAGGGGAAGTGCGTCAGGAGTACCGTCTGTGCAAGCGTGACTCGCTGCTGGCCGTGGCTCGCCTGTCGCCAGGCTTCACTGCAGAAGTGCTGGATCGCTGGCAGGATCGCGAAAAGTCGACCCATCTGCCTGACTTTACCAATCCGGCTGAAGCCGCTCGCGCCTGGGCTGAGCAGTTTGAACAGCGTCAGGCGGCGGAGCAGCAGCTGGCTCTCTCGGCACCCAAGGCGGCGTTCTTTGATAACTTCGTTGAGGTTGATGACTCGCTGGGTTTTCGGCAGCTCTGCAAAATGCTGAAAGTGAAAGAACCGGAGTTCCGCCAGTTTCTGCTGGAGCGCAACATCATGTATCGCGCAAAAGGCACCCTGACGCCGCAGCATTACCATCTGCAGGCCGGCTACTTTACGCTGCATACCGGCACGGGCGAAAATCAGCACGCTTTTTCTCAGGCACGTTTTACGTCTAAAGGGGTGAAATGGGTCGCCAGTCTGTGGGCAGGGCATCTCTCTGCTCAGCCAAAAGGCGCAGCCGCGTAACCCTTCCTGTGACCTTGCGGGCAGGCGCGGATGTAGCGGATGTATAAGTGCTGGCAGATGTGCCGGTAAAAGTGCAGATATAAAAAAGGCCGCAACAGAGTGCGGCCTTTTTTGATCGTTAATGATCGATTATCGGGCGACTTACCAGCCTTTAATCGCATCACCCTTGTAAACTTCTTCGGCTTTGGCCGCGACTTCCGGTGACTGCAGCGCAGACTTCAGCTTCTGAATTTTATCGCTGTCTTTATTATCTTCACGTGATACCAGCGCATTGACGTAAGGCGATGAGGCGCTTTCCATAAATAAGCCATCGCGATGTGCTGATAATCCAGCCTGGGCTGAGAAGTTAGTATTGATAATCGACAGAGTGACGTTTGGATCGTCTAAGGTGCGGGTCAGTTGTGGTGTATCCACTTCAACCAGCTTCAGGTTTTTTGGATTTTCGATGATATCCAGTGAGGTCGGTAAATAACCCACATCCGGTTTGAGTTTAATCAGACCCTGCGCCTGCAGCAGCAGCAGGCTGCGTCCCAGCGTAGTGGCTTCGTTAGAGATGGTGATAGTGGCACCATTCTGCAGCTCACTGATGTTCTTGATTTTGTGCGAATAGGCAGCAATCGGGAAGACGAACGTTTTACCCACCACCGCAAACTTGTAGCCGCGCTCTTTAGACTGGGATTCCAGATAAGGCAGGCTCTGGAAGGCGTTAGCATCAACTTCTTTGTTATTCAGCGCTTCATTTGGCAGTACATAGTCATTGAAGTTAAGTACTTCGACATCCAGCTTGTATTTATCCTTCGCCACCTGCTTTACCACCTGCCAGATTGCTTCATCAGGCCCGGTATTAATTGCTACTTTAACTTTGTTATCGTCATCTTTTGAGCAGGCGGATAATAGTAGAACAGAACTGGCGAGTAATGCCGTAAACAGACCTTTCATTATCAGAAATCCCTCAGGTGGTTGATGGCTTCAAAGATAATACAGATCTCACAGGTTGCGTACTGACTGAGGAATATATCTTATAACCACAACGCAAATATTGAACATTAATTAATCAGCGATTCAGCCAGTCCGGTAATGTCCGGTTTTCATCCCTGTGTTCGCTGGCGGAAAATTCCTGTTAACAGGCTTATTAAAACGCAGGCGGGCATCAACACAGTTTTCTTCTAAGCTTACCTATCGGTCACTACTGGCATTCTATTGATTATTAACAGGGATTAACCATGTCGAAGCAAGATAACGAAATTAACGCGGTTGAAGTGATGCGCAGCAGCCAGGCCTGGAACGGTGAAGTGATTGAGGCCTATCCCACCGGCGAACCTGAGCTGACCGTTATGCGGCTGTCACTGCCTGCCCATACGTCATTACCCTGGCACACCCATCCAATGCCTAATGCGGCGTTTATTCTTTCCGGCACCCTGACTGTTGAGGACAAAGAGAGCGGCGAACAGCGCACTTTCCATGCGGGTGAAGCCCTCAATGAGACGGTCAACAGCGCGCATCGCGGTTACACCCTGGATGAGCCAGCCGAACTGGTGATTACCTATGCCGGTGTTAAAGGGCAGGAACTGACCGAGCCATTGCCGGGCGAGCCTGAAGAGTTTTAAACATCCTTACTTCATAATGCACCACAGTAGCGCCACCGGGCAGGCTGAACATATCAGTCACAAGCTTAAGGTGGATTTCGCTAAGCTTTGATGATCTGTGTTTCGCGCCCTTAAAGCGATATGCTGACAGGGCGCAAAGTCATCCGCGACAGAAAAGGCATTTACTCCCCGCCAAACCCCGCTTCCCGCAGCACCGCTTTTGCCTGCTCCGATTCTAAAAAATCCGCCAGCCGACGCGCCTCTGGCGTAATGATCGCACAGGCGTAACGCGCAACAGGATTGAAAGCTGCAGGGATTTCAACGACTGTCAGCCCGGCAATCTGGCTCAGGGCCGCACGATAGCTGGCATAACCGATAAACAGATCCGCCTGATCCTCCAGGATAATCCATTCTGCCGCCAGCCTGCCTGCGGGAATAGGTCCAGAGTCACGCCCACCCACCAGTGCCTTTGCGCGCTGGCGCACCGCTTCACCAGCGTTGCCCATCCGGGTGAAAAGGGTCTGCGCATAGTCGCCAGAGGGATCGGCTGTGGGTGTAGAGGTTGCGATCCGCAGTGTGTCGCGGGTCAGTAGCTGATACCAGTCGTCTCCCGCCTGTAGCCGATCGCTGCGAACCGTGATGCAGAGTTTATTGGTCGTGAACGGTATGACTGCCAGCGCTCGCCCAGCGTACAGCAATTTTTGCGGATGCTCCTCACTGGCTGAAGCAAAGAGATCGCAGGGCTCACCGGCTTCAATCCGTTCGCGGAGCAGACCGGCGGGGCCAAACCGGGTTTCAACTGGCTCAGGAAAGTACGCCATCAGCGCGGGCCAGACCGCTTTCAGGCTGCCCGCCGCCAGTGCGCGCATCACTCTGTTCCCTGATAAGCGGTGCGATAGAAGCGCTGATACCACTTATTGGCCAGCTTATTCATGTCCACATCCTGAAATTTCTGTGGATAGAGTTTTTTCGCCATCCACAATTCGCCAATCCCCATCGCTTCCGGCATTGGATAACCCCATGCTTTGGCGTAGTCCGGCATCAGCCAGACGCGATGATTTTTTACTGCGTCGATAGCCTGCCACTGCGGTGAACTGTTAATTTCATTCACGACGGAGGGATAGCGAGCCTGCACAAAAATCACCTGCGGATCCCAGGCGATTATCTGCTCCATCGACACGGTTTTGAATCCCTTTACGGTCGCTGCGGCGACGTTGACCGCGCCCGCATGCAGCATCATCAGGCCGGTATATTTCCCTGATCCGTAGGTGGTCAGTTCCGGGTTCGCCATATAGGCGCGAATGCGTTTCTCCGCCGGAACATCCTTCAGGCGATCGCTGACGATTTTGCGGCCCTGATCGGTGGCCGTAATCAGGGCTTTTGCTTCTGCCGGTTTATTAACGATCTCGCCGATAAGCGTAATCCCTTCACGCAGTCCTTTGTCATAGGCCATTTCCTCGTCGCGGATAGACGGGTTCATTTTTGCCTTTTCACCCGGCTCGTCATGACGCAGTGAGATAGCCACCACCGGAATGCCCAGCGCGGTAATGCTGTCGATCATCTCATGCGGCGCATAGTTGGTCACAAATACCACCTGCGGATGCAGCGCCACCAGTTTTTCGGGATCAACATGCGTCAAATCTCCCAGTGTCGCTTTCTGATTCAGCTCGGGAGCCAGGCGGGCATAGCTGTCACCAAGTTGCTTCTTCCAGTTCGCCATCACACCGACGATTTTATCGGTCGCGTTCATCTGCACCAGCAGGTTAAGCGTCTGATGCTGAAGCACCACAATACGATCAACACGATCAGGAATCGTGACCTGGCGGCCTGTCTGATCGGTTATCTGGCGCGATGCCTGGGAAGAGAGCGGAAGGAGTATCAGTAAACCGAGTGTGCATGCCTGCCAGAAGCGCTTCATTAACTATCCTCAAAATTCGTTATGCAGTGGATTATATAGCGATAAATGACAGGCGTCACGGTCCGGGTCTGCATTCCGGCATAGATGTGTGTATGAAAAGAGACTGACTGAGGGTTCTGATATCTCTTGCCTGCCCGGCACTGATTATGTGCAACGCCCGTTACTGACTCACCATCACGGTGCCTTCGTGATTTTCCTCCCTAAATTTATCTGATTTATCATGATTTAATTTCTGGCACGCCATTTGCTGAAGTCTGAACAGTAAGCAGCGTTCGACACAATTGATAGCAAATAGCTGGCTAGGGTTCCGGTTCACGCAGGTGAATGTCTGGTCCGAGAGCTGGCGACCTCTGCGAGGTTACACGGCGGGACAAAAGCCCGGGAGACAGCGGCACCAGTTGGTGTCTTGCGCTGCTCCCGTTTTTATGTGCCAACCAGAGGTCAACCATGAAGAAATCACCCCTCCTGACGCTTATTCTGTCGCTGACGCTGCTGGTCAGCGCGCCATCTTTCGCCGCGGTCAAAAAAGAGTTCAATATCTGCTGGACTATCTATGCGGGCTGGATGCCGTGGGGCACCATCAGCAACGAGAAAATCATCGATAAATGGGCCAGCAAATACGGCATCAAAATTCATATCACCCAGCTCAATGACTATATCGAGTCAATCAACCAGTACACCGCGGGTCAGTTCGACGGCTGCACCATGACCAACATGGATGCGCTGACCATACCTGCGGCGGGCGGCATTGATTCCACGGCGCTGATCACCGGCAGCTTCTCCGATGGTAATGACGGCGTGGTGCTGAAAGGCGTAAACAAAAAACTCAGCGACCTGAAAGGGATGTCTGTCTATCTTCCTGCGCTGTCGGTTTCGCACTACCTGCTGGTTCGCGGTCTGGAGAAGGCCGGTTTACAGGAAAAAGACGTTAAGGTCGTGAACACCTCCGATGCCGATATCGTCTCTGCCTTTGGTACCAGCGGCGTGCAGGCGGCGGTTGCCTGGAATCCGCAGCTTTCAGTGATCAAGAAAGCCCCACAAACCACAGAAGTGTTCAGCTCTTCGGCCGTGCCGGGCGAACTGATTGACATGATGGTGGTGAATACAGAGACCCTGAAAGATAACCCCGCGCTGGGCAAGGCGCTGACCGGTGCCTGGTTTGAGATGATGGCGAAAATGCAGGCCGGTGATGCGCAGGCGCTGAGCGCGATGGCTGCCGATTCCGGTACTGACCTCGCCGGATACAAGGCGCAGCTGAAAACCACCCACCTGTTCTGGACCCCAGCCGAAACCCAGACATTTGTTTCTTCTCCCGATCTGGCGAAAACCATGCAGCGCGTCGCCGCGTTCTCCTTTGATAAAGGATTGCTGGGCGAGGGGGCACAAAGCGCTGACTTCATCGGCATGAGCTTCCCTGGCAATATCACCGTCGGTGATACAGCGAACATCAAACTGCGCTTTGACGACAGCTATCTGAAGATGGCCGCTGCGGGCAAGCTGTAATCACCGATCTCAGGAGTATTTGCCATGCGCCACATCAACCGCTATCCCCGGCAGGGAATGCGCCTGACGCTGATGCTATTACCTTTTGTATTGCTGATCGCCGTCTGGTTTATCAGTTCGGCGGTGCGTCTTGAAGCCAACCCACACGACAAACTGCTGCCCGGCCTGTCACAGATGATCGCCGCCATTGATCGGATGGCCTTCACGCCGGACAAGCGCAGCGGCGAATATCTGCTGTGGGCGGATACGTGGATTAGCTTAAGCCGTCTGCTGACCGGCCTGGCGATCTCTTCACTGATTGGTCTCTGCATCGGTGTTGCTGCGGGCGTCTTCCCGATGAGTCGCGCGGCGCTGTCACCCTTTATGACCGTGGTGTCGATGATCCCACCGCTGGCGCTCCTGCCGATGCTGTTTATCGTCTTCGGGCTGGATGAGCTGTCAAAAGTGATGCTGATTGTTATCGGGATTACGCCGATGCTGGCGCGCGACCTGGAACATCGGGCGCGGGAAATCCCCGCAGAGCTGTTTATCAAAGCACAAACCCTGGGGGCGAACAGCTGGACGGTGGTGCTGCGGGTTGTGCTTCCGCAGCTTTTATCGCGGCTGATCACCTCGCTGCGGCTGTTGCTGGGATCCGCATGGCTTTTTCTGATCTCCGCCGAAGCTATTTCCGCAACCGCCGGACTGGGCTATCGCATTTTCCTGGTTCGTCGCTACATGGCGATGGATGTGATCATTCCCTATGTCATCTGGATAACGCTGCTGGCGTGGCTGATGGATCTCGCGCTGCGTCAATTGCACAAAGCCTGTTTTCCCTGGGCGGAAGGAGGCCGGGAATGAGTTTTATCGATATCAAAAATATCTGGCAGGAGTATGGCGACCACGTGGTGCTGGAACGCATCAATCTGCAGGTCAAAGAAGGTGAATTCTGCTCGCTGGTGGGCGCGTCCGGCTGTGGTAAGTCGACATTTTTACGCCTGCTTCTGGGTCAGGAAAAGCCGACACGGGGATCGATCACACTGGATGGCGAACAGCTGCGCGCGGAACCCGATCGCAGCCGTGGCGTGGTGTTTCAGCGTTACTCCGTTTTCCCTCATCTCAACGTGCTGGATAACGTCGCCATTGGCCTCGAACTTCCGGCTTCACCGTTTACTGGCCGGCTGTTTGGCGCCCGAAAACGCCATGCCCGTGAGCAGGCAAAACAGATGCTGGAGAAAGTCGGGCTGGGCCATTCTCTCGATAAATATCCGGCGCAGCTTTCGGGCGGGATGCAGCAGCGGCTGGCGATTGCGCAGGCTTTTGTGATGCAGCCGCGCGTACTGCTGCTTGATGAGCCTTTCGGCGCGCTGGACCCCGGCATCCGCAAAGATATGCATGCGCTGCTGCTCCAGCTCTGGAGCGAAACCCGCATGACGGTGTTTATGGTCACTCACGACCTTGCCGAAGGCTTCAATCTTGGCACCCGGCTGCTGGTTTTCGACAAAGTGCGCATCGATCCTCAGGCCCCCAATGCCTGGGGCGCGCGTATCACTTACGACATCCCGCTTAATGAAACGCGGCTGTCGCAGCTGGCAACCCGCAACAAAAACAACATTTATTCCTTCAAGGAGACCGCTCAATGACCGCACTTTTTCATTCAGCTCCAAGCCTGCGCGAAGAGCAGCTGCCTGGCGGAGGGCACACCTCGCTGATTTTGCGCAAAGGGCAGATCCTGCGCCTGACCGACATCGAGGGTGGCGCGAACGTCAGCATGATGATGCTAAATCCCCACGAGAAAAGTGAACGCCTGAATCTGCCGGACACCCTGAAAGGCCAGCATACGGCTCGCCTGACCACCGGGCACTGTTTCTACTCCGACATGGGACGCGTACTGGCCGCGATTGTGGCGGATAGCTGCGGCTGGCACGACCCGTTTGGCGGCGTACTCAACGCGGCGGAAACGCACCATAAGTATGGAGCCGGACGCTATCAGGAGCTGCGCAACGGCTTCTACCGCAACGGCGCCGATAATCTGCTGGTTGAGATGGGCAAATGGGATCTGGGTCTGGAAGATCTGCTGATGGTCGTCAACTTTTTCAGCAAGGTCACGGTTGATGAGGAGGGCCGCTTCCGGTTCAGCGCGGGCAACAGCCGCGCCGGCGATTTCACTGAACTGTTCGCACCCATGGACGTGCTGATCGTGCTGACCGCGCTGCCACATCCGCAGGATCCCGCCACTGACTATCTCCCGCGACCGGTACAGCTGAGCTGGTATCAGGCCGACGATATGCAGGCCGTCAGCGAAGCGATGGTCACGCGCGGTGAAAACCAGCGCGCGCTTCATAACACCCAACTTTTTGCCCTGTAAGGAGGCTGAGATGACCCTTATCCACTCTGATCGTCGTCCTGAAGATGCCGTCTATCGCCACGTGATCCCGGCAGGCGAACCGTGGCTGTTCGAAGTGAAAAAAGGGCAGACGCTGCGCCTGCTCGACCTCGAAGGGAATCAGGCTATTGATACCCTGTTTTACAACCGCGATAACCCGCGGGAACGCTACGATCCTCAGCGCACGCTGCGTCGTCAGGGACACGTCTATCTGACCACCGGCAGCGTGCTCTATTCGAATCTCGGCAATCCGCTGCTGACTATCGTCGCCGACACCTGCGGTCGTCACGATACCCTGGGCGGAGCCTGCTCGCAGGAGAGCAACACCGTGCGCTATGCCCAGGATAAGCGCTACATGCACAGCTGTCGGGATAACTTTCTCTGTGCCTGCCTGCACGATGGCCGCCTTCACAAACGCGATATCGGTGCCAACATCAACTTTTTCATGAACGTTCCGGTTACGCCGGAAGGCGGTCTGACCTTTGAAGACGGGCTATCGGCACCCGGCAAATACGTTGAGCTGGTAGCCGAATGCAATGTGATGGTGCTGATCTCCAACTGTCCGCAGCTGAATAACCCCTGTAACGGCTGGAACCCGACGCCCGCCGAAGTGCTGGTGTGGAACTGAGTCAGCGTTGCCATGGCGACAAGCGGGACTGAGTTTCTCAGCCTTTTGCGTCAGACCTCTCAACACACCACCGGCGCACGCCTGTTACGTGCCGGTCAGCCCCGGGGACGGCCCCAGGGAATATCGAATTTTGCGGGACGACCCGCATCCCTGAGAGTTCGCTTATGTTTGATACCTTACTGATTGCTAATCGCGGTGCTATCGCCTGTCGTATCCTGCGCACGCTGCGTGCCATGCAGGTGAAAGGGATCGCCGTTTACTCCGAAGCCGACCTGAGCAGTTTACATATCCGCGAGGCGGATGTGGCGCTAAGCCTTGGCGAAGGCCCGGCTGCACAAACCTATCTGGTGACGGAAAAGATTATCGCCGCCGCGCAGCAGAGCGGGGCGAAAGCGATTCATCCTGGCTACGGCTTCCTTTCGGAAAACGCCGCCTTTGCTGAGGCGTGCGAGGCTGCCGGTCTGATTTTTGTCGGCCCCACACCGCAGCAGTTGCGAACTTTTGGCCTGAAACACACGGCCCGCGCGCTGGCGAAAGCCGAAGGGGTGCCGCTGCTGGAAGGCAGTGAACTACTGGCGGATATCAGCGAAGCCCGCCGCGCCGCAGAAATGGTCGGCTATCCGGTGATGCTCAAAAGTACCGCGGGCGGCGGTGGCATCGGTATGCGTGTCTGTCGTGATGCGAATGCGCTGTCAGAGGCGTTTGAAACGGTCCAGCGCCTCGGCCAGAACAACTTCAGCGATGCCGGGGTATTTCTAGAAAAATATATCGAACGCGCCCGTCATCTTGAAGTGCAGATTTTCGGTGACGGAAAGGGCGGGGTAATAGCGCTGGGCATACGCGACTGCTCGGTACAGCGGCGTAACCAGAAAGTGATCGAAGAGACGCCAGCGCCGAATCTGCCCGCAGGTATGGCGGAGGCTTTATGCGCGGCGGCTATCGCGCTGGGAAAAGCGGTGAACTATCGCAGCGCCGGAACGGTTGAGTTTGTCTATGACAGCGTGGCGCAGCAGTTCTATTTCCTTGAAGTGAATACCCGTCTGCAGGTTGAACATGGCGTCACGGAGCAGGTGTGGGGCGTTGACCTGGTGCAGTGGATGATTGAGCTGGCAGCAGGCGATCTTCCTCCGCTTCACGCGTTAGCCGCCGCGCTGAATCCTCAGGGCCATGCCGTGCAGGCGCGAATTTATGCGGAAGATCCGGGGCGGCAGTTCCAGCCTTCGCCAGGGCTGTTAACCCAGGTCCTCTTTCCGGCAGCCGACGGTAAAACCCTGCGAATTGACCGCTGGGTGGAAGCCGGCTGTGAAGTCCCGCCATTCTTCGACCCGATGCTGGCAAAAGTTATCACCTGGCGCCCCACTCGCGAGGAAGCCATCGCCACCCTGGCACAGGCGCTGGCTGAGACCCGTTTCTATGGCGTAGAAACCAATCGTCTCTATCTGTTGCAGATTCTGGCCTTCTCGCCCTTCACGGCTGGCGAACCCTGGACCCGCTGCCTGGAGCAGCTCGCCTATCAGGCGGCAACGGTGGAAGTGGTGAGTGCCGGAACCCAGACCAGCGTTCAGGACTATCCCGGACGTCTGGGATACTGGGCGGTGGGCGTGCCGCCGTCGGGGCCGATGGATGATCGCGCACTGCGTCTGGGCAACCGTCTGCTGGGCAATGAGGAGGGTGACGCCGCGCTGGAAATCACCCTGAATGGACCCACCCTGAAATTTAATACTGAGATTCAGGCGGTGATCTCTGGCGCGCCGCTCACTGTCACACTGGATGGCGTCGGGCAGTCAATGAATTCTGTATTTACCATTCCGGCCGGGGCAACGCTGAAGCTGGGCGCAATAAGTGGCGCGGGCGTCAGAAGTTATCTCTGTCTGAGCGGTGGTATTCAGGTGCCGGACTATTTAGGCAGCAAAAGCACGTTCACCCTTGGTCAGTTTGGCGGACATGCCGGACGCGCACTGCGCAGCGGTGACGTGCTGCATCTCGCTCCGCGTTCCGCGAGCGCAACCGGAACGGAACTGCCCGTCGGACTGCACACAGAGCTTGCCACGGTGCGCACGCTGCGCGTCATTTATGGTCCGCACGGTGCGCCTGAATTCTTTGCGCCGGAGTATATCGAGACGTTCTTTGCCACAGAATGGGAAGTGCATTTTAACTCCAGCCGCACCGGCGTTCGCCTGATCGGGCCAAAGCCAATCTGGACCCGCGACAGCGGCGGTGAAGCAGGGCTGCACCCCTCAAACATTCATGACAACCCGTACGCGATCGGCGCGGTCGATTTTACCGGTGATATGCCGGTGATTCTGGGGCCGGATGGCCCGAGCCTTGGCGGGTTCGTCTGCCCGGTGACGGTAATCGAGGCGGACCTCTGGCAACTGGGACAGCTCAAAGCCGGTGACGGAGTGAAGTTTGTCGCGGTGGATATCACGACCGCCCGCCAACTGGCAGAGGGCCGACGCACCGAACTGATCACGCTTCAGCCACAGGAAACAGACTGGCAGCCTGCACCGCTGATTTCGCCCATCGTGATGACCTGCGGCGAAGCGGATAAACGCCTGGTGGCGCGCCTCTCTGGTGATACGCATCTGCTGCTGGAGGCTGGCGAGCCGGAACTGGATCTGGTGTTACGTTTTCGCATTCATGCGTTGATGCAGGCGCTGGAAGCGCAATCCCGCAACGGCATTATTGATATCACGCCGGGGATCCGCTCGCTGCAAATCCACTTTCAGCCGGAGACGCTGACGCCCGACGTGCTGCTGATGTGGGTGCGCGGTGAGTGGGAGAGGGTCTGCATGAGTGATGACCTTCAGGTTCCCACACGCGTAGTGCATCTGCCGCTCTCCTGGGACGATCCGGCCTGTCAGAAGGCCATCGAAAAATATATGACCACCGTGCGGCAGGATGCGCCGTGGTGCCCGAGTAATCTTGAATTTATCCGCCGTATAAACGATCTGCCGGATGAGCAGGCTGTCTGGAACACGGTCTTTGAAGCCAGCTATCTGGTGATGGGGCTGGGCGATGTCTACCTCGGCGCGCCGGTCGCCACGCCGCTGGATCCCCGTCATCGCCTGGTGACGACAAAATATAACCCGGCCCGCACCTGGACAGCGGAAAACTCGGTTGGCATCGGCGGTGCCTATCTGTGTGTGTATGGCATGGAGGGACCAGGCGGCTATCAGTTTGTCGGCCGCACGCTGCAGATGTGGAACCGGTATCATGAAGTCGCCGATTTTGGCGGTAAACCCTGGCTTTTGCGCTTTTTCGATCAGATCCGCTTTTATCCGGTTCCGGCCAGTGAGCTGTTGCAGATTCGCCGCGATTTTCCCCTCGGTCGCTATCCGCTGCGCATCGAGCACAGCACGCTGCGGCTGGCGGAATATGAGGATTTCCTCGCCCGTGAAGCGCAGAGTATCGGTCGGTTTCGCGATCACCAGCAAGCCGCGTTCCATGCGGAACGTGACCGCTGGATCGCCAGCGGACAGGCCCATTTTGACAGTCAGGAAAGTGTGGCCCATGAAGGCGGCGACACGCCGCTGCAGCCGGGCGAGCAGGGGGTAGAAAGCCCGGTTTCCGGCAATTTATGGCAGGTGCAGGCGACGGCGGGCAGCCGGGTGAGGGAAGGCGATATTCTGGTGGTGCTGGAGTCGATGAAGATGGAGATCCCGCTTCTGGCGCCGTGCGACGGCATTGTTCAGCAGGTCAGCGTACAGCCAGGCAGCGCTGTACGCGCAGGGCAATGCGTGGCGGTGATTATTGAGGATAATGCGGAAGGATGATGACACCTGATCACCTGGTGGCGCAGTGATAATCTGACCCTGCGCCTGCTGATGGTTCCAGACTGGCGGGCGCAGGCGAGTCCGATCACGGCGAAGGGCTATCCGGCGCTCGCGCCCAGTTGGCTTAACCAGCTGATCATCGCCTCACTGCCTGGCTGGCTCAGGGTGCGTTGCGGCCAGACAAGGTAATAGGGTTTGCTCAGCGGCAGGCAAAGATCATCCACTACCACCAGATCGCCCCGTGCCAGTTCCGCCGCGATAAGGCGTCGCTGCCCCAGCAGCACACCAGCACCCGCGACGGCCGCATCAATCGCCAGCGAGGTAAGATTAAAACTGAACGCGGGCTGCGGCAGAGGTTCGTCCATGCCTTTAGTCTGAAACCAGCTTCGCCAGTCCGGCAGAAAACGGCCTTCATTACCCCAGTCGAGGTGGATCAGGGGCGCCCGGCTTAAGATCGTTTCCGGCGTAAAGCGATGTAACAGAGCAGGACTGGCCACCGGCAGCACGTCATCTTGAAACAACTTCAGCTTATCTGACTGCGGGTAACGATCCTCACCAAAGCAGATCACAAAATCGGCGGGCATCGCGGTGAAATCGACCTGAGAATGCGTACCGTGTAACGAGAGATCGATATTCGGGCAATGGTCGCGCCAGCTCGCCAGCTGGGGCAACAGCCACTTGGACGCCAGCGCCGGTAATGTGTAAACCGTGAGTTTTGGCGCACTGGCCGCATGGCGGATGTTTTGCTGACCGAGATGCAGAATATCAAACGCCTCGGTGACATAGCGCAGATACTCTTTTCCGGTTTCGGTCAGCATCACGCCGCTCTGCGTACGTAAAAACAGGGCGCTGCCGAGTTGCTCCTCCAGCTGGCGAATCTGCTGACTGACTGCCGCCGGGGTTAAGGCCAGTTGAGCGGCCGCTTTTGCCAGGCTGCCCAGTTCGGCAGCCACTTTAAATGACTGTATGACGCTGATCTTTGGCAACCGTGGCAATTGGGCAGGCATTAACTCTTCCTTATCAGGGCATTAAGTTTTTATCGTTACGCAGCGTTGCAGGCGACCGGTAGAGTAACATCACACCTGCTCATCATGAGAATTGTTGCTATGTCTGGTTCCCTTGTTCGTCTCGATCTTCATCCACTGGCCGATCATGGCTGGCGTCAACGTTGTCGTGAGCAGTTAAACCAGTCCGGCGCGCTGGTACTGCGGCAATTTTTAAAACCACATGCTTTAGAGGCGATCATCGAAGAGGGCAATGCACAACGTCACCAGGCTTATCACACCTGCAGCAAGCATAATGTCTATCTGATGAAACCTGATGACGCTTTCAGTGCTGAGCATCCGCGTAACAGGGATGTGATCAGCACCAAAGGCTGTATTACGGATGATGTGATCTTTGCCCACTCGCCGCTGCGTCAGCTTTATAATGATGAGCTGTTCAAACATTTCCTGTGCGATGTGCTGGGTGAAAAAGCGCTCTATCCCTATTCTGACCCGCTTTCTTCGATCAACCTGCACTATGCATCACACGGCCAGGAGCTGGGCTGGCACTTCGACAACTCCTCATTTGCTATCACCTTACTGGTACAGAAACCGCTGTCGGGCGGGGTGTTTCAGTATATTAAAGATCTGCGGGATGCCGATGCCGGTGAAATGAACTTTGCCGGTGTCGACGCGGTACTGGAAGAACGCCAGCCGGTTGACGCGCTGGAGATAGATGCCGGGGATCTGGTGCTGTTTCGCGGCCGTAATTCCCTGCATCGCGTGACCCCAACTGAAGGCGAGGTCACGCGAATGCTGGCCGTGCTGGCTTACAATACACAGCCGGATATAGCGTTGTCAGAAACCGCGCGCATGACCTTTTACGGCAGACTATGACATCACGGCGTGTCTGCAAGGGCACGCCAGCCGCGCAGAAAGATTTGCTGCGTGCGGAAAGCCACTAACGCACGCCAGTCCGCATCTTCTGGCCAGAACCCCTCGACCAGTTGCTGCTTAATCACCTGACCGCCTGCACTGGCAGGATCGCCATAGAGGTGCAGCCAGTGATCTTCACGCACCCGCTGATGCATATCCTGGCCCTCGTAAGTCCCGCACTCCACCACCAGAGGCAAAATCCGGGTATCAGCCAGCGACGTCAGCAGATATTGCGACAGATAGCCTGTTGCCGTTGCCGTTACGCCAGTTACACTGTCACGTCCGGCACCGGTAAACAATAAGGTCAGCCACTCACCGTAAATGGCTTTGCCCCAGTCATGCGCCGGATAACGCTGCTCCGCAATAGAGAGCAGCATCGGATGCCCCCATGCGCCAGCCCCGGTATGAAGGTCAAAGCTGATGATGGTTTTCGCCACAGAGAGATGCTGGTCAACGATTGCCGTCATCGTAAGGTGTGACCAGCAGGGCTTTTCACCGCCGAAAAAAAAGCCGTCAGCAAAAGTATATTGTCCGGCTTCTGTGACACGTTTAACCGCCTGCCAGCCTGCGCCCTCGAGTGCGTCGGCCAGTTGCCGATCGGCACTGGCACGGTCTCCATGATAAATACCGTGCCACTGTGCATAATCCGGGTTAGCAGGAGGTGGCTGACTGAAATCGATAAAGTTACGGTTCAGATCAATATTGTCTTCGTTCACGCGGCGTAAATGCGCCGCGCCCCATGGATTGAGCAGATGAATCAGCAACAGCGCGGTATCAGCGGGCAACGCTTTTTCATCCAGCTTCTCGAGCCAGGCTATCTGACAATCGGAACCATAATAGCCTTCAACGCCGTGAGTGCCGGAAACGACCAGCATCAGACGTGATGCGCTGGCCGGTCCTATCCGTGCCACGTCTGTATACAGGGCTTCTCCCAAAGAACCAGGCAGAGGATGCGGATAAGAGATCGTCTCAGCACCTTTGCTCTCCGCCGCTGCCATAAAGCGCGCGCGCTGAACGTGGTAGTCGGGCAACGCCATAGTCTTCATACTCCTGCGATTCTTCACGTTGTGATGATCAGGGATAAACACTGAATTTAAAATATTCTTTGGTGAGCTGGTCATAAGTCCCGTTTTTATGAATCTCCGCCAGTGCCGCGTTAATCATCTTCAGGTTTGCCTCATCTCCTTTGCGTAGCGCGATACCTACGCCATCACCAAAAATCACTTTATCCACCAGGGTCCCTTTGATGGCGTACGGCTTGCCTTCGGCTGAGGTCAGGAATCCCTGTTCAGCAGAGACCGCATTAGCCAGGCTGCCATCAAGACGCCCGGCGACCAGATCCGGATAAACTTCCATCTGGTTAGGATAGGAGATGACTTTAACGCCCTCCGGCTCCCATTTGGTTTTGGCATAGGTTTCCTGGATGGTGCCCTGTGCCACACCGATCGTCTTACCGCGCAATGAGGCAACATCGGTCGTCAGCGTGCTGGCAGCCGGTGCCAGTAAAGCACTGGGCGTGTTGTACAACATATCGCTGAAAGCCACCTGCTGACGACGCTTATCGGTCATCGACATCGCTGACAGGATGGCATCAAATTTCTTCGCCTGAAGGGCAGGGATGCTGCTATCAAAACCCATTTGCACCCACTGGCACTTCAACTTTGCCTGAGCGCAGATGGCGTTGCCCAGATCAACATCAAAGCCCTGTAATGATCCATCAGCCGCCTTGAATTCAAACGGTGGGAACGTAGGGTCAACGCCAAAGCGCAGGGTCTGCTGCGCCAGTGCCGCGTGACTAAATGTTGTGAGCGAAAACAGTAATGCGAGGGATAAGCTCTTTTTCATGTTTTAATTCCCGGATGCAAATGAATTTAAGCGCGACATTCAAATTTAATAACATGCGACCTGTTTTCCTGCCAGCGAATAAACCACAATCATCCAGATTAAAATCTTATGTTATTAAGTGACTGTGCGAATTATTTATACGGTATTAATTTTCACTTAATGCGTGCATTAAATGGCTGAGGGCGGCCAGGATGTGGCGCAGGTCCGGATCTGAATCAGCAGGCTGTGGGGCTGGGATAACAAGTCAAACCCCAGCGCCTGTTTTGCAGGTTATCGCGCAGCAGTGATTTATCAGGGCAGAGAATTAAGTAATGCGCCTGCGTTAAACTGAATTGTCATTAACCAGACAGTAAATATTTATCACCTCGCCGCGCTGCTTGAAATAAAGTTTATGGGGTTTAAATCAGTTCACATAAATTAACGGTTAGCCCATCAGAATAATGTCATGGATGCGCTTATTTTCTGCTGGAGTGCGCTAAACGTTCATGCAGGAAATCTATAAACGCGCGTACTTTTTCTGGCACATGACGAGTATTAGGGTAGAGCGCGTAAATTCCCTGTCGGGGGAATTGATGATCGGGCAGCAGCCGTACTAATCCACCTTTATCAATCTCATCCTGCACCAGCCAGGCGGGCAGAATCGCCACGCCAGCACCGGCTAAAGCAAAAGCGAGTAAAGAAGAGGCACTGTCAGCCGTGATCATGGCAGGCTGAAATGCGCTCATCAGCACAGACTCGCCTTCGGGCGTGGTCACCTGCCAGCTGAGTGGCGTCGATAAACGGCTATGCGCAATCCATTTTGCTGACGCGAGATGTGAAAGATCCCGGATAGACGCTTCATTCAGGTTGTTGAGATAACAAGGTGCAGCGACCGCCAGGATATCAAACTGATCGATAAGGCGGGCGTGATGACTGGAATCGACAAGATGGCCAAGTCGTATCGCCACATCAAAGCGGCCGGCAATAGGTTATTTCTATGCTTAAAAGGGACCAAAAATGAACCGTTATTTTAAGGAAGTACTGGACGCCCACGAATTGATTCGCAACTGGCTGGGTAACAAAGAAGCGCATGATGATGTATGTGAGGAACTTTTAGCGCGTTTTAGTCCTGCATATTCCATGGTGACACCGGGCGGTGCCTTACTGGATTTCACGACACTAAACGTGTTTTTCCGCACTCAGCGCGGTGCACGTCCGGGTTTAGCGATTGATATCTGCGACATGCAGATGGTTGCTGAGAGTGAAGGAAACGCCACTGTGGTATATAAGGAGTTACAGCAGCTTCCGGGCCAGGAGGCCACGCTGCGGTTTTCTACGGTTGTGTTCGAGGTAAATGATGCTGGCAAGGTTTTGTGGCGACATCTGCACGAGACTTCGTTACCTAAGCCATAGATGCTGTCGATTCGCAGTGTGTCAGCGCGCGACGGATTGAGAGCAACAGCGTGCAGGCTGAACCGCGTTTCTTAAACCAGCGATGATCGCCGCTGTCTATCCTGAACCGATCGCCGTGAGAGATACAGTGGTGGTGAGGCGACGGCTTTATTGATCGTGAAAATTCCTCACTAGAGGCCGTCATACTCATACAAGGGACTTCAGCAGGTTGTCTGAAGCGCCCGGATAAGGTTAGATTAGAGCTTTAGCCTCTATGTTACCGCCTTGCCTTAAGTGCGCATAATCTATCTTATGTTAAATAGCATATCTCACACGTACTTCATTACCCTTTACCACCTTCGGCCTGCCGCCGATATTTTTGAGACAGGCGACCAAATACCTCTTCCGCGTTTTTGCTTTCGCCGCTGTTTATACCTGCGCTGACAGCTGTTTGCAGAGCATCAAGTTTCATCTGCTGCTCCCGTTCTTCCAGTGCCCTGAGGCCCGCACGGATCACTTCACTGGTGTTGTTATATCGCCCGCTTTCTATCTGTTCGCGAATGAACGCTTCGAAATAAGGACTGAGTGCTACGCTGGTTGGCATGATTCCTCTCCCGCTGAGTTACTATCAGTTATTAACTGTTAGTATTTCAGAGTTACTCTTTTCCATCAACTTTCGGCTTGAAACCTTCCCACAGCTATGCCGAATATTTACCCGTGATGTCCAACTCTACGATGTTATCGCATCGCCATTATCCATCGCAGGACTGCGCTATTCTCCCGCATCAGTATTGTCATCTATTGACGGTACAATTAACAATGCCTAATGTCGATTACTGCCGTTATCAGTTATGGCACAACATAACTGTCTGACCTGTAAAGTAAAAACCCCAACAATTTAGCTGGGGTTATGAAGGGTCGTTACTCTTTCGCTATCGGCGTCTCGCTTACATCAATCTTCGTGTCACCCTGAATGCCCTTAATGCGTTTCTCAACGTCATTAACCTGCTCGCTGCTGTGCAGCAAGGTGTACGTCAGATCAAATGTTGTGCTCGCACCTGGTTGCAGCTGCTTCACACGTTTTTGTTCACGTTCAATGGTGACCGGATAGGCGTAACTGGTGCCAGGTTCGATGCCGGTCACGTAGCCCTGTTTCAGGGTGTCGGTATTTTTCCATAAGGTCAGCATCGGGAGCTGACGCGTATCGAACTGAATGGATGCGCCGCTGTTGCCCGCTTTATTTATCACCGCAGCAATGGTCTGATGATTGCTGTCTGAAAGCGGCTTGATGTTGAACACCATCTCATCGAAGTCTTTGGTCGGACCTTTATAGGTCTGCCACTCTTTTAACCCGGCTTTCGCGTAGTCGTTGAACGGGCTGATGCCGGACATCGGCGCCAGGAAGCGTGCGCCCTCTTCCAGAATCGGTTTGCCGAAATTGCTGTGATAGATGATCTGGTAATCGTGCGGATAGTCGGCGTGGTTGGTTAACACATCATGCAGGCTGAAACTGTTGCTGCCTGGCACGTAACGCAGCTCGGTCATGGTCTGCAAATCAGCTTTCTTAAAGGTGCTCTCTTTAATCAGGCCGCGAATACGGATTTCGTGTGGTGCCGCATCGGCCACTTCAACTTCCAGCTGAGAAACCGGCGTATTACCCGCTTTACCGTGCAGCGTATAGATTCGGCCTTCATCGGTGACCGGATGACCGGTCCATTCGTAGCCGCAGCGCACCATCATCTCGTTGAAACCATCCAGCCAGCCCAGACCGTTGCGGCTCTCAAGATTGATGTAGGCAGGATTGACGACCTCTTTAACCGGTGAATCCCAGCCCATGCGGGTGCCAAAGCCTTCAACACGCAGTAAATTCATGCCACGTGTCGGGCTTAGCGTGATGGTCAGGCCATCCTCGCTGCGGATCGTCAGTATTTTACTGCCTTCCTGCTTGCCGCCATGCAGGACTTTCTGTTCGATGCTGAACGGTTTGCCCTGAGACTTCAGCTCACTGCTGGAAATCTTCCAGCTTCCCTGCTCGGTGCCCTGTTCAGCACTCGTCAGCACCCAGGTTTTCGCCGCTGCAGAACCTGAAACCAGCACTGCCAGTACCGTTAACGCCAGTTTAATCTTCATAAGTCATCCCATTAGCTGAATCGTTTTTTCATTCCGTAAGGGAAATTTACTTAATGGGACTGAAGATAAACGTGATGATGCTCACCTGTTGAGAAAAGGCAGTGAGTTAGCCCTATTATTGTGGGCCAAATCACAGTGATTACGGCCAGAGAGGAATAAATACAGCGAACCAGGTGAAATTTGCTGACATTAGCTTTATTCGATTCAGCTCAAGATGAGGGATCTGATAAAAGATGGCTGATGAAGCACAATTAAAAAAAAATTTAAAAAAAATCTTCAACCGCGCAACTTTTTCTATTTTTAAACGAACCTGTTATCAGGGACGTCAGACAACTCCGTCTGTTCGTCAATGGAGAGAGTAAAGCCAATGAAAAACACCCTGAAAACCCTGGCCGTCGCTACACTGCTGGCACTGAGTGTTCCGGCAACATCTGCTTTTGCAGCGTTACAGGTCGGTGAAAAAGCACCGGACTTTAAACTGGAAGCCGCGCTGGCCGGTAAATCGACCACCTTCTCATTGCAACAGGCGCTGCAGAAAGGCCCGGTTGTCCTCTACTTCTTCCCTGCTGCTTTCAGTGCAGGCTGTACGCTGGAAGCACACGATTTTGCTGAAGCGACCGATGAATTTAAAAAGCAGGGTGCGACCGTCATTGGCGTGACGGCGGGTAATACCGATCAGATTGCGAAATTTTCGCAGCTTGAATGCCGTGACAAATTTACCGTCGCAGCCGATCCCGGTGCCAAAGTGGCGGCAGAATATAAGAGCACCATGGAGATGAAGGGTCAGAAACTCTCAGACCGTACCTCTTACGTGATTGCGCCGGATGGCAAAATCCTGCTGAGCTTCACCGATAAAAATCCTGATACGCATATCCAGAAAGCGATGGATGCCGTTAAAAAATACCGTCAGGCCAATCCGGCATAACTTCATCTTCAGAGCAGGTACATCATGCTGACTGCGATTGCAGCCGCCTTCCTGGGCGGCATTATTCTGAACCTCATGCCCTGCGTGTTTCCGGTGATCTCGCTGAAAGCACTGAGCCTGATCCGCCATCACGAATCACCTTCCCATGCCAGAGCCGAAGGCCTGGCCTTTCTGCTGGGCGTAGTCGTGACGATGGTCGCTCTGACCGCAGTTCTGTTGCTGGCCAGGGCGGGCGGTGCATCGGTGGGCTGGGGATTCCAGCTGCAATCGCCGCTGGTCATCGCCGCGCTGATTCTGGTGATGCTTGGGTCGGCACTGAACCTGCTCGGTCTGTTTGAAGTGGGATTATCGGTACAGCGGGTTGGCGAAGTGGGAGGCGATCGCGGTGGTTTAGTCGGTTCAGCACTGACTGGCGCGCTGGCCATTATTGTCGCGACGCCCTGCAGCGCGCCCTTCATGGCCAGCGCGGTAGGCTATGCGCTTACCCAGCCTCCACTGATCAGTCTGGTGATCTTTATTTCCCTGGCGCTGGGCTTTGCTGCGCCCTTCACTCTCATCTCATTCTTCCCGGTGCTGGCGCGAATTTTGCCAAAACCGGGTGCCTGGATGATCACGTTAAAGCAGGGGCTGGCGTTTCCCATGCTGGGCGCGGTGGGCTGGCTGATCTGGGTACTTGAACGTCAGGCGGGATCGGCGGCACTGGCTGCCATTCTGGCCTGCTGTTTACTGTTTAGTTTCGCCGCCTGGCTGTATGGCATGGCGCAGAAACGCCGTATGATGGGACAGCGTCATTGGGTGCTGCATGTGACGACCGCATTCTTCCTGGCGCTGGTCGTAGTGCCGTTACTGAACCTGAACAGGTTTGCCGAGGCTCCGGCTGAAACGGCAACCGCCTCACAGGCTGCCGCCGCTGTGGCGTGGTCGCCCCAGAACGTTGATGCCATCAAAGGTCAGGGCAAACCAATACTGGTGAACTTTACCGCATCATGGTGTATTACCTGCCAGGTTAACGATCGTACTTCACTTTCGACGCAGGCGGTAAAAGCGGCGATGGCGCGAACCAACACCATTTATATGGTCGCGGATTCCACCAAATACAATCCCGATGTTGAACAGGCGCTGAGCGATTTCGGACGCGGTGGATTACCGCTCTACGTGGTCTACCCGGCTAACGGCGGTAAACCTGAGGTACTGCCGCAGGTGCTGACGCCTGGCATTGTGATTTCAGCGCTGAATCAGGCAACAGAAAAAGGAAATAAATCCTGAGATTACTGATGAAACGATTGCCTGGCGCGTGGTCAGGGCGCGGCGACAGTATGCCGAACTGCTGATG
The DNA here is from genome assembly GCF_014156615.1 of Pantoea pleuroti. Lineage (NCBI taxonomy): Bacteria > Pseudomonadati > Pseudomonadota > Gammaproteobacteria > Enterobacterales > Erwiniaceae > Pantoea > Pantoea pleuroti. The sequence goes on along the minus strand of NZ_SBFD01000004.1, from coordinate 82,017 downwards.
ATCGATGTCGGAAACTGATCAACGCGCACAGCAGTGGCCAGCATTAATGGCCCGGGCGCAGGCGGGTGACAGAGCTGCCTATAACCAGTTACTGAAAGCGATGGTTCCTGCCATCCGGGCATTGGTATGCAACAAAATCCGTGATGAGGGACTGGTTGAGGATGTCATTCAGGAGACATTGCTGGCGATTCATCGGGTGCGGCATACCTACGATCCGCAGCGTCCGATACTCCCCTGGGTTGCTGCCATCGCCTCTGCCCGCGCCATTGATGCGCTGCGCCATCGCGGCCGTCGCCAGGAAGTACAGGATGAGGAAGAGCTGCAACGACAACCCGCTGCAAGTGCAGAGTCCTCAGCCGATACGGATATCCTCTCCGGGTATCTGGATAACCTTCCGCAGCGCCAGCGGGAGATCGTTGAATCCGTGCATCTGCGCGAGCAGAGCCTGGCGCAGGCAGCAGCTGAAACCAATCAGTCGCTCTCTGCGGTTAAATCTCTGTTGCATCGCGCAATGGTCAACCTTCGTAAATATGGACGGGGTCATCATGAGAAATCATGACCAGTTAATTAATCAGCTCAGCGCGTCTGCGCAGCCGGTGCAGCGCGTCTGGCCCACCGCCTGGCGCGTCGCGGGCTGGATTGCGCTTGCCCTGCCCTGTGGCGCGCTGACCAGCTGGGCATTTCACAGCCGTTTCACCGACTGGTCTCAGCCTGGCGCGTTTTTCGCGCTGGTTGCCCTGCTACTTTCACTTATCATCGCGGGCAGCACGCTGGCTGCCGCGTTTACGCTGAGTATTGCAGGCAGAAAACCCATCAGCCTGCGCTGGCCGCTGCTGATGGCGATGATGTGGCTGGTGCTGAATCTGATCAATATGTCATCTTCAGCACCGCCATCGGGCGCGAACCGGTTGGGTGAAGGGATGCACTGCTATCTGTTTATGCTGTCGGCCAGTGTGCCGATGATGCTGATGTCCGTGTTCGCCCTGCAGCGCACCCGATCCCTCTATCCCGCGCGGAGTCTGGCGCTGAGCGGCTGCGGCAGTGCGTTTACCTCATCGATGCTGCTGTCGCTGTGCCACGATACCCATCTGCACGCCATCGATTTTTCTATGCATCTGGCTGCGGGCATCACCATCGTGGCGCTTACGGTGCTGGCAGGCCGCCGCTGGGTCAGGCTGGGAGAGTAATGGCAGGCCGCTTCCATTCCTCCTGAAGATGACTCCGCGCCCCGTTCAATCAAATTCTGTCAGGAGCGCCTGCTGGGTAATTTTATGCATTTTCCCCCGCGCGGCTACGGCCCAGATCCAGGGTCAGAGAGACCGCACCGACGATCAGCATCAGCGCCATAATCAGTGAAAAAGAGAAAGCGAGATGCGTGTAATGCGCCACGTAGCCAATCACGGCTGGCCCGCTCAGGACCCCCAGATAGCCCAGAGTAGTAATGGCAGGCACGGCGACCGCCTGCGGCATCACCGTCTGACGTCCGGCGGCGGAGAACATTACCGGCACGATATTGGCGCAGCCTGCGCCGACCAGGGTGTAGCCCAGCAACGCCAGCGGCCAGGAGTCGATAAAGGTCACCATCGCCATGCCAGCGGCGGCAATCAGTGCGCCGCCCAGCACAACCGGTAAACGTCCCAGCGATGAGATAATCCGATCCCCGGTCAGACGCGCCACGGTCATCGCAATGGCAAAGCAGGTATAGCCCAGTCCGCCCAGTGACGCCGGAATGGCCCGGACATCGGTCAGATAGACAGCACTCCAGTCCAGCACGGTGCCTTCCGTCAGGAAGACGGCAAAGCAGATGATGCCGATAATCAGTACGCTGCCGCGCGGAACAGCAAACACCGGGCCTTCAGCGGGATTAGCGTAGGTCAGTAAGCCCGGTGCGCTGACCAGCGTCATGATAATCACCGCCACGACCGCCAGCAAACAGCCGGTCAGCACGCTGAACCCCATCGCCAGCAGCAGCGTCATAAAGCCCGCGCTGTACATGCCGTGAAAGCCTGACATGACAGGCTTTTCCGCCTGCTTCTCCACCAGAATAGCCTGGATGTTCATGGCGCAGTCGGTCACCCCGATGCCGACGCCAAAAATCAGTAACGCCAGCGCCAGCAACAGCGGGTCGCTCAGCACCGAAAGCCATGGCGTACTGATGATGACCAGCGCGACAGCAACCAGAATCACCCGCCGGCAGCCAAAGCGGCTGGTCAGCCAGCCCGTCACCGGCATCGCAATCAGCGCGCCGACGCCAAGACAAAGCAGTAAGGTGCCCAGTTGCGCCTCATTAACGCCGGTATTGCCGCGGGCGAAAGGCACAATCACCGCCCAGGTCGCGGTTATAAATCCGGCCAGAAAAAAGATGATGCGTGTTGCCAGTGCGGAAGAGACGTTATTAGCCATTGCATTCCTTTAAGGGATGTCAGGGAGAGTTGACAGGACAAAGAGATCGCTATTGACTCCCTGCCCGGCAGTGAACGATTATGCTCACTATAGCTCGGTTGTGAATATTTTGAGGTTTATATGCTCGATTATGCAGCTTTCCCGCAGCAGCGACAAGCGCTGATTCGTGAGATATTGCAGGACAAAGGACGGGTGGTCTGCACTGACCTGGCACGGCAATTGGCCGTGTCAGAGCACACCATCCGCCGTGATCTTCATGAACTCAGTAAAGAAGGTTTATGTAAAAAGGTTTATGGCGGTGCGGTGTTACAGCTACAGGAATCGGGCAGTTTTGTCAGCCGGAAAGCTCACGATCACGCAGCAAAAGCCCTGATCGGGCAGCGCTGTGCCAGCCTGGTGAAAGCTAATAGCTGCATCTTTATTGATGCCGGTACGACCAATCTGGCCCTGGCACAGGCGCTCTCACCAGATCTGAATATCACCGTCGTCACCAATGCGCCCGATATTGCTGCCCTACTGATCAACCATCCTGCCGCGGAGGTGATTATGCTGGGCGGGCAGATACAGAAGAGCACGGGCGGCGCGGTCGGGCAAACCGCGATCCACCAGATCCAGGGCATTCTGTTTGATCAGGCGTTTATTGGCGGCTGCGCCATGAGCCCGGAGGCCGGACTCACCGGTTTTAACTATGCGGATTGCGAATTTAAGAAAGTCGCCATGGCGCAAAGCAATCAGGTCATTGTCGGGCTGACAGCGGATAAAATCCCCGCGGTGGCGCGATTCAGCGTAGCGAAATGCCGTGAAATCTCAACGCTCGTCGTGGAAGAGACGCTCGATAAAGAACTGCTTGAGGCGTTTGAAGCAGAAGAGATGACGCTTATCACGGTCTGACCCATGCGCAATGTCCTGAAGCAGGTCGCAGTCAAAATAAAAAAGCTCGCTCTTACCCGGTCTCGCGATGCTCGTCAGCGATGACCGCGAAAAAGCGAGCATGATTCAGATTATAAATGCGTTGCGAACCACGCAATCTGAGCCTTAATCACTGACGCAAAATGCTGACCCCTGTAAATGTCGTAATGGCGGGCCTTTTTTTCCTCAAAGAGCTGTTTTATCGTTGCAGCGACGGCATCAAACAGCGCGCGTCCCTGCTCAGGTGGATTCACGCTATCCTGACCGGCGACCACCACCAGTGTCGGACAGGTGACTTTCCCGGCATTCCCGGCTGGCTTGTAGAGAAGTGTTTCTCTGACAGTCAAAAACGGGATTTTGATGTCCATTTTCGGGTACTGCTGCCGGTTCTCCTCAAAGAAAGCTTTTGACTCGTCATCATTTAGTACGCGGGTAATCGCAACAAACATCTCCTTGCCACTGCTCTTGCGCTTTTGATCCATTTTCTCCAGCGTGGCGATAAAGGCCGATTTTTCTGCCGCATCCATTTTACCTGTGACTATGCTCTCGCCGTCAGCAAAAGCCAGCTGGCTAACGATACATTTCACATCCGGATTATTGGCGGCTGCACCAAAGACATGGCAACCGCCAAACGAGGTGCCCCATAACCCGATTCTGTCCGGATCCAGCGCGGGTTGATCTTTCGCCCATGCGATGACCGAGAGAATGTCAGCAATCTGCATCGCAGGAACCAGACGGCCTCTTTCCCCTTCACTATCACCAAATCCGCGGTAATCAAAGGTCACGGTGGCGTAGCCTGCCTGGGTAAAAGCTTCCGCGAACGCAGGCAGTAGAATTTCCTGGATACCACAAAAGCCGTGACACAGAATAATAACCGGGGACTGCGTGGCCGCTGTGGGCTGACGCAAAGTCAACACGATGCCTTCGGGTAGCGTATGGGTTGATAACTCCATCGTTGTTAATGCTCCTTATTGAGAGAGTAATGTTCTGAAAAGCCAGAACGTACGTTTTCACAGCGTAACCATTTTTACTTCGATCCAGATCAGATGGGTGACACTTTCTGTCTGAATGGTCGTCAAATCAGCACCCGATGCAGCCAAATCCCAGGCTTTGGCGTAGGCTGAAAGCTGGTTGGTTCCACTTCACAGGAGATCACGATGCAAAATGAAATGACAGCACAATGCCACTGTGGCGCGGTGGCGTACCGGGTGACGCTGAAGGATGGATTTAATACGGTGCGCCGCTGCAACTGCTCGTTTTGCCGGATGCGCGGCGCGGTGGTGGTATTTGCGACAAAGGTGGAGCTAACACGGGGCGAAGCGCAGCTCACCGAATATCGTTTCAACAGCAAAGAGGTTGGCCACTACTTCTGTTCCGTTTGTGGCATTTACACCTTTCATCAGAGTCGCTCACAGCCCGATCAGTTCGGGGTGAATGTCGCCTGCCTTGAGGGGGTTTCACCGTTTGATTTCACCGATGTCCCGGTCTCCGATGGTATCAATCATCCAAAAGATGGCGGCGCGGGTGGTGTAGCCGGTCATCTTATCTACACCCCCACGCAATCCTGAACGATCGCAGGCTGAATTACTCCCGTGTGGACTTGCCACTGAAGCGGGTAATCGGCTTCTGCTCTTCGCGGTCGATCTGTTGTGAAAAGACTTCAAGCGCCGCGAAGATCGGGCGCAGCCCGCGCCAAAGATCTTCATCATTGAGTAACCGGATAATGCCGCGGATGCCCGGCGCGGCTTTTTCCTGCCGGGCCTCATCGCGTGCCGGTTTAACGGCCATCGCGGCATCGCGAACCGCCAGCAGCAGATGATTAAACCGCTCTGGCGGCACGCTGCCCAGTGTCACCATCAGCAACGAAAGGTTCTGTAAAGCGCTCTGGGTGCCTGGCTGATTAAGGCCCGAAACCAGAATTTTACCCACCTCGCTGTTTGATTTAACCAGATCGTTCGCCAGCCGCAGAAAGCCGTGCTGGTGGAGATTTTCGATTAGCTCATCCATCGCCTCCCTGGCGGTTGGCTCGGTACGAGCAGGCGTGACCTGATATTTCATCCGTTCTGCCATTAGAATTTCTCCGGTTTTTCAACATGTTCAGGCGGTTCCCGATAGCCTGCCTGCTGCCATTTTTGTTCTATCGGCAGGTGATCCAGTGGCGTACGACTGCCATGACGGAAGTTGTGTAGCGGCATCGGATTGGGCTGTGACCGGCGATCGACACGCTTCATATTTACGGCGACCTCTTTATAAGCAGGAGTATTGACATCAGGATCGTGATGCTCACCGGTCAGCGTGTTGACGCCATCTTTGCCATGATGAATCGGCATAAACAGCACATTGCCTGACACGCGCTCAGTGATGACAACGGGCACATCCAGCGATCCGCGCCGCGAGGTAATGCGCACCCACTCTCCTTCGTTCAGCGCGCGCTCGGCGGCCAGTTCCGGCGAGATCTCAACAAAGGCATTGGGCGACAGTGACATCATGCGTCCACCCTGCCCGGTCTGATTCATCGACTGGAAATGTTCAAGCATCCGGCCGTTATTCAGTAGCAGATTATACTGTGAATCCTCCTGCTCGGCGGGCGGCTGCCAGCTCAGCGGATAGAGTCGCGCTTTACCATCGGGGAAGTTAAATCGTTCTGTATAAAGAAGCGGCGTACTTTCGCCAGCGGCGCTGACGGGCCAGAGCTGGGACTGCCAGCCGACCAGTTGCTCATAGCTGACACCCGCGAAAATCTCTGCGATGCCAGCCGCTTCCGCCATAATTGCGCCTGGGTTCGGGTAATACCAGGGGTGACCGAGACGGGCGGCGAGATCGGTAAAAATCTGCCAGTCGGGACGACTATCGCCCAGCGGTTTCATAGCAGGTGAAAAGTGCTGGATCCGCCGCTCAGTGTTCACGAACGTGCCCTCTTTCTCAACGCTGGGCGCACCGGGAAGCACCACATCGGCAAATTCAGCAGTACGTGACATAAAAATGTCCTGTACCACCATAAATTCCAGCTTGCTGAAGGCAGAGTGAACAGAGTTTGAATCTGCATCCGCAAACGCCGTCTCTTCTCCGGTGATATACATGGCGCGGATTTTACCTTCATCGGCCTGCTGCACCATTTTGAAGTTATCTGCGCCGGGCTGATCCGAGAGCGCTTCTGGAGAGACACCCCAGGCGCGCGCCCATTTTTCGCGCGCTGCGGGGTCAGTGACTTTTTCATAACCTGGATAAACATTACTCAGACAGCCAAAGTCGCTGGCGCCCTGCACATTGTTGTGTCCGCGCATTGGAAAACCGCCGGTGCCTGGCCGGCCATAGTTGCCGGTGACCAGCAGCAGATTCGATAGCGCCGTACTGGTGTCAGCGCCATGGCTGTGCTGGGTAATCCCCATCGCCCACAACACACAGGCGCTGCCAGCCTGTCCGATCATTTCCGCGGCTTCAATCAGTTCTGATTCACTCAGCCCACAGATCTCACTGGCAAAGGCCAGCGTAAAGGGAGCGAGTGAGGCGCGGTACTCATCGACCTGGTTGACGCGTTGCGCCAGGAAAGCGTCATCGGCATAACCGTGATCGAACATATATTTCGCCATCGCCGAGGCCCAGACCAGGTCAGTGCCGGGTCGGATGCGCAGATAGCAGTCAGCCCGTTCCGCCATTTCATGGCGGCGCGGATCAACGACCAGCAGTTTCTGACCGCGATGTTTGTGGCTCTGTTTGATATGCGAAGCAATCACCGGATGATTTTCAGCCAGATTGCTGCCGACCAGCACAATCAAATCGGTCTGTTGCAGATCCGCTATCGTCCCGGCATCGCCGCCGTAGCCCACCGTGCGGAACAGTCCTTCTGTCGCTGGGTTCTGACAATAGCGCGAGGAGTTATCGACATTGTTGGTACCGAAGATTAAACGGGCGATTTTCTGAGTGAGATAGGCTTCTTCATTGCTGGCCTTGCTGGAGCCGATAAAGCCAATCGCATCGCCACCATACTTCTGCGCAACGCCCTGTAATCCTTCGGCTACCCGCTGCAAAGCTTCATCCCAGCTGGCGGGCCGGAAACGACCGTTTTCGCGGATGAGCGGAGTCGTCAGGCGCTCCGGGCTGTTAACGAAATCCCAGCCGAATTTACCTTTAACGCAGGTCGAGATGCCGTTGGCCGGGGCTTCGGCAACCGGCTGAACTTTCAGTATATGGCGGTCACGGGTCCAGATTTCAAAGCTGCAGCCCACGCCGCAATAGGTGCAGACGGTTTTGGTGCGTTTGATCTCTGACTGGCGCAGCGCCACATCGATTTTCGAAACGCCGGTAATCGGCTCCATGCCGATGCTGTTTTCCAGCGTTTTAACAAAGTCGATCAGCGGACGCTTCAGCCCCTCATCCATCGCGGTAAAGGGTCCAGCGTCTGGCTGCATGGTTTTTTCCAGCAGCGCATTGCACGGGCAAACAGTGACGCAGTGCCCGCAGCTCACACAGCTGGAACCGGCGATTTCCGTTCCGCCATCCCAGAGCACGCGAGGATATGCCTGGGTGTAGTCAATCGAAAGTGTTTCGTTAACCTCGACATTCTGGCACGCCTCGACACAGCGACCGCATAAGATGCACTGGTCAGGATCGTAGGTGTAAAACGGATTGGAATGATCTTTCGCGTAGGGCTTGGGCTGATGAGGATAGTACTGAATCGGAATGTGCATATCTGCCACGGCATTATGCAGCGTGCAGTCACCGGTATTGTGCTCACAGACGGTACAGTAAAGCTCATGACGGTTGAGCAGCCGATCCATTCCCTCCTGCTGCGCGGCCTTAAGCGCACTGCCTTCACTCTGCACCTCCAGCCCCTCTTCAGTGCGGAGCGTGCAGCCGCGAACCCGCTCGCCATTGGCATCCACCCAGCAGACATCACAACTTTGCAGCGGCGGCAACGCCGGGTGGTAACAGACATGAGGTAGCTTTTTCCCGTGAGCATCCAGAAAATCGATTAGTGGTTGATCAGCTAACCCTTTTAACCGTTCACCATTAAAGAGAATGGTGCAGTAATTTTCACTCATATAAGCCTCATGACGATATTGCGACGAGCTTCCGACTGGAAAATATCCCTCTATTTAAGGGGTTGCCTCACAAGCTTAGTGAGGATTATCAGCCGCGCCATGAATACCGCTACGCTTATTGAGGTTACTTGCTGACAGACAAGGCTTTTTTAAATGTAATGACTTTTTACCGGATAAAAACGGGTCAGGTTTTACCCGGCTGATAGTGAGAAACTGGCACAGAGGCTTCGCGTTGATAAGCTATGGCCGCACAATGGTGAAGTCGGGCGATAATAATCTGTTATACTGTATGTTGTAACTATATAGCCCAATATCTTATTCTGCTTTAAGGCACAGGCCAGGGATCGGCTTGCTTATCAATCCGTCGTTTTGCCCTCAGGCAAATTAATTATCAGGTCCGCCGCAAGTTAACAGACTACTCCCGAATTAATTACGTACCGCCACTAACTTATTCCAGTACATATCATGCTGAAACGATTTAATCTGGATAACGGGTTTATGGATTATTTTAGCTATTAAACGGGACTATTCTCCTGCCCGTTAGTGAGCAAACAATTTATGGCATAGCTATGTCGATTAAATGACAGTTAACAGCATTGATGGCCAGAATAAAGGCACACTCCACCGAGGCTGGCGCTCACATTTTAGTCATACCTATCAGCCATTTATCTTAATTCTAACAAGCTGACAATTATAAGATGATAATGATAACTGTTATGGTAATATCCTGTTAACCCTGCCCGACACTTTCTCATCAGGGCCTCTTTACGCGTCATGCTTAATTAAATTATCAGTAAATACCTGGCTGAAATGAGGTCCCTATGAATCCCATCGTTTATATCGTTGACGACGACGCTGCTGTGACTGCTGCACTGCGTAATCTGCTCACCGCCGACGATTACACGGTTATCTCTTTTTCTTCGGCTGATGATTTCCTGGCTCACACTTTTACTCCCCTTCCCTGTTGCCTGATTCTGGATATTAATCTGCCGGGTGCAGATGGATTTGATGTCGCACAGGCACTGATCGATCGTGGCTACGCCATCCCCACTATCTTCTTAACCGGCTTCGGGACGATTCCGGTCACGGTGCGGGCGATGAAAACCGGAGCTTATGAGTTTCTGACTAAACCTGTCGATCCCGATCGTATTTTGCAGGCTGTCTCAGAAGCCTTACAGATCGCCGGGCAGAATATGGCCTCTTCCGAGGAGCGAAGGGAGATACTTGAGCGACATCAGACCCTGACGCCGCGTGAAAGCGAGGTCATGCTGCTGGCGATTAGCGGCCTGCTGAATAAGCAGATCGCCGCCGAAATGGGCGTCAGTGAGATCACGGCTAAAGTTCACAAGCGGCGGGTGATGGAGAAGATGAAGGCGCGGTCACTCACCGATCTGGTGCGGGCGGCAGAGCGGCTCAATATTGATCATACCCGACGCCGCTAAGGCCAGGCAGACACCTGGCCTCAATACGATTATCCCAGTGGCAGAATGAACCAGAAACGGCTGCCGCCCTCCGCCCGGTTCTCTGCGCCTAACTCACCACAATGCTTCTTGATGATCCCTTTGCTGATGGTTAATCCCATGCCCATGCCACTTTTCTTCGTGGTGTAGAACGACTCAAAAATCCGTTCACGCACGCCATCCGGCAAGCCGCAGCCGCTATCCAGCACCTCAAAACGCAGCGTGTCCGGGGTCGGGTTCTCTGACGTCAGCCGCAAAAGCGCCGCGCGTGGTAAATCGTCGGACATGGCATCGATGGCATTGATCACCAGATTCAGGAGCACCTGCTGAATCTGAACGCGGTCGCAATAGATATCCGCCTTTGCGGCCCTCAGTTTAAGCTCCAGCGAAATTCCGCGTCGCTCCAGCTCCACCCGGGAGAGCGCCAGAATATCGCGAGCGATCAGATGCAGGTTCTCCGAGGCAAAGCTCGATTCATGATTGCGGGTCAGCGCCTGCAGGCCACGAATTATCTCTCCGGCACGTTTTCCCTCTTTGATAATTTCATCCAGACTGCTGCTGGCATTCTCCAGCATCACCGGTTCACGCTTTAACCAGCGCAGGCTGGCACCGGCATTGGCCACGATCGACATCAGTGGCTGGTTAATTTCGTGCGCGATTGAGGCAGTCAGCTGCCCGACTGTGGTGGCGCGCGTTACACGGGCCAGATCCGCCTGGGCTATGCGCGCGGCATCTTCTGCCTGGCGCTGCGAGGTGATATCGGAAATGGTGCCGAAGTACTCTTTCACCTCGGGGAAGTTTTCAACCGGCTCTCCGATGCCTTTGATATAGCGGCATTCGCCATCCGGCCTGAGCACACGGAACTCAGCCTGCATACTGCGTCCCTGACTGACGCTGTGGGTCACAAGTTCGCTGATGCACTCATAATCATCGGGATGAACGCGGGTCAGAAAATCTGCCATCGACAACCCTTTTTGATGGGCTGGCAGGCCTAGAATACGGCCATACTCTTCAGACACCATCATCATGTCCTCTGCCACTTCCCAGTGCCAGGTGCCGGTATGACTGATCTTCTCGCCGAGCATCAGTGAGGTTTTGCTGGCGCGTAGCTGCTTCTCAACCCGTCGCCGATGGTTGTTCTCCTCCAGCAGTTCAGCGTAGAGGCGCGCCGTCTCCAGCGAAACTGCCGCCTGAGCACTCAACGTTTTAACAATGTGGGAGTGCTCAGCCGTGAACGCATCGGGCATCAGGCGATTCTCCAGATAGAGCACCCCAACCATATTGGCCTGCCTGAACATCGGAACACATAACACCGCAGCACCCGAGGCCACCAGGTAAGGATCCTGACTGAACGGACTGAACTCTTCCGGCTTGCCAGTGCGTATCTCCTGACCGGTACGGATCACCGCGGCCAGTACAGATAGCGGCAGGTCAGTTGCGACGGGGCGCTCTTTGACAATCTGCACCCGCACGCCATCAGCCGTGCTTTCTGCCCAGGCCTGCGTTTCCGGAAGCGTACCATCCAGAATCCGGATAAGCCGACAGCGCTGGGCACCGGCCCGTTCCAGCAGGATGCGCATCAGGGTATGAATCAACCGATCAAGGTTTATCTCCTCGGTCAGGGCGCGCACGGCGGTCAGCACACTCTCCAGGTCGTAGAACGAGGCATCCTGCGTAAAGGGAATGGTCGCCACCGCGCTGTTTTGCATCGGCGTGGTCAGATGCGGATAGTGCTGCTCAAGCTGGCGCACCATCGCCAGCGCGCCCCAGCTCTCCCAGCTTCTCATCGACGCCTTAACGTAGGCATCGGCGGCGGTATCTAGCTGTAATGATTTGCAGTAGCGGCCAGCCAGCTGATTCGCCAGCGCATGAATGTGCAGATATCCCCCCTGGCGGGAGAGACAGATCGCATTTTCATACTGCTTCAGCGCCTCGCCCGTGCTGCCCTCAAGACGCGCACACTCTGCCCTGAGCAGGGCATATTTATCAGCAAACAGTCCGGGATTGAGGTCGGCCCAGCCCGTAAATTTGTCCAGATCGCAGCGCAGCGTGTCGCTGTCAGCCGCCCCGGGCTGCAGGCTCAGCGATAGTGCGCTGTAAAAATGCATATCCATCAGGTAGATGTAAGCGGGCACTGCGCTGGTCAGCGGACGAATTTCTGCAAAACAGCGCAACGCCTCCCGGTATTCTGCCGCAAAGAAATGCGCCATTCCCCGATACAACCCCGCCCAGAACAGCACCATCGCTTTTGGGCCAGAGATCACGCCCGGCTCGCTGCCCGCCACCATCGGCAAAGCGCCGTCGCGATCGCCTGCCCTGAACCCGTTGCTGTTCCGCAGTTGCATCACCAGTTGCTTCTGCATGACCAGCACGTTCTCGACATCGGGATAAAAGGTTTTGCGGGTAAAAGCGAGTCCGCGCTCAATGGAGGTCATGACCGACTCCAGGTGATCGCCACGTGTCAGCATGTTCATGATCTGATGGCGCAACGAGAGGCAGGCAAAGGATCGGTCACCGTGCATCACCGCAACGCGAAAACTTTCACGGGCACTCTCCACGGCGACATCCAGCGGCTGCGTCCAGATCCCCAGTTGATCCAGTGGCAGCAGCGTGCGGGCTTTGTAACGGATAAAATCATGCCGCTCCACCAGCTCACGGGCCACCCGGCCGCAGGCATAGCCAAAATGCCAGGCCTGATAGCGTTCGCTGATCAGCACGCTGAACCAGGCGAGACCAAACGCAGAGGCACCGGTCACGCCGTGATCCAGCGTCATCTCCAGCATCCGGCAGACCAGCAACAGATGCAGCTGCGGGCAGTCGTAGGCGGAGACAAAAATGGTACTGGCCATCAGGTTCAGCACCGACTCAGTTTCCTGATCGTTGTTGCGTGGCAGGTGGGAAAAAGCCGCTTGCGGGGAATCGCCGATCCGCGCCCTGATCGCCTGCCAGGCGGCGTCAATCTCCGCGTCGTCAGGATCACGCCTGAGATGCACTCCAAATACCGCCAGCCAGGCGAGCGCAGTTTCCAGCGCCAGATGGTTGTCGGACTGGCGCATATGAATTTCAGCAGAGAGACAGGCTGCCATCGATTTTTCACTGAGCGTGCCTGGCTCACTCAGCAGTCGGGTACAGAGCTTTTGGGCGGTAGTGAGATTTCCATGCAGAAACTCGCACTCCGCCTCATCGATGCCCAGCATAAAGTCATTGCCGGTCACCATCCGCTGGCTGAGTTGCTGCGCGCTGCGAAGATAGCGCAGCGCCGAGAGATAATCTCCGGCACGTTTCGCTCCCTGCGCAGCACGTAAACAGAGGGGATAATAGCGTTCACGATCTGCGACGCTGAGCGGCAGTTCAGCAATCATGCCGATGTGATAAGCCGCACGGAACAGCGTCTCACTGTGATCGGCATTTACCACCGCGGCCGACAGCCATGCCGCCGCCTGTTGATGAAGAGAGTGTTGCTGCCGGAGGTCGAGCAGTAAAAACGCCGCGTTATGCACCCGGTCGTGGGTAAAGGCGTAGTTCCCGCCAGTCAGGGTTATAAAACGGCCGCTGACGGCAGGCTCAAGCTGCTGCAGAATCCGCGATACGGACGTCGCGTTGATATGACTTAACAAAGACAGTTCACCGCTGGCCCCCAGACAGGCCAGCGAACCCAGCAGTTGACGTGTTGCCTCCGGCATCCGCGCCAGCTGATTTAATACCAGCGTCGCCACATTGTCGGTGTACTGACGCGCAATCAGCGCCTGGCTGTCGTAATGCCACTTCAGCGGGTTCTGACGATAGACAATCACCCCATCATCTACCGCCTGACGGAAGAACTCCTGCATCGAGAGCGGATTACCACCGGTTTTCTCAAAGATAATCTGTGCCAGCTCACGATTGCCGCCGGGACGGGTATGCAGCATTCCCGCCAGCCAGCGGGTGATACTCTTAACGCTGAGCGGCTGCGGCGTCAGCGCCACTACCCGCGCCGCTGACGCTCTGAGCCTCAGCAGAAATCCGGCTATCATCGGACAGGGCATCGACTCACCCTCCCGGAAAGCGAGCACCAGCATAAAGGGCAGATGCTCATTACGGGTAATCAGATTTTCCAGCAGTTGCAGCGTGGCATTGTCTGCCCAGTGAACATCATCAATCAGCATCACCAGCGGACGGCCCGGCGTGGCAAAGGCCTGGATAAGCGCAGACGCCATCTGATTAAACTGCTCGCGGGCGTCCGGGGCATGGCGCACCACCGGCTGCACCGTCCGGATATTCAGCAGCTGTTTTAATTCAGGCACCAGTTCAATGGCTAAATCGGTATAGCCACCCAGCAAGCGCAACAGGCGAACCCGCCATTTGCTTAGCTCCAGGGCTGACAATCCCAGCAGATAAAGCGTGACTGTGCGAAACGCTGAGGCGACTGCGGCATAAGGTGCGGCAGGCGAATGTTGATCGGCCTTGCTGGCGGCCAGCAGAATCTGTCGGTGCTGCAGGGTTTTCAGGGCGGAAGCGATAATGGCGGACTTACCCGAGCCGGGCGCACCGCTCAGCATCACCAGGCTCTGCGTGCCGGTACGGTTGACCGCATCCAGCGTCGTCAGCAGCACGCGAGCCTGCGGATGTTGCGTGAAGAGTGTCTCGGGCCGGAAACTGGTGCTGAACCGTTCCTGCAGACCGGGCGTGAACGGCGCAATGGTGTTTTCTGCGGTCAGCGTCGCCTGACAGCGGCGTAAATCAGCCATCAGTCCCTGCACGGTCTGATACCCGTCAGCAGGTGACTTTGCCAGCAGACGCAGCAGAATCACAGAGAGCATCGGCGGCACATCCTCTCTGACCTGTCCGGCTGGCCGGGGTGCGCTGGCGATGTGATGATGAATCCACTCCGCCTCCCCCGCATCCGGTGAGCCAAACGGCAGCTTACCGGTGAGATATTCATACAACACGACACCCAGGCTGTAGAGATCGCTAAGACTGCTGACCGGATGCGGCGTGCGGCCGGTATGTTCAGGTGACATATAGGCCAGCGTACCGCCTGAGACGCGCAGGCTGTTTTTTTCCGCCGACTGCGCCGCCAGCGAGGCGAGACCAAACCCGCCCAGCCGGAACCGGCCATCATCACTGATAAAAAAATGGCCCGGCTTGATATCCCCATGCACGATGCCCTGATGATGCGCCTGGCCGAGCGTGTAGCAAAGCTGCAATGCAACCTGCAGGAAGTCAGCGATTTTATCGGGAGGGGTCGCGAGATTATTCGCCAGGGTGCGAAACGGAAACGTCGGGTAGATCAGCGCATAGCGGTTGAGATAACGGGTGGTGCCCGTCGCGGTGATGGCCCAGCGGGGCGAAAGATAAGCGGCCAGCGCGCGCTCATTTTTCAGCCGCTGCGTCGCCTGAAACGTGACGTCGTCACTCTGTCCGGTGGCGATTATCAGCGACTCACCTGAGTGGCGGCGCGCCAGCATCCAGAGCAGACAGCCATCCTGCGCCAGCGGCGTCAGCGTGTCGAAATCTTCAATCGCGATCCCTGCGTCGTCACTCTCCTGAAAATTAACCGAAAGCATGCTCATCAGCGCAACTTTCCCTGAGATAACTCGCAACGGATCAGTGTCAGCAGCGTATCAACATCAATCGGCTTTCGCAAAAAAGTCACGGCACCTAAGGCAATGGCATACCACAGGGTGGTCTCTTCCAGATCTGCCGAGATAAAAATCACCGGTGGCAGACCTGCCCGCTGTTTCAAAATAGTGAATAGCTCAAAGCCAGACATGCCCTTGAGTCCGACATCGATGATCAGCATGCCCACCTCTGAAAGCGCATCGTCATCGCTCAGCAGCGCCTCACCTGACTCAAATAATCGGGTCGAATAGCCGTCTGAATGCAACAGATTGCTGAGTCCACTGCGGACCGCGCGTTCATCATCAACAATGACAATACGCTGTGACAGCGCCATGCAGTTATCCTCTGAAACGCCTCATCGTACGGCACGCGAGGACTTAAGGGTGGTTATCGCTATCGGGTGGCGGTGTCCCACTGATTTTTGGCACACACTCATGGCGAAACCACTTCAGCGTCACCGGCTGCCGGCGAAACAGACGCGTACCCAGCGGAATCAACTGCTCACCCACCAGCATGCCAAACAGCCCCACTAAAGCAATAACCGGAGGTGCCGGAGAGTTCACGTTGATCAGGGCATAGATTACCCCGGCAAGCAGCCCCACCGTGAGAGAAATAATGTAGGATTTCAACATGTTCAGCTTACCCGCAAAACAGGTGTAACAAACGGCGCATCGGATTGCTGCAGGGTGGTCGCATGCTCTGCGGGCAAGACTGCGTGCACCAGCGCCCCACCCAGCAACATCCCCAGCAACCCCACCAGCGCAATCGCGGGCGGCGCCGGTGAACGTACCTTAAGCAGGCCGTAAAGCAGGCCAATCAATACCCCTGCAGCCAGAGAAAGAAGTAAAGGATTCATAACCGGACTCCTGTTATGCCTGCTGACCGGCAGACGTAAGCCGATCAGCAGGACGCCCCTTAGCGGACCGGTGCGTGAACCGGTGCCAGGGTACGGTGTTCACTTTTCTGACGTGACGGCGCTTTGTGTACCATGGTGTAGGCGTAATCCACCCCAATGCCATAGGCACCTGAATGCTCTTTGGCGATGTTCATCACCGCATCGTAAGTGTCACGGTTGGCCCAGTCACGCTGCCACTCCAGCATTACCTGCTGCCAGGTCACTGGCACCACACCCGCCTGAATCATGCGCTGCATCGCGTAGTCGTGCGCTTCTTTGGTGGTACCACCTGATGCATCCGCCACCATATAGATCTCGTAATCCCCTTCCAGCATTGCGCACAGCGCAAAGCTGTTGTTACACACTTCCGTCCAGAGACCGGACACCACCACTTTTTTCTTGCCGTTCGCGGCCAGCGCATCACGCACTTTCTGGTCATCCCAGGAGTTCATTGAGCTGCGTTCCAGAATGTCCTGACCCGGAAACACATCCAGCAGTTCAGGATAGGTGTGGCCCGAGAAGCTTTCGGTTTCGACGGTGGTAATGATGGCAGGGATATTGAAGACTTTCGCCGCCTTCGCCAGCGCAACGGTGTTGTTTTTCAGCACCTGGCGGTCAATCGACTGCACGCCAAAGGCCATCTGCGGCTGCTGGTCGATGAAAATAATCTGGCTGTTATGTGGAGTGAGGACTTCAAGCTTAGCGTTGGACATGCGTTCACCCATAGAGGTTATGTAACGGAATTTTCGCCAATTGGCGCGGAGCAAAAGGACGGTCAGTGCAGGTTTAACGTCCTGCTGCTGGCTGTCTGGTCGCAGTGTAGGGCGACGGGCGAAGGCAAACTATTATCTCTGCGTATAACTATACGAAGGTATAGGTATCCCTCTGTATAACTAGACGACGCATTAACCCGCTCACCATAATCCGGCTTATTCGTGCCCTGTTATCTGCGGCACTTCCTGTCCCGCACTACGTCGGACAACCCCGTTGAGGAGGATCTATGGTTACGCTGGGTAAAGCAGAACTGATACTGACCCATGGCAAATTTCATACTGTTGACCGCAGCAATCCGGTGGCAGAAGCCGTTGCGATTCGTGATGGAAAATTCGTTGCGGTAGGCACACTGGCAGAGGCGATGGAGTATCACTGCGACGGCACCAAAGTGATCGATCTGAAAGGTCACACCGCCGTGCCGGGCCTGAACGATTCCCACCTGCACCTGATACGTGGTGGTCTGAACTACAACCTTGAGCTGCGCTGGGAAGGAGTTCCGTCGGTTGCCGATGCGCTACGGATGCTGAAAGAGCAGGCGCTGCGCACGCCGTCACCGCAGTGGGTGCGTGTGGTAGGCGGCTGGACCGAGTTCCAGTTTGCCGAGCGACGGATGCCGACGCTGGATGAGATCAACGAGGCTGCCCCCGATACGCCGGTCTTCGTGCTGCATCTTTATGACCGCGCCCTGCTCAACCGTGCAGCGCTGAAAGTCGTCGGCTATACCAAAGAGACACCGAACCCGCCGGGTGGCGAAATCCAGCGCGACAGCAACGGCAATCCCACCGGCCTGCTGATCGCCCGTCCCAATGCCATGATCCTCTACGCCACCCTGGCCAAAGGACCGAAACTGCCGCTGGAACAGCAGATCAACTCGACCCGTCAGTTTATGCGCGAGCTGAATCGACTGGGTCTGACCAGCGCCATTGATGCGGGCGGCGGCTTCCAGAACTATCCCGAAGATTACGAAGTGATCGCTGAACTGCATCAGAAAAAGCAGATGACGCTGCGTATCGCCTACAACCTCTTCACTCAGCGTCCGGGTCATGAACTGGAAGATTTTGAGAAGTGGACAGACATGCTGACGCCAGGTCAGGGCAGCGACTACTTTCGTCACAACGGCGCAGGCGAAATGCTGGTGTTCTCGGCCGCCGACTTCGAAGATTTTCTGGAGCCACGTCCGGACTTAGCGCCTGGCATGGAGGATGAGCTGGAGCGCGTGGTGCGTCATCTGGTGGAACATCGCTGGCCTTTCCGTCTGCATGCAACCTATGACGAGTCGATCAGCCGGATGCTGGATGTCTTTGAGAAGGTCAACCGCGATATCCCGTTTAATGGTCTGCACTGGTTCTTTGACCACGCGGAAACCGTCACTCAGCGCAATATCGATCGTATCAAAGAGCTGGGCGGTGGCATTGCGGTGCAGCATCGCATGGCATTCCAGGGCGAATACTTTGCTGAACGCTACGGTATTGAAGCCACCCGCCATACCCCACCGGTTCAGAAAATGCTGGCAACCGGCGTCCCGGTCGGACTCGGCACCGATGCCACCCGCGTCGCCAGTTATAACCCCTGGACCGCGCTCTACTGGCTGGTTTCCGGTCGCACCGTGGGCGGCATGCAGATGTATGACGTCAATGCCCGCCTTGACCGTGAAACGGCGCTGATGCTCTGGACACAGGGCAGCGCCTGGTTCTCCAGCGAACAAAATAAAAAAGGTCGGATTCAGGTAGGTCTTCTGGCGGATCTGGCCGTGCTCAGTAAAGACTTCTTCAGCGTGCCGGAAGAGGAAATTAAAGGCATTGAGTCAGTACTGACGGTGGTGGATGGCAATATTGTCTATGCCGCCGGATCGTTCAGCGCGGATGCGCCGCCCGCTATTCCGGTTCTGCCTGAGTGGTCGCCAGTGGTGAATGTGCCAGGTCACTATCGCAGCGCCCCGCCGGTTGCGCAGAGCCGTGCGGGTATGATGCCCGTCGTGCACCACTGTAGCGGCCCCTGCGGTGTTCATCGCCACTCGCATGAGATCGCCCGTGGTTCCAGCGTTCCGGTTGCCGAAGATAACGCCTTCTGGGGCGCGCTCGGCTGCAGCTGCTTCGCGTTTTAATCATGAATAACGCTATCACTCAATCGCCCCGCATCAACGCGGGGCTGTTCTTCCTGCGCCTGACCGGCAGTCTGCTGCTGTTACAGGTGCATGGACTGCCGAAAATTCTGCATTTCAGCGAAGAACTGACGCGTATAGAAGACCCGTTTGGTCTGGGACCGATGATGAGCCTGCTGCCAGCGATAGTGGCAGAAGTCATCTGCCCGATCTTTATTATTCTCGGCTGGGGTAGCCAGATTGCCTGCCTGCCGATCATCGCGGTGCTGCTGGTCGCGATGCTGGTCGTACACCCTGGCTGGTCACTGGCGGAAGGCCAGTTCGGCTGGCTGCTGCTGATTATCTTTACCACGCTGGCGCTGACCGGGCCTGGCGGCTGGCGAATCGGCGCGGTGAAACATCAGGGGGTTCGTCATGGCGCAGGTTAATGATATCCACCAGCTGGTGCAGGACCAGCCTGAGGTACAGACCGCTGGCGAGATTTCGCCGTTACAGCCGCTACGCAGGCCGGTGTTTCGCATGCTGTGGATCGCCACCGTCGTCTCCAACATCGGTTCATGGATGAATGATGTGGGTGTGAACTGGAGCATGCTGACGCTGAGTGCCGATCCGCTGGCCGTGGCGCTGGTGCAGGCAGCCAGCAGCCTGCCGATGTTTCTGTTCGCGCTGCCATCAGGCGTGATGGCGGATATCGTTGACCGCCGCAAATATCTGCTGTTTTCCCAGCTATGGACCTTTATCGCCGCCTGTGGACTGACGGTGCTCGCCTGGACCGGCCATGTCACTCCCGAGGTGCTGCTGGTGGCAGCCTTCTTGCTGAGCGCCGGCGCCGCCATGAGTTCGCCGCCATTTCAGGCGGTAGTGCCGGATCTGGTGTCGAAACCGGAGCTGGGCGCGGCCATCGCCCTTAACTCACTGGGCATTAATATCAGTCGTGCCATTGGCCCGGCGCTGGGTGGCCTGATCCTCTCGTTCACCGGTCCCTGGATGGTTTTCCTGCTGAATGCGCTATCAGTGCTGGGCGTCGCCTGGGTGCTCTGGCGCTGGAAGGCGGAGCCAAGCGTGCAGCGCCTCCCGCCCGAGCACTTCTTTCCGGCGGTGCGTGCCGGACTCCGCTACGTTCACGCGGCACCGGTGTTGCGTAATGTGCTGGTGCGAACCTTTGCCTTCTTCCTGTTTGGCAGCGCGGGCTGGGCACTGCTGCCGCTGGTGGCGCGTCGTGAACTCGGCCTGGGCCCTGGCGGCTACGGCATCATGCTGGCCTGTATCGGTGTCGGCGCGATTACCGGCGCGGTGCTGCTGCCACGCCTGCGTCGTCGCCTGAGCTCCGATCGCCTGATGGTACTCGCCACTCTTGTTTTCGCCCTGACCATGCTGGCGCTGGCTTTTGTAAGGCACTTCTGGCTACTGAATGCGTGTGAATTTTTTACCGGATTTGCCTGGATTGCCGTGCTCTCGACGCTGAATCTCGGCGCACAGCGCAGCGCCGCGAAATGGGTGAAAGCCCGCGCGCTGGCAGTCTATCTGACGGTGTTTTTCGGATCCATGACCGCCGGCAGCGCACTCTGGGGACAGCTCGCCTCGCACTTCAGCATTCCGCTGTCGCTCTGCATCGCCGCACTGGGCATGGTGCTGGCCAGCAGCACCGTCTGGCGCTGGCGGCTCGACCAGGATCCCGACCTCAATCTCGATATGATTGGTGATGGCGTCAACGCGCCCGCACTGGATATTCGTCACGAACGCGGCCCGGTGATGGTGAATTATGAATACCGGATTACTATTGATGATGCACATGCCTTTACCGTCTGCATGCAGGATATGCGGCGGGTCAGGCGTCGCGGTGGCGCCATCAACTGGTCACTGTATGAAGATATTCTGCAGCCCGGCATTTTCGTTGAGACCTTTGTAGTCGGCTCCTGGGTTGAGCATCTGCGTCAGAAAGAGCGCTACACCATCAACGACAAAAAGATAGAGCGGCGGGTTTTCGCTTTTCATCAGGGTGAACATTCTCCCGAAGTTCGCTATCTGGTGGCGCCAGCATGACTGGCACACCTTCTTTCATCCATCACGTCATACAGAGGGCAATACCATGAGCACCTTTAAAACGACCGACGGCACACAGATCTACTTTAAAGACTGGGGCACCGGTAAACCGGTTCTGTTCAGCCACGGCTGGCCGCTGGATGCCGATATGTGGGACAGCCAGATGAACTTCCTGGCGGAGCACGGTTATCGGGTTATCGCCTTTGACCGTCGTGGTTTTGGTCGTTCTGATCAGCCCTGGACCGGTAATAACTACGATACCTTTGCTTCTGACATCAACGATTTAATCACCCATCTCGACCTGCAGAATGTGACGCTGGTGGGTTTCTCAATGGGTGGCGGTGACGTCACGCGCTATATCGGCAGCTATGGCAGCGATCGCGTCGCGGCACTGGTGCTGCTGGGTGCCGTCACGCCAATCTTTGGCAAAACGGCAGACTACCCGCAGGGTGTCGATATGTCGGTGTTTGAAGGGATTCGTGATGGTCTGCTTAAGGATCGCGCGCAGTTTATCAAAGAGTTCGCTACGCCGTTTTATGGTACCAATGCCGGACAGACCGTTTCTGATGGCGTCATGACGCAGACGCTGAACATCGCGCTGCTCGCTTCGCTGAAGAGCACCGTTGATTGCGTCACCGCTTTTGCTGAGACCGATTTCCGTGCTGACGTAGCGAAAGTCAATGTGCCGACGCTGGTGATTCATGGCAGCAACGACCAGATCGTTCCGTTTGAATCCACCGGCAAAGTGGCGGCGGAGATGATTGCAGGTGCTGAACTCAAGGTTTATGACAATGCGCCGCACGGTTTTGCGGTGACGCATCAGGATCAACTGAATCAGGATCTGCTGGCGTTTCTTAACGCGCAGTGATGTAAAAAAACTGCGCGGTGGAAGCCGCGCAGTTTCAGACTGCATCTGACCGCAACAAATAAGCTCAACGCGCAGATAACACGGCCAGAAGAGGAAAGCGTCCCGCGCCAGGGACGGCGCGGGTCGAGCAGTCATGGATGACAGCTTTTGCGTCTTTCCGATCTGGCCGTGTTTTCTGCGCAGACTCGATCTCAAAGCTGGCATTGGCAGATTTAGTCAACAATCTTAAACTGCGCGGTGGAAGCCGCGCAGTTTTCATTTTAACGGGTTGGATGATTCACTTCGTTGGGACGCAGATCGAATAACAACACCTCCGCTCCTTCACCGTGACTGAATGACAGCGTTTTCTCATTGCGAACCCGCGCACCGTCTCCGGCATTAAATTGCAGGCCATTTACCCTGACACTGCCGCGCGCCACATGAATGTACGCATAGCGGTCGTCCGGCAGAGTGATTGTCTGCTGCTCGTCCCCCTGGAACAGTCCCGCATAGATGCGAATATCCTGGCGCACCCGTAATGCCCCGTTTTCACCTTCCGGCGAAATAATCAGTCGCAGATTACCGCGTTTATCCGCTTCGCTGACGGAGACCTGCTGGTAGCCTGGCGGGCTATTTTTCTCTGCAGGCACCACCCAGATTTGCAGAAAGTGAACACCCTCGGTGCCCGAGTGGTTGAACTCACTGTGAGTCACACCGCTACCGGCACTCATCAGCTGCACATCCCCGGGAACAATCACAGAGCCGGTGCCCATGGAGTCTTTATGCTCCAGCGCGCCCTCCAGGACATAGGAGATAATCTCCATGTTGCTGTGAGGATGGGCGCCAAAACCGCGACCTTTGGCTACCCTGTCATCGTTGATCACCAGCAGATCTGAGAAGCCCGCCTGCTTTGGATCCCAGTAATTTGCAAAAGAGAAGGTGTGACGTGAATTCAGCCAGCCGTGATCGCCCACGCCGCGTTGCTCTGACAATCTTTGCTCAATCATATTCTGCCCCTTCGTTGATTCGGGAAGTGCGAATGCCCTTCGATGGAAACAGCATATAAGTAAACCAGGCAGTCACACAATGGCGTGAATTAGCAATGACTGTCGCGTTTTAGTAGACAATAAAGACGAGGTTATGGCGGGGCCAGGTTTGCAGATTAATCCTTCAGCTACTGGTTCGCACCACCAGCTCACCCTGCATGATCACACATTGTGGCGGAGAGTCGGGCCGGATGATTTTTTGCAGCACCAGCTCACAGGCACGACGGCCAATCTCCCTGGAGGGCTGAGCCAGAGTCGTCAGCGGCGGCGATACCATGTCGGCCAGTTCGCTGCCGTCAAAACCCACCACGGCAATGTCCTGAGGTATCCGCAGACCCGCCTGCTGTATCGCCGCCATGGCACCCGCTGCCAGCGTATCGGAAACCGCAAACACGGCGTCAGGTCGTGTCTCGCCCGCCAGCAGCTGATTCATCGCGGCTTTACCGGCGCTGAAGCTTAACTCACTGGCGTAAGCGATGTCCTGCCATGCGAGTTGATGCTCTTTAAGTTGATGTGCGTAGCCCTGCTGACGCAGGCGGGCATATCGGTAGCTGAGGTCGTGATTGATCAGCGCAATGCGCTGACGTCCCTGTCCGGCCAGATAGTGCACCACTGACTGCGCAGCGACGTCATCATCAATCCCGACGCAGGAGATCTGGCCATTATCATCATGTTCGGCGCACTGAACCCAGGGTGCCGTGCCTATCAGCTGGCTCAGCTCCGGCAGTTTGCTGAATGCATCCATGGTGATAATGCCATCCACCATCTTGCCGGAGAGCAGTTGCAGGCTGGATCGTGAACGGGCAATATCGGCGCCCGAGTTACACAACAGGATGCGATAGCCATTTTTCTCCGCCTGCTCCTCAATGCCTTTGACCACCTCCGCGCAGAACGGGTTAGAGATATCGGAAACCAGAACCAGAATCATCGAGCTGCGCGCCGTACGCAGCTGGCGCGCCAGCAGGTTAGGCTGATAGTTGCTCTCTTCGATCGCCTCAAGCACTTTCTGCCGGTTAGCCGGTTTTACGCTGTCGCTGTTATTCAACACCCGGGAAACCGTGGCGACCGAAACACCCGCCATCCGGGCAATTTTCTGAACAGACATAGCGATCCCTCTGTTTTAAAACTCACCCACAGAAAACCTTTGAATTCATGCTGCCTCAGACGCCGCGATCCAGACCCAGCTGATGGCGCACCGAAGGGGCGTTCTCTGCTAAAGCAAAATCATCAAAAGCGCGGTCAGCTACCGGGATGATATGCCGGCGGATAAATTCCGCCCCTTCACGCGCCCCGGTCTCGCCATCCTTCAGACAGCACTCCCACTCAAGCACCGCCCAGCCGTCATAGTCGTACTGGGCCAGTTTGCTGAAAATGCGGCTGAAGTCGATCTGACCATCGCCCGGCGAGCGAAAGCGTCCGGCGCGCGCCAGCCATGGCTGATAACCACCATACACTCCGCTGCGTCCATTTAACTGGTACTCCGCATCCTTAACGTGAAAGGCTTTGATACGCGGATGATAAAGGTCGATGAACTGCAGATAGTCGATGTGTTGCAGAAGCAGATGGCTGGGATCAAACAGGATATTACAGCGCGGGTGGTGATTCACCTCTGACAAAAAGCGCTCAAACGTGACACCGTCATGCAGGTCTTCGCCGGGATGTATCTCATAGCAGAGGTCCACACCGTGATGGTCAAAACTATCCAGCACCGGCAGCCAGCGGCGCGCCAGCTCAGCAAACGCCTCATTAAACAACGCTTCATGGTGTGGCGGCCAGGGATAAAACCAGGGCCAGGCGAGCGAGCCGGAAAAAGTGGCATGTGCGCGCAGGCCGAGTTTTTCAGAAGCGGCAGCCGCACGCTTCAGCGTAGCGATGGCCCAGTCAGTGCGCCGGGCGGGATCGCCTCGCAGCGCGGCAGGCGCAAAATTATCAAAAGCGAGATCGTATGCGGGGTTCACGGCAACCAGTTGCCCTTCCAGATGCGTTGAAAGCTCACTGATCTCCAGCCCGAAACCGGCCAGTGTTCCCCTCACCTCGTCGCAGTAAGTCTGGCTGACCGCTGCCTGCTTAAGGTCGAAAATAGCGGGCTGGTGGCAGGGGATCTGCAGTGCCCGGTATCCCAGCCCGGCGGCCCACTCCGCCAGCCCCGCCAGTGAGTTAAAAGGCGGCTGGGTGGTGATGAACTGTGACAGGAAGATGCCGGGTCCCTTAACTGTTTTCATCTGTGACTCCTGAGTTCAGTAACCGCTTAATCACGGTATTTGAATGAGAAGAAGAAAATAATCGCAATCACCGCAGCAGCCACGGCAGGGATCCACCAGAATATTGCCCAGCTCTCTGCGCTGGCGTTACCCGCCACCAGCTGATTGTAGAGCGCACCGGAGATTTGCGATCCCAGCAGCATGCCGATGCCGTAGGTGAACATCACCACCATGCTCTGCGCCTGCCCCTTAACCTTTTCACCGGCGATCCGATCGGTGTAGATGAATCCCACCACAAAGAAGAAGTCATAGCAGACGCCATGTAGCAGAATACCAAGGTAAATCAGCGTACGCGTCTCGTCACTCATGCCCAGCGCAAACAGTGCATAGCGGACAAACCACGCTGTCATGCCAATCAGCAGCATGACTTTCACGCCAAGACGGCGGAACAGCAGTGGAATGATCAGCATGAAAACAATTTCAGACATCTGACCCAGTGACATCAGGGTGCTCACTTCCCGGATACCGGCATCCGCCAGCCAGGAGGCGGTAAAGGCGTAGTAGGTGCCGAGCGGAATAGAGATCAGGGTGGCACACAGCGCAAAGACCAGGAAATGACGCAGTCGCAGCAGTGCGAAGGCATCGGCGCAGAAGAGATCGCGAACTTTTAACGGCAATCCTTTGGCCGGTGCCGGAGTATGGGGCAGCGTCAGACTGTAGATCGCCAGCAATACCGAACAGAGCGCCGCCAGCTGGAACACTGCCACGCTGTCAGCAATGCCGGTTACGCCGATAAAGATGCCCGCCACGATCCAGCCGATGGTGCCGAAGACTCTGACAATGGGAAAGCTTTTCTCGCTGCTGGCTAGGCTGTGAAACGCGATGTTATTTGAAAGCGCCAGCGTCGGCATAAAGCAGAGCGTATAGCCAAACAACAGTGCGATCAGCTGCGCCCCGTTCTCCGCGATTAGCGCCTGGGGCACGAACCAGAGAATCGCTGCGCCCGCCAGGTTCATCACCGCCATCACTTTCTGCGAGGGAAAAAAGCGATCCACCAGCATGCCGAGCACAAACGGCGAGAGAATCGAGGCGATGGGCCCGGCCGAAAACGCATCCCCAATCAGCAACGGCATGTTGTGACGAGTCATTACCAGCCCAAGCGTCACCGACCAGCTGCCCCAGATAAAGAACTGCATAAACATCATCAGAGAGAGGCGCGGCACCAGCAGTTTATGCTGCACCTGCTGGCCTGCTCTCTCCTGCACTGTTGCAATCATGGGAACCTCACGAATAAGTAATCGATTACATTATGATTGCTCACAACGTAAACGAATGTAGCCGACTGTTCCTTCGCCGCGATCACAAATTATTAACTCTGCGTTATCACTCTGGAAATAATAAGGCGACGCCGGGCGGGCCGATCAGCGACTGGCATTGACTACCCGCGCTTTACGGAAGCGGTAACGCTCATACAGCAGCGAGTAAAGGCCGCCAGCCACCACCAGAATCGCACCCATCACCGTAGTGGAGGTTGGCAGATTGCCGAGCAGCAGATAACCCACCGCCACTGACCAGATTAAGGTGGTGTAGTCGAACGGGGCCAGCAACGACGCTTCGGCATAGCGCAGGCTCAGAGTCATCAGAATCTGAGTGATACCGCCCAGCAGCCCACATCCCACCAGTAACGCCAGCTGATTGCCATGCGGCACTTTCCAGCCGCCTGGCAGCGTGACCAGCGACGTTAAGGCCGTGGTGATAGCGAACCAGAAAGCGATGGCGCCCGGCTTCTCTTTGCCGTTAAGAAAGCGGATCTGCACCAGCGCACAGGCCGTACAGAAGGCCGCCATCAACGCCAGCAGAATACCCGCCGATGCAGAAAGGGAAAATGTTGCCTGGCGCGTCAGTGTGAGATGCCCGGAGAACATCACCAGAATACCGCTGAAACCGGTAAAGACTGCGACCCAGCGATGGTGACGCACTTTTTCGCGCAGAAATAGCGCCGCCAGCAGCACGGTAAACAGCGGCGCGGCATAGTTGATAGCCGTGGCGTCGGTCAGAGAAATGTAGAGCAGCGACAGATAACTGAAATAGAGACCACCGGTTCCGGCCAGACCGCGCACAAAATGCCCGCGGATATTGCGGGTGCGAATGCCATCCAGCACGCTACCCTGCAAGCGCAACCAGATTAGCAGCGGTACCAGTGCCAGCAGCGAGCGGAAAAATATCACTTCGCCGACCGGTATCGCCCCATCGAGTTCTTTTACACAGGCCAGCATCAGCGTGCTACTTAATGCAGCGGTGATCTTCATCGCTATGCCAGCGGAAGCGTTCATACGATTTTTGTTCTCTCAAAGGGAAAATAAGCAGGGGAATCAGCACACTCCTTATCCATATTGTCATAATGTCGTACACCAATCTGCCGCGATTACTCTGCAGACGGCATTTTATCTTTTTTTGCCGCAGCATCACGGCATGAAGAGGAATGTAGTCCCGTTTCCCGGCTGGTACACTCTGCCTTCTGCCCTGCTTTATGGGCCTCTTCTCTTAAGGAACGGGAGTCACCGATGTCCACGCTGCGTTTACTGTTATCTGAATCCAACGATCCCTGGTTTAACCTGGCGGTAGAAGAGTGTATTTTCCGCCAGATGCCGGCCACCCAGCGGGTGCTGTTTTTGTGGCGTAATGCGGAAACGGTGGTGATCGGACGGGCACAGAATCCGTGGAAAGAGTGCAACACCCGACGCATGGCAGAAGATGGCATCCGGCTGGCACGTCGCAGCAGCGGCGGTGGCGCGGTGTTTCACGATCTCGGCAATTGCTGTTTTACCTTTATGGCCGGCAAGCCGGAGTATGATAAAAGCGTCTCGACTGAGATCATCCTGCGCGCACTGACCTCGCTTGACGTACCCGCCGAGGCCTCTGGCCGTAACGACTTAGTGGTGAACACCGTTGACGGGCTTCGCAAAATATCCGGTTCAGCCTACCGCGAAACGCCGGATCGCGGTTTCCATCACGGCACTATTCTGATGGATGCCGACCTCTCCCGCCTGGCGGATTACCTTAATCCGGATGTGAAGAAATTGCAGGCGAAAGGGATTACCTCAGTGCGCGCCAGAGTGACCAATCTGGCGGAGTTAACACCGGGTATCAGCTATCAGGCGATCTGCTCCGCCGTGACGGACGCATTTTTCAACTATTACGGTGAACGCTGTGAACCGGAGAGGATCTCTCCCGACGCCCTGCCCGATCTGCCGGGTTTCACAGAGCAGTTCGCTAAGCAGAGTAGCTGGGAGTGGAATTTCGGTCAGGCACCCGATTTCTCGCACCTGCTGGACCAGCGTTTTGTCTGGGGCGGTGTGGAGATTCATTTCGATGTAGAACGCGGCGTGATCAGCCGCTGTCAGATTTTCAGCGACAGCCTCAACCCCGCGCCGCTGGAAACGCTGGCGCAGCGGTTGCAGGGTGTAACCTATCGGCCCGATGCCCTTGAACCGGTGCTGAATCAGCTTATTGCGGATTTCCCGGAGCAACGCCTGGATCTGACAGAGTTGCAGCAGTGGCTGATCGCCAGCGTGCGCTGAACATTTTTTACTGGCCCGCGCGGATATCTGGCGCGGGCAAAAAACATCGCGTAAACATCCGGCAAATCATAAACGCAAAAAACCCGCACAAGGCGGGTTTTAATTAATTATCAATATCAGGCTTATCTGCTCAGGCTATTGCCTTCACGCGATAATAAGCGCTATTGATAATTAAGGCTTACATAGGGACAACGTTTGCCGCTGAAGGACCTTTAGCGCCGTTTTCAATAGTGAATTCGACCTGCTGACCTTCGTCCAGAGTTTTATAATCGTTGCTCTGAATTGCAGAGAAATGTACGAATACATCTTTGCTGCCATCCTGAGGAGAGATAAAACCGAAACCTTTACCAGCGTCAAACCATTTTACTAAACCAGTCATTTTATTAGACATCGATAATTCCTTAATTTATGAGCCACTAAGTGGCGAAGATGGCCTGTCTTTCAGAAGGTAACTTACCAGGCTTTTAGGAGGAGACTCATGAATAAGGGTATCTTGTGATATCGCTTGCACTGAGGACTGCTTTACTAAAACTGCTTTGATAAGGTCTGTGTTCCAAACCGATGACGCTATTAAGCCACGCCTCACCGACATTAGCAAACATTATTTTAATTTACTTTTAACATCCAGACGTCCGGAGCGCCCTTGTTGATTTCCCGAGCATTTTGAAATTTCAGGGCTGGCAGAATGATAATTTTCACTGAACGGTCAGAGAGTAAATAATAGTGCGGTTAATCATTGTTGAAAAATAATAGGGTGGCCCTGTAGCAATAAAGCGCAGCGACAAACAGTATCGCTGCGCCCTGCTTTCCTGCTTTACTGATGTCAGGCCAGTTGAGTCTGCTGACGGGCAGCATGTCGCGCCGTGAGCACAAAGACCATCAGACCGGCCACGCCCAGCGCAACGCCCACCCAGGCGGTGGAGATCCAGCCATAGCCCAGCGACACCGTCAGGCCCCCAAGATACGCGCCCATCGCATTGGCAATGTTCAGCGCCGAGTGATTCATCGCAGCCGCCAGGGTTTGCGACTCGTTGGCGACATCCATCAGGCGAATCTGCAACGACGGCAGCAGCACTGAGCAGGTGCCGATCAGGAACGTGGCCAGCAGGCCGGTCGCCACATGCTGAACCAGCACCGGGAAGGCCAGCATCACCAGCACGTTCCATAATAGCGTCCAGCCAATAATATTCAGCACCGGGCCATCAGCCAGACGGCCGCCCACCAGGTTACCGATGATCATTCCCAGCCCAAACGCCACCATCGCCCAGGGGATCAGCGAGGGGGAGATGCCAGCAATGTTAATCAGCGTCGGCGCGATATAACTGAAGATAGCGAACATCCCGCCAAATCCTACCGCCCCCACCAGCAGGGTCAGCAGCACCTGCGCGTTTTTCAGCGCGCCCAGTTCCCGCAGCGGATGCGCATCCGCATCGCCTGGCGTGTAAGGGACATAGCGACCAATCAGCAGGCAGGTCAGCAGACCAATTGCGCCCACAAAGGTGAACACCACGTGCCAGCTAAATAACTGCCCTATCCAGGAGCCCAGCGGCACACCAATCAGGGTCGCCACCGTCAGTCCCAGCATCAGTGACGCCAGCGCACGACCACGACGTTCAATCGGCACCAGCGAGGCGGCCACCAGCGACGCCACACCAAAATAGGCGCCGTGAGGCAGCCCGGTCAGAAAACGCGCCACGAGCAGGCCGTGATAGCTGTCGGCCATCGCGCTGGCAACATTACCGATACTGAACAGCGCCATCAGGATCAGCAGCAGCGATTTACGCGCCATTCGCGCCGCCAGCACCGCAATAAACGGCGCACCGACCACCACGCCCAGTGCGTAACTGGCGATGGCGTTGCCCGCCTGCGGCTCGATAATCGACAGGGAGCGTGAAACATCTGGCAGCAGGCCCATCATGATGAACTCACCGGTACCGATGCCAAAGCCGCCCAGCGCGAGGGCCAGTAATGCCCAGCGGACAAAACCGGCATCGTCGGTTTTATGATTTTTTCTCAACAAAATTGATTCCCAATGGCCAGAACTGAAAAAACTGAAGTGAGCCGGAGGGAGAAAGCAGAGCGTGTTCCCGTCCGGGTGAAGCGGGCAGACTATAAAAAGTCAGGCTGCGCTTAGCAACCCATTTATGTGATCTCGCGCACAGTGAAGGCTGCGGTAACGTGGGGCTTTATCCGTGCAGCTCTGCCACGGAGCGGCCTGTGCAAGATCACAACCCGGAGAGGCCACGCAGGTCTGAATCGGGAATCTCTGTTTAACTGACCGCTCAGCGTTTCTTTGCATAACAGGAATCAACAGATGACGACCAGAGTTATCCTTCTTACCGGTGCCAGCGGGCGCATCGGGCGCACTTTTTTTGCGGCCAGACAGAAAAACTACCGTTTTATCCTGACCGATTTGCGCGAGCCGGACTATGCGATACCCGCTCCCCATCGTTTTATTGTGGCGGATCTGTCACAACCTGGTGCGGCGGAGAAATTACTGGCTGAAGAACCCGTCGACACCGTAATACACCTCGCCGGTATCCCGGATGCGCAGGCCAGTTTCGACGATCTGCTGCCCGCCAATATTCTCTCTACGACCTGGATACTTAAGGCAGCAGCTGAGCACCGCTGTCGTCGTCTGGTCTTTGCCAGCAGTGCGCAGACCATTGAGGGCTATCCGGCGGATGTGCAGATACATCCCGGCATGGCTGTCTCTCCCGCGAATCTGTATGGCGTCACCAAATGTTATGGTGAAGCACTTTGCGCCTTCTATGCCAGCCAGCACGGGTTGAGCTGTGTGGCGCTGAGAATCGGGGCGTTTGAACCTGCACTGGATAACAGCCTGCATAATGCGCGGGATTACAGCGCATGGCTGAGTCCGGAAGATGCCGTCAGATTGCTGACCGGCGCTGTCGAGGCAGAGAAGATCACCTTCTTTATTGGCTACGGCATTTCCGATAACCGTTTCAAACGCTTTGATCTGACACAGACGCGAGAAGTGCTGGGCTATACGCCGTCTGATAACGCATTCAGGGCATTTGCGCCAGGTGAACTGGATTATTAACCCCTCCCCTGAGCCGTGATCGCTGCCGGTCCCGAGTCGGCCCGTTAATTCTTCACCTCCGTTGCCGCCGGTCCCTCCGGCGGCTGCTTCAGCCCTCAACTGAGACAACGCCCAAAAAAAGGCAGCGGCTGAATCGGCCAAATCAGTGTGTGCCGGTATTCACCCGGCGACCTATATCTTTCAGCTGGGAATATTTTTCCAGCAGCTGTGGGCCATCATCCAGGCTCATGGCAAACATCCACATATAGGTCATCACCGAATAGATGTGACCCGCATTGGTCCCGCCACGGTTCGACATTACCGCAATGGTGACAGCAAATAGCAGTGCCGCCACGCTACCGATGGCCAGATAACCCCAGGCTTCCCGATCGGAGAGACGGATCCGCAGGCTGGCCAGCACGCCATAATGACGGTCCAGTGACGCAGCGTTAGCGTTGCTGACAAAGCTCACCTCTTTCTCCAGCCGGTTATTCAGACGACCAAACAGCATATCGTTTTTGCGGGTAAATCCCGGCAGGAAACAGGCGAAGAACAACAGGATTGCCAGACAGCCCACGCCGGTCCAGAACTCGATAGCCAGCAGCATCACCGCGGCACCGGTCATGGAGGCCAGCGAGGTAATCAGTACCGGCAGATGTTTCTCAAAAAAGTCGACAAACTCGCGTGACAAGGCCACCCGCGCGGCAATGGTGGACGCGCTCTGGTTTTCGCTACGCTGTGCCACAATCACCGGCACAGCCAGCCCGGCGTAAATACGGGCAAAGGTGCGGGTATCGACGCTGCGTCGTGCCGCTCCGATGGCCCACATGGTAAACACCATCGCCGCATAGAGCACCGCATGCCAGGTCCTGCCGGAGAGAATCGCATTGATAGCGAAGCCCGCCAGCAGCGGATAGAGGAGATACATGACATTTTCCGCCACCACCAGCAACAGCGTGAGGAACAGCTTGCGGCTATGGCGACGGCCGAGCATTTTTAATGTCAGAATAGCGCTGCGGGGTTTTGCTACCGGCAGGATCGTTTTTAAGGAATGCATAGTTTCTGTTTCTGATATCATAAGTCTTGAGCGGGTGCTCAAGTACAAAAAGCAGTCTATTTGAGCAGTTGCTCAAAGTCAACGTGACACTTACTGAGAGAGAGATGAAAGAGTCAGCTGAAGCACTGAGAACCAAAATCCTGGATGCTGCGATAGTGTTATTTATCGAAAAAGGGATCGAAAAAGTGACCACTCGTGTACTCACTGAGTCGGTGGGCATTTCACGCAGTCATATTTATCACTACTTCAGCAACTGGCAGACGCTCTGCCTGGCAGCGCTGGAACGCTTTATGCATGTGGATTTAGAAAATTTTGCTGACTCGCTGACTCTACTCACACCCCGCCAGAGGTTGCTGACGCTGTTTGAAAGTCATCTGCCGAGCGCACCGGATGCAACCTGGCAACTTTATGCTTCATTCTGGCAGATGGCTGCGCATCACGAAGCCTATGCCGCGCTGGCAGAGGAGATGACAGCAGCGTGGCAGGCGCTGGTGGAGGGGATAATTCGTGACGGCGTCACAGACGGAACGCTGCGTTGTGCCGATATTCCACGCACCGCCCGGCAAATCAGTGCGATGCTTAACGGCTATGCCGATTTGCTGACTATCAATCCGTCGGAGATAAAGGCAAGCGAAGGGATGGCTGACTTAACGCAATTTATTGATCATGTCCTGTCGTAACGTGGATCTGACGCATTATAAAGGCTTTAACAACGCCAGATTTTAATTAAATGTTAATAAAAGGTTTATTATTTTAATTAGTCTGCGCTTTTAATCCGCTATAAATGCAGCTTCTTAAGTCAAACTGACTTATGCTTTTTCCATCTGAGAAGGCCCCTTTTTGATAGCGTTTTGCCCCGGAAACAGCTATTTACACAGATTATTATCATTGACTTAGCACGCTCCGCGCCGGGTAAGCTGGTGTTTTTACGCCATTTATTAACAACGGACTAGCGAAGCGGCAATAATGTATACGTTCACAAACTCACCAAATGATTGATTCCTATAGCAAAGAATCTGTTATCTGCCGATAAAATTAAACGTTGAGTCGGACCTTAAAAACACCTATATTGGCCGCGCTTAAAACACATACCCCCATTTAAATACATTTATTCAACTGCGACGCTACGCCCGTCCCGGTTGTAGGAGAGATATGATGACGGATAAAGTCCGTATTGATAGTTTGAATGCACAGAACTTAAACGCAACCAATGAAACCTATTTAGCCCGTCAGGCTGAATTTGAATCAAACGTTCGAAGTTATCCTCGTAAATTGCCGTTCGCGATTGCGAAAGCACAGGGTGTCTGGATCACAGACGTCGAGAATAATCAGTATCTCGACTGTCTTGCAGGTGCCGGAACGCTGGCATTGGGTCATAACCATCCAGACGTTCTGCAGAGCATTCAAAATGTCATTACCAGCGGCTTGCCGTTACATACTCTTGATTTAACCACGCCGTTAAAAGATGCGTTCTCTGAGTATCTGCTCTCGTTATTACCGGGCCAGGGCAAAGAGTACTGCCTGCAGTTTACCGGCCCGTCGGGCGCGGATGCCGTTGAAGCGGCGCTGAAACTGGCGAAAAAACACACTGGTCGTTCCGGCATCATCAGCTTCTCTGGTGCGTATCACGGCAT
The DNA here is from genome assembly GCF_014156615.1 of Pantoea pleuroti. Classification (NCBI taxonomy): domain Bacteria; kingdom Pseudomonadati; phylum Pseudomonadota; class Gammaproteobacteria; order Enterobacterales; family Erwiniaceae; genus Pantoea; species Pantoea pleuroti. Next base: position 47,380 of record NZ_SBFD01000004.1, on the reverse strand, counting down.
GACCCACGGCGCGCTGTCTGTTACCGGCAACCTGTCACCGAAAGAAGCGGTCGACGGCTTGATGCCGGAAGTGCAGTTCATGCCTTATCCGCACCTCTACCGCTGCCCGCTGGGCATTGGCGGTGAAGCGGGCGTGAAAGCGCTGACCTACTACTTCGAAAACCTGATCAACGACGTTGAGAGCGGCGTTCGCAAACCGGCAGCCGTCATTCTGGAAGCGGTTCAGGGCGAAGGCGGTGTTAACCCGGCTCCGGCTGAGTGGCTGCAGCGCATCCGTAAAGTGACCAAAGAGCATGGCATTCTGCTGATCATCGACGAAGTGCAGGCGGGCATTGCCCGTACCGGTAAATTCTTCGCCTTTGAGCACGCCGGTATTGAGCCGGACATCATCGTGATGTCAAAAGCGGTCGGCGGCGGTCTGCCACTGGCTGTACTGGGCATTAAGAAAGAGTTCGACACCTGGTCTCCTGGCCACCACACCGGCACCTTCCGTGGCAACCAGCTCGCAATGGCGACCGGCCTGACTACGCTGAAACTGCTGAAAGATAACAACATCGCTGACAAAGTCGCTGCACAGGGCGAATGGCTGAAAGGCAAACTGGGCGAGCTGCAGCAGCGCTACCCGGTAATCGGCAACGTGCGTGGTCTGGGTCTGATGATCGGCATTGAGCTGGTGAAACCTGACGAAGCCGCTGATCACATGGGCAGCTTCCCGGCAGACGGCGAGCTCTCCGCGCTGGTACAGAAAAAATGTTTTGAGAACGGCCTGATTCTGGAGCGTGGCGGACGTCACGGCAGCGTATTACGTCTGCTGCCTTCCCTGCTGATCACAGATGCAGAACTGGACGTGTTTATGGATAAATTTGAAAACGCCCTGCTGTCAGCTGGCGTGAAACCAGTTTGAGTGGAGTGAATGCAATGTCCCGGTTAAACCCGATTCTGGCGGCCTCAGCACAAAGTACCGAGGCCTACCAGCAGGCAATTGCCCAGAGTAGCGCGGCCGTCGTGAAGTGGCTGGAACAACCTGAGATGTATCAGGGAAAAACCGTCGCAGAGCTGCGCGAGCGCATTAAGCTGGACTTCAATCCTCAGGGCCTGGGAAACCAGGCCGCGATTGAACGCGCCATTGAGTACTTCCTCAAAGACAGCCTGTCGGTTCATCACCCGCAGTGTGTAGCGCATCTGCACTGCCCGAGCCTGGTTATCAGCCAGGCGGCGGAAGTGCTGATTAACGCCACCAACCAGAGCATGGATTCGTGGGACCAGGCACCTTCAGCCACCCTGATTGAGATGAAGCTGATCGAGTGGCTGCGCACCCAGGTCGGTTATCAGTCCGGCGACGCGGGCGTCTTCACCAGCGGCGGCACCCAGAGCAACCTGATGGGTCTGATGCTGGCGCGTGACGCCTGGTTTGCCCGTCAGGGTCATTCTGTTCAGCAGGATGGTTTAACCGGCGATCTGAAGAAGATTAAAGTCTTCTGTTCAGAGAATGCGCACTTCTCGGTGCAGAAGAACATGGCGCTGCTGGGTCTGGGCTATCAATCCGTAACGCAGGTTAAATGCGATCGCTTTGCCCGCATGGATATGGATGACCTGCGCCACAAGCTGGCAGCCTCCAAAGCCAACGGTGAAAACATCCTGGCGATTGTTGCCACGGCGGGTACTACCGATGCCGGTGCGATCGATCCCCTGCGTGAAATCGCGGCGCTGGCGGCCGAAGAGAACATCTGGGTGCATGTCGATGCGGCCTGGGGCGGCGCGCTGCTGCTCTCAGAAAAGTATCGTGACTATCTGGATGGCATTGAGCTGGTCGATTCCATTACTCTGGACTTCCACAAGCAGTTCTTCCAGACCATCAGCTGTGGTGCTTTCCTGCTGAAGGAAGCGCGCCACTATGAGCTGATGCGCTACCAGGCGGCCTATCTGAACTCAGAGTTCGATGAAGCGCAGGGCGTACCGAATCTGGTGTCCAAATCGCTTCAGACCACCCGCCGTTTTGATGCACTGAAACTGTGGATGGGTCTGGAAGCGCTGGGTCAGAAACAGTATGCCGAAATCATCGATCACGGTGTGACACTGGCGCAGCAGGTTGCACAGTACGTTGATGAGCAGCCTGCGCTGGAGCTGGTGATGAAACCGCAACTGGCCAGCGTGCTGTTCCGCTATCGTCCGGCGCATCTGGCGCACTTTAGCAGTGCGGATATTGCGCTGCTGAATCAGCGCATCGGTGATGCCCTGCTGGAATCGGGCCGCGCCAACGTTGGTGTAACCGAGTTCGATGGCGTGACCTGCCTGAAGATGACCCTGCTGAATCCGACAGTAACGCTGGAAGATATCAAAGTGTTGCTGACATTGGTGGAAACCACGGCACAGCAGCTGGTGTAAATACTGGAAATAGTGGCGTTAAGGTCACTATCAGAGGCGCCTCAGGGCGCCTTTTCTTTTTCTGTGTTTACCCCTGTTCATTCATCGGTGAGGCTACAGTGCCTGTGAGCTGGTTTGCCGGACACCTCCGCCTCTGCCCCTTTTGTGTAGCCCCTATCCAATCTTGTATTGACTCACCCATTCGGCACAAAACTCCAGATACGCGAGTGTGATGGCTGAAGGATGTTTGTGCCGGACATAGACCAGATGTAAGGGCATCGAGTGAGTCGGATAATCAGGCAACAACCGCACCAGCTTCCCGCTCTCCACATCAGGTTTCACTAAAAAATCAAACAACAGCGAGACTCCGGCACCGCTCAGTGCGTAATGGCGCAGGCCCTGCGTGTTGTTGGAGGAAAAAAACGGCTCAAATTTTACCTTCTCGTCTCCGGATACCCACTCAAAGGAACCACTGTTCAGCCCTTCCCAGCTGGCTATCGGACACGTCGCCAGCGCCGCCAGCGTCTGCGGATGTCCAAAGCGTTCAGCCAGTTCAGGCGTGGCAACAAACCATGCCTCGACATTCATAACCGGTTTGGCAATCACATCTTCGGTATGCAACTCGCCCAGCCTGAGTGCCACATCAATGCCATCTTCAAACAGATCCACCACTCTTTCCCCTGAGTGGCAAAACACTTTGATATCAGGATAGCGTTGCTGAAACGCATGCAGCAATTCCCACCAGATGGTGAAGTCAGGCGGCACCGATATTCGCAGTTTGCCCGCCAGTTTGTGCGCAGACCTGACCGTTTTGGTGGCCTCTTCCAGCAATTCCAGGCCAGATCGCGATTGCTCAAAGAACTGTTGTCCTTTGTAGGTCGGCCTGACCCCTTTCTTTGATCGCTCCAGTAACTGCACACCCAGTGCCTGCTCCAGCTCGTTCACTTTCCGCACCAGCGTAGAGATGGGGATAGCTGTTCTCTCACTTGCCGCTGAAAAGCTGCCTGCCTGAACGACTGCAATAAAGAGTTTTGTCGCGTTGAGATCCATTATCTTTCCATATCTGGCAAACATGTACCCAATTCTGACCGTTTACTTCTTATTTTCAACTATTAAACTCCCTGTTTTGGCTAAGAGAATAAAAATAAAACGGCCAGTAAAAAATTCTTATATCTAACGAATAAGTCTGGCTACACCGTATCCGGATAAGGAAAAAGCTATGAATAACCGTGTGACAGAAATTCTGAATATTCGCTATCCCATCATTCAGGCACCCATGTACTTTCTGACCAATGCAACGTTTGTTGCCGCAGTATCAAACGCAGGCGGATTAGGCATAATTGGACCCAATGCCGGGCAGGATACATTGCCGGACTCTCGTTTCATGGCGCTGGAACGCATGCGTGAGCAAATCAGAAAAACGAAACAGCTGACCGATAAACCTTTTGGGGCAACCCTGATCAATGGGCCGGATATGAGTTTCTGGCGACCAACAGCTGAAATGTTTGTTGAAGAGAAGGTTGAGGTCGTTTTAGTTAATGAGCTGCTCGATGCCGAAATATTCGATTTTCTGAAACAACATCGCATCAAAATCCTTTATCGTGCGCTGACGCCTGACGTAGCCAATTCACAGCAGGCCGAAAAGCTTGGTGCAGATATCGTTGTCGCCACCGGGTTTGATGAAGGCGGCACCGTGCCATCACGGATTATTGGAACGTTCAGCATCGTGCCCATGATCGCTGACAGTGTGAAAATTCCGGTGCTGGCGGCAGGCGGCATTGGGGATGTGCGGGGCGTGCGTGCAGCCATGGCGTTAGGTGCAGAAGGCGTCTGGATAGGCAGTCTGTTTTTAACCGCGCAGGAGAACCCGGCGGATGAGAAGGTCAAGCAGCTGATTGTTTCATCGAGCGCAGAAGATCTGCTACTTTTCCGCACCCTGCCCGCTTATTACCGGACATTGCCAACGCCGCTCAGCCCCAGGCTGGCAGAACTTGATGCGCAGGGCGCTGACCGTGAAACGCTGTTCACTGCAATCAATGGCTACCACTCTTTATGGCAGGCGATGCGACTGGGCAATTTTGACAAAGGTGTTGTTTCGACAGGCACCGGCATTTCGATGATCAAATCGGTGCGAACCGTCGCATCCATCGTCGCCGATCTGGCACAGGATTTCATCACTCAGCCGGAGAAACAGAAATCTGACGAAACCGTTCTCAGTCTGTAATCTGTTTAAAGTTAGTGATGAATGCCGCCACCAGCGGGATCCGGTTGTCGGATGAGTCCGGACCGGGTCCAGCGTACTGCCCGCAGTGTTGAACTGTGGGCCTTTATTCAGCTTTTCCTCTTCGCAGCCTGAAGCCAGACAGGTTCAACCCTTTTCAATCAAACAGACACAAGATAAATTAACAGATTTCATTCCCTCATTTAGATTTCGTTTATTTCTGAATTTGCATGACGCCTTTATTTCAGCAGAGTCTGAAAAACCGCATCGCGATCAATATATAAAAATCTTACTTAAGCCATAATTAATCAACGCTCACGTTAAGTCACTGATAAAAGTGAATAACATATTACAGATAAGAATAGTTTAATCCCACAGGAATTAACGCTTATGCTCCTGCGTAAAATAGTTATCATTCTTCTGGGTATGATTATGGCTGCTGTCATCATTATTGCCGACAACCATGCCCATAAAGTTAATTGCCGTGATCAGGTTTTCACTTTGCCATCATCGCAAGGTGAATGACTTCGCTGAATCCTTCTCTCCAGCATCCTCTTTGGCTTCAGACCCTTTGACGGTGTTGATGACGCGTGAAGACCAGAAACTTTGATCCGGCTGAATCGCTTACGGGATAAAACCCTGTTACATCGGCCTGAACAGAGCGGCACGTTACGCCGGTGAGATTACAACTGCATTTCTGATAAGCAGGCTGGTTTGTTGCCCTTCCCGGCAGCGATGTAAATAAAAAGGCTGCATGACGCTAATGCAGCCTGACAGATTATAATTTTCCGCTCAGCTCGCTTGCCCCAACCTGGCGCGATGGTGGCTCATCCAGCAGCCGCAGGTGGTCATCTTTGTTCAGGGTCATCAGCGCAACAATACTGACCAGCGCAGTCGCCATCACATACCAGGCGGGGATATCGGGATTACCGGTCTCTTTAATCAGCCCGGTGATGATCAATCCGGCACAGCCAGAAAACACCGCGTTAGAAAGCGAATAGGCCAGACCCAGTCCGGTATAACGCACCCGCGTCGGGAACATCTCTGCCAGCATCGCAGGTCCCGGTCCGGCCAGCAACCCGACCACTCCGCCCGCGATAAACACCACCAGCGCTTTCAGCAGCAGCCCGGTGCTCTCTGCCTGAAGTATGTTAAGCAGCGGCAGAGAGAGCACCAGCAGCAATACCGCCGCTGTCACCATCACCGCACGGCGGCCAATCCTGTCACTGAGCATCCCGGCCGGGATGATGGTGGCAGCAAAGCCCAGGTTCGATATCACCGCAATCAGCAACGCCTGGTTAAAGCCGGTATGCAGTGATGCCTGCAGGTACGTCGGCATAATCACCAGCCAGGTGTAACCGGCCGCCGACCAGACCATCAGCCGGCAGATACCGAGCAGGATTGTTTTCAGCGTATCGCCCAGGCTGGCGTCAACTTTTTCAACGGGTTTTGCCTGCTGCTGAATAAACGCCGGGGTCTCCTCCATCTGAACCCGCAGCCAGAGCGCGATAACACCCAGCGGCAGAGCAATGAAGAACGGGATGCGCCAGCCCCAGCTCAGCATCTGCTCCGGCGACAGCAGCAGTGAGAGCAGCGCCACGATACCCGCACCAGCCAGTAATCCCAGCGCCACAGTAAAAGATTGCCACGCCCCGTAAAGGCCCCGCTTACCGCGCGGTGCAAACTCGGTCATCAGCGATACCGCCCCGCCATACTCACCCCCCGCGAACAGGCCCTGCAGAATACGCAGACCGGTCACGATCACTGGCGCCAGGATGCCCAGCTGGGCGTAGGTGGGTACCAGGCCAATAGCCGCCGTCGCCAGCGTCATCATGATCAACACAAATATCAGCGTGGGTTTGCGCCCGATGCGATCACCCATCCGGCCGAAAATGATTGCACCGAGTGGACGGAAGAAAAAGGCGATGGCGAATGAGGCATAGGTCAGCAGAAGCCCGGTCAGCGCTGACTCCCCTTCCAGCCGGAAAAAGTTCTGCGCTATCACGGTGGCAAGAAAGCCATAGACCGCAAACTCATACCATTCAATGAAATTACCTACCGAACCGGCAATCAGAGCACGTTTACGGCTGGCGGAGCTGAGCAGATTATCGACGGGCACAGACATGGCAGGAGATCCTTTTTGAGCATCATCAGTCGCTTATGATTAGCACAATCGCCGCACGCCTGCGCACTCTTCTGCCTGTCACGTTAACTCAGACACAGAAATCTGCGCTTAACGCGCCACGGCACGCCCTTTTTCACCTTCACGCCTTGCACAACGGCTTTACGATTGTCAGGATGTGCGGCATTGAATGAATCAGGCGGATAGATGATGAACGCACAAACCTCAAAAGATCCTCTGCATGGCGTAACGCTGGAGATGCAGATAAACAGTTTAGTCGCGCAGTATGGCTGGGCGGAGCTGGGAAAACGGATCAACATTAACTGCTTTAAAAGCGATCCGAGTGTTAAATCAAGCCTGAAGTTTTTGCGGCGCACGCCCTGGGCGCGGGCTGAAGTCGAAGCGCTTTATCTCGCCTCGTTAAAAGAGAAACCGGCTTCCCGCGAAGCACCGTCTGAAGAGGCGGATCAAGCACCCGCAGAAGATCCCTGGGGCAACTGGCGCGGTAACCAGCCGGAGTAACGGACAGACAACGCGGCAATAAAAAAGCTCGCGCAGGATAACCTGTGCGGGCTTTTTTTTACGTCAGGTCGCTGTTACAGCGCCATGTCGTGCTTCGCTGAAGGCGCTGCCTGCTCAGGCTGTGCTGCTGGCGCCTCGGCTGCTTTGCCATCCATGTTGATAACCGGCGGTGTGGTCAGCTGCAGAGTCGCAGCGGTGTCATTCCATACCTGCTGGAGCATCGGCACGTTGTCATTCAGTTTCTGACCGTAGCCTGGGATCATCTTGTGGATCTTAGCCTGCCATTCCGCTGACTTAAACTCTTCCGGGAACAGTTTCTGCATCACGCTTAACGCGATAGGCGCAGCGGTCGATGCACCAGGAGAAGCACCCAGCAGTGCCGCCACGGTTTTCTGCTGATCGGTCACAATTTCTGTACCCAGTTTCAGCACGCCACCTTTGTCAGCATCTTTCTTGATGATCTGTACGCGCTGACCAGCCTGAATCAGTTTCCAGTCCTCTTTCTTCGCGTCCGGGTAGTACTCTTTCAGCGCTTCGAAGCGATCTTCTTCTGTCAGCATCACCTGGCCAACCAGGTATTTCACCAGGTCGAAGTTATCCATACCCACATCGGCCATCGGTACGATGTTATGGGTAGTGGTGGTGCTCAGCAGGTCAAACAGTGAACCATTTTTCAGGAACTTGGTTGAGAAGGTCGCGAACGGTCCAAACAGCACGACGCGTTTGCCATCCAGATAACGGGTATCCAGATGCGGAACGGACATCGGTGGTGCACCGGTAGACGCCTGACCGTAGACTTTCGCCAGGTGACGAGCGGCAATCGCCTTGTTTTCGGTTACCAGGAATGAACCGCCAACCGGGAAGCCTGCATAGTTTTCCGCTTCCGGGATGCCGGTCTTCTGCAGTAATTTCAGCGCGCCGCCGCCAGCACCAATAAAGACATATTTCGCGTCAACCGCACGCTCATTGCCGTTTTTGGCATCTTTAATGGTGACGTGCCATGAGTTATCACCGTTACGTTTGAAATCGGTGACTTCAGACGAGGTTTCCAGACGGAAGTTGTCATTCTTCTTCAGACTGCCGATGAGCTGACGGGTAATTTCGCCGTAGTTTACGTCGGTGCCGACTGGCGTCCAGGTTGCGGCCACTTTCTGCTGGGGATCACGACCTTCCATCACCAGCGGTGCCCACTGCTCGATCTGCTTGTGATCGGTAGAGAACTTCATGCCCTGGAACAGCGCGGTTTTCTGTAACGCCGCATAGCGTTTAGTCAGGAAGTCGACGTTGTCGCCCCAGACGAAGCTCATGTGTGGCGTTGAGTTGATGAAAGAGCGCGGATCGTGCATCACACCCTCTTTGACCTGCGAACTCCAGAACTGGCGTGAAACCATGAAGGCTTCGTTGATTTCCAGCGCTTTCGTCACGTCGATCGAGCCGTCTTTACGCTCTGGCGTATAGTTCAGCTCCATATTGGCAGAGTGACCGGTACCGGCGTTGTTCCAGCCGTTAGAGGATTCCAGTGCCACACCATCCAGCTTCTCAACCATGATCTGTTTCCAGCCAGGCTGCAGCTCTTCCAGCATGGTGCCCATTGAGGCGCTCATGATGCCGCCACCAATTAACAGGACGTCGGTTTTTTCTGGTGAAGTTTCAGCATGCAGTGCTGAAGAAACTAACAAGGCCGCGAGGGAAAGAGTGGGAATAACTTTCTTTGAATTCATCATTTTAATCTACAGCTCAGACGGTACTGGTTAAAAAAAGTCCTTAAAGTTTAAAATAATGTTATTTGTGAGTTAATGTGAAAATAGTTATAAAATTAAAAATAGCAATTTAGCCTTATTTTAATTACAAAAGGCTTACTCAATTACTCACATATTTTAACCACACATTAAGGGTGTCCTTTGAATTATACAATCCCCTAACACAAATATTGTTCTCCGGCGATTGCCCGCGCGCAGACCGCTAAAACTGTACTGATGCGGTCAGTTAGCGTATGTTTCCGGGCGATCTCCCACCCGTGCTGAACGCCAATGACAAGCCAACCACAGAACCGACATGCCGTGACTAAACGACCCATGAAACTCAGTACCCTGACCACCCTGATGATGACTGCGGTTATCGTCACCGTGCTGCTCGCTGTCCATCTGCTCTATTTTGTGCAGATCGATAACTTTGCTCAGTCGCATCTTAAAGATAAGGCGATGGCGGTGGCACGCACTCTGGCAGACAGCCCTGAAGTCCAGCGTGGGTTACTGTTACCGGACGGCAGCAGCCAGATTCAGCCACTGGCTGAAGCCGCGCGCAAACGCAACGGCCTGCTGTTTGTGGTGGTGACGGATATGCGTGGCATTCGCTTTTCACACCCAAACGCGGCGGTGATTGGCAAACATTTTGTCGGCAACGATATCTATCCGGCCCTCAGCGGGCGGGAAAATGTGGCGGTAAATCACGGCGTACTGGTAGAGGCACTGCGGGTATTTACCCCGGTCTATAACGCAGAGCATCAGCAGATTGGTGTGGTGGCGATCGGCATCGCGCTGAATGATGTAGCGGCGCAGATTGCCAAAAGCCGCTGGAACATCGTCTGGACTGTCTTATTTGGCGGCCTGGTTGGCCTGCTGGGGATACTTATTCTGGTCAGGCGCCTGAAGAGCATATTGCTCGGGCTGGAGCCGCACGAAATTTCCAGCCTGTTTGAGCAGCGCCAGGCGATCCTCAATTCTATTAAGGAGGGTGTGATTGCGGTAGATGATGAGTCACGCGTCAGCCTGATTAACCACGCGGCGCAGCAGCTACTTCATGAGACCACCCGCAAGATGCCATTAAGCGGCGATCTGATTGCTGAGGAGAGCGTGATGCACCGCCATCAGCAGGATGCGCTGCATGCGGGCAAAGCCTGGCACGATCAGGAGCTGACGCTGGGTAATCGCATCCTGATTAGCAATACCGTGCCGGTTCGCAGTCGTGACCGCATTATCGGCGCGGTGACCACCTTCAGGGACAAGACCGAGATCAGCCAGCTGATGCAGCGTCTGGACGGCATGGTAAACTATGTAGACGCGTTACGTGAACGGTCCCATGAGTTCATGAATAAACTGCATGTCATTCTGGGCCTGCTGCATATGAAAAACTATGCGCAGATGGAAGAGTACATCCTGAAAACCGCCAACGCCTATCAGACGGAGATTGGTTCGCTGCTGCAAAAGATCAAATCGCCCATCATTGCGGGTTTCCTGCTCAGCAAAATCAACCGGGTGACCGATGAAGGCCATCAGCTGATTATCGATGAGGCGAGTTTTCTGCCCGACTGCGGCAGCGAGGAGCAGAGCGCGGTATTGATTACGGTGCTGGGCAATTTAATTGAAAATGCGCTTGAGGCGCTGGACCCGGAAACCGAAGGAGAGATCCACCTCATGCTGCATTATCAGAATGGCTGGTTAGCCTGTGAAGTGAGTGATGACGGACCCGGGATCGACGCTACGCAGCTCAGCGCCATTTTTGAGCGTGGCGTCTCGTCAAAAGGCGAAGATCGCGGTGTCGGATTGTTTCTGGTTAAGCAGCAGACCGAAAGCCTGGGCGGCAGTGTCAGTGTCGAGTCGGAACCGGGTGTATTCACCCAATTCTTAGTACAACTTCCGTGGGAGAGAGGAATGATTACCCAATGATCAATGTGTTAGTTGTCGATGATGACGCCATGGTAGCCGAGCTGAATCGCTGTTATATCGGGCAGATCCCAGGCTTTACCTGCTGCGGCACCGCCTCAACCTTACAGCAGGCCAAAGAGCGGCTGGCGCAGGCCGAACCTCAGGTTGATCTGATCCTGCTGGATATCTATATGCAGCAGGAGAACGGTCTCGACCTGTTGCCGGAACTGCGCAGCGCAGGACGTCCGGTTGACGTGATCATTATCTCGTCAGCAGCAGATGCCGCCACCATCAAAACCTCACTCAACTATGGTGTGGTGGATTATCTGATCAAGCCTTTCCAGTTTGCCCGCTTTGAAGAGGCGCTGACTGGCTGGCGACAGAAAAAATCGCTGATGGATAATCATCAGTTCTATCAGCAGTCGGACGTTGATCAGCTGTTGCATGGCAATCCGCCGGGGGCCAGCGAGCAGAAGCGACTGCCGAAAGGATTAACGCCGCAGACGCTGCGCACCCTGTGTCTGTGGATCGACGCCCATCCGGGTACCGAGTTCTCCACCGACGAACTGGCAACCGAGGTGAATATCTCCCGCGTCTCCTGCCGCAAGTACCTGATCTGGCTGGCGCAGATTAATATTCTGTTCACCAGTATTCATTATGGGGTTACGGGCCGTCCGGTTTATCGCTACCGCCTGCAGCCGGAGTATCACACCTTACTCAAACAATATTGTCAGTGAACCAGCCGGTAATCGGTGTCCAGTAACTGAAAAGAAAAGTGACGTTGTGACGAGCAGATCACCTGCCTGTCACGGGTCACAAATATCGCTTCAATGCCCGGTTGCTCTGCCAGGCAGGCAATGCCCTGTTCAACGCCGAGGCCGTAAAGCAGTGTGGTGTAGATGTCGCCATCCAGTGACCGGTCGGAGATCACAGTGACGCTCATCAGGTCGTTATCCAGCGGATAACCGCTCCGCGGGTCGAGGATGTGGTGATAACAGACGCCATCCAGCTCGAAATAACGCTCATAGATACCGGATGTCACCACCGAGCGATTATTCACGCCGATCACCCCGATCAGCTCATCGGCCTCACCAAAAGGTTTTTTCAGGCCGATTGCCCAGCCAGTCTCTTCTGGCGGCGCACCCACCGTCTGCACATTTCCGCCCAGATTAATCAGCGCACTGCTGACCTGCTGCTGGCGCAAGAATGCCTGCACAACATCTGCGATATAGCCCTTGGCGATGGCGCCCAGGTCAATCTCCATCCCAGGTCGCGCCAGCATGACACTGCGGCTTGCGTTATCAAGAATAACGTCATGCGGATTCGTCAGCGCCATGCGCGCCTGAAGTTCTGTCTCTGATGGAACACGGTGGCCCTGAAAGCCGATTTTCCAGCACTTCACCAGCGGGCCGATAGCCAGATTAAACAGGCTGTCGGGCAGCAGGCTCACCGCATGCGCACAGGCGATCAGGTCAAACACCGGCTGACTGACGACCACCGGATGCTGCCCTGCCGCGTGATTAATCGCCATCACTTCCGACGACGTGCGGTTAACCGTGAAGAGATTCTCCTGCTGTTTAATCAGGCGGAAGACCTGTCCGGCCAGGGTCTGATTATCGTCGAAGAGTTTGAGCAGGATGGGTGAACCCATTAAGACAGCGGAGTAAGCATAGACACGCGCATCAGTTAACATAGGCGACTCTGCTTTAGAGAGAAAAGAGCGGCATCCGCAGAGCGGATGCCGGAAACGACCCTTAACGTCGGGCGTAAGCGGCGGCGTTACCACCAGCCAGAATGCCGAAGATAATGATATCGGCGACTGCGTTACCGCCGATACGGTTCGCGCCGTGGATGCCACCAACGACCTCGCCACAAGCCCATGCGCCGTTAATCACCTGTTTCTGGCTGTCCAGCACCGCGGTGGTGGTGTCGATGGTGACGCCGCCCATGGTGTGGTGTACGCCCGGAGCAACACGAATCGCGTAGAACGGCGCTTCACTCAGAGGATGACGCAGCGCGGTCTGGCGACCGAAGTCTTCATCTTTCTGCATGATAACGAAGTTGTTGTAACGGGCCAGCGTGGCTTCCAGCGTATGATGCTCGCTCATGTTGAGTTTCACCGCCAGTTCCGCCACGGTTGGCGCGCTGACCACAAAGCCTTTGGCGATGTATTCGTCAGCCGCTTTGTTATTCATCCGCACCTGCTCGTCAAACACAATCCAGGCACTCTTCTCTGGCAAGGCGATAATCTGCGCCGAGACTTTGTCGCGGGTTTCCATTTCGTTGTAGAAGCGCTCTCCCGCCTGACTGACCAGGATAGCACCGCCGCCACGAATGGATTCGGAGACCAGATAAGAGGTGGTCTGTTCAACCGTTGGGTGAATCTGGATTTCGCCCATATCCACGGTTCCGGCACCAATTTTTTCCAGCATGGCAATACCGCTGCCGGTGGCGCCTTTGTGGTTGGTGGTGACAAAGCCATCGAGTTCAGGGCGATATTTCACTACCAGTTCACGGTTAGCACTGAATCCGCCAGTCGCCACAATCACGCTTTTCGCGTTCAGGATACGGCTGTCGTTGTACTCATCGACCACTCTCACACCCGCTACCGCGCCGTTCTCATAGAGGATTTCTGAGACTGAGGTTTCCAGCAGGACTTCGATGTTGCGGCTGTTGATGTTTTTAACCAGACCGCTGATCAGGAAGCCCCCCACCGCTGAACGATCCGCCGGACGGTGGGTACGATCGATGCTCATTCCGCCGGTAATGGTGATGTCGTTAAGCTCAATGCCGTGATTCGCCAGCCACTCAATCGCCTCCGGAGCCAGTTCTACAAACTCACGCAGCAGCACCGGATTATTTTTAAACTGACCGCCTTTCAGCGTCTCCTCGTAGAACAGCTCTTTGCTGTCTTCGATGCCTTTGAGTTTCTGGAAACGGGTTTCAGCGGCGTTCATGCCCACTGAGGCTTTAATGGTGTTACCGCCGATGGTCGGCATCTTCTCGATGATGACCACGCGCGCCCCTTCATCGTGCGCCTGAATCGCCGCCGCAAGGCCGGCACCGCCGCTGCCCACAATCACCACATCGTAATTCTGCGGTGCGTTAGGGTTGCCGCCCTCTTCAATCACATGCTCTTTGCTGGAGGTGGTCAGCGCGCGTGAAACCGCTTTTTTCAGCGCCTCACTCTGGGTAGTCGCACCGGTAATCGCATCGACGTGCGGGCTGTTGGCCACCAGGATGCGGCTACGCAGGCTTTCAAAGGTGGTGGTGAAGTCCACATCCAGGGTGTCATCCGGCACCAGCGAGATGTCGGTGATACGGTCAGTATCCAGCGTGACGTTGATTTTCAGTTTCAGCGCTTCGGCTTCGACTTTTTCCTGATAGACGCCCGCTTTGTATTTACGGCCCGATTCACTCATGTCGCGGATCATCGCATCGACCAGTGAGAAGCGCCACAGCGGTTCCGGGATCTGCAGCTCTTCGCGTTTGTTGCTGTCGATGTAGAGATCGAGGTGTTCGTTATTAATGATGCGGTCAGCCCAGTTCGGGTAAGCGATACAGGCTTTACCAATGGCTACCAGATCGTAGCCTTTCTCCAGCGCCAGCTCGGCATCGGCTTTATTGACGACGCCGCCAACACCAATCACCGGTACTTTTGCCAGCACAGGCGAACGCATCGCGACGAATTTCTCAATCAGCGGCGTCGGGTCCTGGGTATCGACAATTGACGGACGCAGCAGCTGACCTACCGAGAAATGGACGTAATCGAGTCCGCGCGCCGCCAGTTTTTCCAGCAGATAGAGCGTGTCGTCAAAGCGAATGCCGGGCACTTCGATCTCTTCCGGCGAGAAGCGATAGCCGATGATGAAAGAGTTATGGGCGAAGCGCTCAGCCATCTTGTGGGTGATTTCCAGCACTTCCAGCGGGAAGCGTGCGCGGTTATCGCGGCTGCCGCCCCACTTGTCATCGCGCTGGTTAGAGTTCGGCGAATAGAACTGCTGAATCAGGTAGGTGTTAGCACCATGAATTTCGACGCCATCGAAACCGGCCTTGATAGCGCGGTTCACCGCATCACCAAATTTGGTGATCATGGTTTCGACTTCTTCAGCGCTCAGCGCCAGGGGTTTGGTTGCCCCTTCACGCGGTGCCGCGATGGCGCTTGGCGCAACCGGCGTTTTGCCGCCAATCAGCTCCGGTTCGACCATACGGCCGCCGTGATAGATCTGCAAAATGGCCGTAGAGCCTTCAGATTTAATCGCGTCCGCTATGCGTTTCAGACCAGGAATTTTGTTGTCGCTGTCGATAGCAATGGCACCCGGAAATGCCGGGCCACGGTTGTCAATAAAGCAGCATTCAACGATCACGGTTCCGATGCTGCCTGCACGTGCGCGATAGTACTCGACCAGCTCACTGGTGACCGTACCGTCATAAAAACCGGTACAGGTGGTCATCGGTGCCATTACCAGTCGGTTTTTCAATACAGCGCCGTTAGGCAGGGTCAGTGGATTAAGGATGGGGGTGAGAGATTTCATTGCGATAAACTCCAAGATTTAAAAGTCTGGAAATTTTTTAGCGGACGCAAATTATCGCTTAATTAAGTGGTCCGATGTCATGAGACTAATATACCCTTTTCTTTGCTTTCATAAGCGATAAATTTACTTTTTTAACTTTTAAATGATTTAGAGTTTTTATTTGCCGGATGCAGGAAGTGCAGTTATATTAATTGTTAACCATGGGTAACCAAAAATCAACTATTCATTTACATAAAAAATAAATCGTTTATCATCATGCGGTTAAATCAAGGCGTCCAGTTTTCATGAGCTGGTGATTTGTCGACCAGCTTCACAGAACCGTCAAAATGTCGATGCCGTAAATATAAATAAAAAATAAATGTTAAAAATGGAGAATAATGAATTAATTTCTTTGATCTGGATCAAAATCTATATTTGCAAAAATCGCATCATATTTACATGGATTTAAAAATGCAGCTCAATAGCTAAGCAGCAGATTAAAAAAATCAGTGCATCGCGGTTTATTCACACTATTAAGAATAAGAAAGAAAGTCATCAGTGAAGGTCCGGGGCGCAAATCGCATTCTTCTTAACTTGCAGATAAAATACTATGAAACCACTCTCAGCTGTAACTGAACCCCCAAAAGCCGCACCTGCGGCGCCGGGTAAAAAGAAAGCTATCATGCTTGCTCTGCCGGTGCTCGTTGCCGTGTTGCTGTTGCTGGTGCCCACACCAGCCGGACTCGAACCCTACGCCTGGCACTTCTTCGCCATCTTCGTCGGCGTGATTGTCGGGTTGATTTTTGAACCCCTGCCAGGCGCAGTGATCGGCCTGACCGGCGTGGTAGTCATCGCGCTGTTCAGCCAGTTTCTGCTCTTCAGCCCGGCTGAACTGGCTAACCCGAAATTCAAAGTCGCCAGTGAGTCGTTCAAATGGGCAGTCAGCGGGTTCGGCAACTCCACGGTCTGGCTGATCTTCGGTGCTTTTATGTTCGCCGCAGGTTATGACAAAACGCAGTTTGGTCGCCGCCTGGCCCTGATTCTGGTGAAGTATCTGGGTCGCCGCAGTCTGACGCTGGGTTATGCCATTACGTTTGCTGACCTGCTTCTGGCGCCCTTTACGCCGTCAAACACTGCGCGCAGTGGCGGTACCATCTACCCGATTATCGCCAACCTGCCGCCGCTTTACGGCTCTAAACCTAATGACCCGAGTGCCCGTAAAATCGGTTCCTATCTGATGTGGGTAGCGATTACCGCGGCCTGTATTACCAGCTCCATGTTCCTCTCTGCGCTGGCACCCAACCTGCTGGCACTGGCACTGGTAAAAAGCATCGTCGGTTTTGATATCTCATGGGGCATGTGGTTCCTGGCCTTCCTGCCGCTGGGTGTGCTGCTGATTCTGACCATGCCGCTGCTGGCTTACTGGTTCTACCCACCTGAAGTTAAAATCAATGATGAAGTGCCGAAATGGGCCATCGCTGAACTGGAAAAACTGGGCAGACTGACCCGCAATGAAATCCTGCTGCTGGTGTTTGTGGTCTGCGCCCTGCTGATGTGGATTTTCGCCACCTCGTGGATCGAACCTGCCATGGCTGCGCTGCTGGTGGTAGTACTGATGTTGTGGACCGGCGTACTGACCTGGAATGACATCACCAGTAATAAACCGGCCTGGAACACCTTTGCCTGGTTCGCCACCCTGGTGGCACTGGCCGACGGTCTGGCCCGTGTCGGCTTTATTACCTGGTTAGGTAAAGAGGGTGGCATGCTGCTGCAGGGTTATGACCCGCAGGTTTCGGCCGTGGTGCTGTTAATCGCCTTCTTCCTGCTGCACTACCTGTTTGCCAGTACCACCGCACACACCACCGCGCTGTTACCGGCCATGCTGACCATTGCAGCCTCCATTCCGGGCATCAATATGCCGGTCTTCTGCCTGATGTTATGTACCTCTCTGGGTGTGATGGGCATCATCACACCATACGGTACTGGTCCAAGCCCGATTTACTACGGCAGCGGTTATCTGCCTACCAAAGACTACTGGCGTCTGGGAACCATCTTCGGTGCCATCTTCTTAGGCTCAATGATGCTGATTGCCTATCCGTGGATGGTGTGGTTGTTCTGACGGATACAACATGCAGATCAACGCGTTATAAGATACCATTCCTGCACTTCCCCACCGCACCCGCGGTGGGGAAGCATAATAAACAATTAATTCGCCTATGATGTTGCGCCCCGCAGCCTGTCCGCGGAGGTTCAGCCGGTCATTAAGTGAGAAAAAATGTCGAACAAGCCTTTTGTCTATCAGAACCCTTTCCCGCTGTCCCACGAAGATACCGAATACTATCTGCTGAGTCGTGAGCATGTCTCCGTCTCCGAGTTTGAGGGTCAGGAGATCCTTAAAGTCGATCCGCAGGCGCTGACGTTACTGAGCCAGCAGGCGTTCCACGACGCCTCTTTTATGCTGCGCCCGGCCCACCAGCAGCAGGTCGCCTCCATCCTTGATGACCCGGAAGCCAGCGACAATGATAAATATGTCGCCCTGCAGTTTTTAAGAAACTCTGAAATTGCCGCCAAAGGCGTGCTGCCAACCTGTCAGGATACCGGCACCGCGATCATCATGGGCAAAAAGGGCCAGCGCGTCTGGACCGGCGGCGGTGATGAAGCTGCGCTGTCACAGGGTATCTACAACACCTATATCGAAGATAACCTGCGTTATTCGCAGAATGCCGCCCTGGATATGTATAAAGAGGTGAATACCGGCACTAACCTGCCAGCGCAGATCGACCTCTACAGCGTGGATGGCGATGAGTACAAGTTCCTCTGTATCGCCAAAGGTGGCGGTTCCGCCAATAAAACCTATCTCTATCAGGAAACCAAAGCGCTGCTGAGTCCGGGCAAGCTGAAAAATTACCTGGTGGATAAGATGCGTACCCTCGGCACCGCGGCCTGTCCGCCCTACCATATTGCGTTTGTCATCGGCGGCACCTCGGCTGAAAGCACTCTGAAAACCGTGAAGCTCGCCTCAACTCACTATTACGACGGGCTGCCCACTGAAGGCAACGAGCACGGTCAGGCGTTCCGCGACGTTCAGCTGGAGCAGGAACTGCTGGAAGCGGCGCAGCAGCTCGGTCTGGGTGCGCAGTTTGGCGGCAAATATTTTGCACACGATATCCGCGTGGTGCGTCTGCCGCGTCACGGCGCCTCCTGCCCGATCGGCATGGGCGTCTCCTGCTCGGCCGACCGTAACATCAAAGCGAAGATTAACCGTGAAGGTATCTGGATTGAGAAACTGGAAGCCAACCCAGGCCGCCTGATCCCGGAAGCGCTGCGTCAGCAGGGCGAAGGTGAAGCGTTGCAGGTTGATCTCAACCGCCCAATGGAAGAGATTCTGGCGCAACTGTCCTCTTATCCGGTTTCAACCCGCCTGTCACTGACCGGCACCATTATCGTGGCGCGCGATATTGCACATGCAAAACTCAAAGAGCGCATCGATAACGGCGAAGGATTACCGCAGTACATCAAAGATCATCCGGTCTATTACGCTGGCCCGGCGAAGACGCCTGAAGGTTATGCTTCTGGTTCACTCGGCCCGACCACTGCCGGTCGTATGGATTCCTACGTGGATCTGCTGCAGGCGCACGGCGGAAGCAAGATCATGCTGGCGAAGGGCAATCGCAGCCAGCAGGTGACGGATGCCTGTCATAAACATGGCGGCTTCTATCTCGGCAGCATTGGTGGACCGGCAGCGGTGCTGGCGCAGCAGAGCATTAAAAGTCTGGAATGCGTGGAGTATCCCGAGCTGGGAATGGAAGCGATCTGGAAAATCGAGGTGGAGAACTTCCCTGCCTTTATCCTGGTCGATGACAAAGGTAACGACTTCTTCCAGCACATTGAGCGCGCGCACTGCGCGAAATGCGTTAAGTAAAACCTGCGTTAAGAATGCAAAAAGTCCCGGATTCGGGGCTTTTTTCTTGGAAAAATCGGGGGTCGTTTCGTTGCCAGACTGTGCCTGAGTCGTAAACACGTTCATAAACCAAAGCGGAGTTAATCCGGCAGCAACTCATAAGCTTAACGCACAGGGAACACGGTCAGAGGAGGAAAGCGTCCCGCGCCAGGGACAAAAACGCCGGGAGCGTTTTTGAACAACGCAACGCGTTGGCCCGGAACGGGCGCACCTCAGGGATGAGGTGCGTAATCGCGCGGGCCGAGCGTGTCATGGATGACGGCTTTTGCGTCTTTCCGATCTGACCGTGTTCCCTGAGTACGGCTCAATCCTGAAGCGATACGAGCCCGACTTTCACTATAGATTAAAACCCCGAACGGTTTTTTTTAGCCCCGCTGCAACCTCTGCAACGCCACATCAATCTGCACATCACCTTTGGTGAGTTCAATGATCTGATATTTAATCGCCGGATTTTCAATCAGACCTACCAGTGTCGCCGCCACATCTTCGCGCGGGATCTCACCATACGGAATCGCCAGATCGGCATGAACCCGACCCGTACCGGCTTCATCGGTCAGCGTACCCGGTCGCAGGATTACCCACTCCAGCTTACTCGCCACCAGTTCCGCATCCGCCAGACGTTTCACCCTCATGTAATTCTCAAATCCCTCTGAGGGTGTTTTACCGCGACCCGCATCAGGGAAAGCGGAAACCAGCATAAAGCGTGATACCCCCGCCTGCTCTGCTGCGGCTACCGCGAGCTTCAGTCCTTCTCCGTCGATGGCATTGGTCAGCTCGATCCCGGCACCGCCCGCACCCGCCGTGAAGACAGCCACATCATGACCGGTCATCATATCTGCCAGTGCCGTCACGCTCAGCTGCTGAATATCGCCAGCCACCGGTTTAGCACCTGCGGCCTGCAGCGTCTCTGCCTGTTCCGGTTTGCGGTGCAGCGCCGTCACTGTATGGCCTTTACTGCTCAGCTGACGGGTCAGCTTTTGGCCCACTTTGCCCGCTGCGCCGATAATGAAACATGTCGCCATAGGATCCAATCCTCTATTTACTGATTGAGTGCCAGAGTATAGCTAGCAGCCAGAAACAAAACAGGCGCCTGATGCGGCGCCTGCTGGGTTATTGCGGGATCACTTTTTCCGCTTTCAGCTTATCAAACAGCTGAGTAAAGGAGTCGAGCGTGCTGCGATAGCCGGTGAAGCCCGCTTTGCGGCTCTTACTCATATCGGTAAAGGCTTCCATCGGACGTCCCAGATCGGCATCGGTATGCCACCAGGAAGCCAGCCTGGTCACATCCGATTCACGCAACTGATGCTGCTCTGCAATCGCCTGCCACGCACTGGCGGCTTCCTGCATGCGATCTTCCAGCGGCATCATCTGCGCCGGGTATTCCGCTGCTTCAATGCCGAAATAGTCAGCCAGTTTTGGCCACATCCAGTTCCAGCGGAACACATCGCCGTTTACCGCATTGAAATCCTGATTAGCGGCATTGGGTGAGGTCGCCGCCCAGTGCAGCTGCTCAGCCAGCAGACCGGCATCGGTCATGTCAGCCACACCGTTCCACTGCTCGGGTGAGCCAGGGAAGATAAACGGCCAGCCCTTCTCTTTACACAGCGTCGCGTAGACCGCCAGCGTCTGACCCATATTCATCGCATTGCCCACGGCATAACCGATGATGGTATGCGGGCGATGCACGCTCCAGCGGTAGTCATACTTCTCTGCGCCAGCAAACACTTCATCTTCCTGCGCGTAATAGAAATTATCGACCGGCTGACGGCCCTGCTCTTCACGGAACGGCGTGACCGGTACAGCGCCTTTACCGTATGCTTCAAACGGACCCAGGTAGTGCTTCAGTCCGGTAACCAGCGCCACATGCGAACCCTGTAAACGGTCGCCGAGTGCTTCAATCACATTCCGCACCATGCCGCCGTTAACGCGGATATTCTCTTTTTCATTTTCCTGACGCGCCCAGACGCTAAAGAAAAGCGCATCCGGTTTCACTGTCTTCAGCGCGTCACGGACGGCATCTGCATCGGTCAGATCGGCCGTCAGGCTGGTAACACCTTCAGGTACCGCGCCACGTCCGCGTGACAGACCGCTGACCTGCCAGCCTTCCTGCTGTAATTTATCTGCCAGTGCGCGACCAATAACGCCACTGATACCCACAATCAAAGCGTGCTTTTTCATTTGATTTCTCCTCATTTTGCGTAATGCTAAGCCTAATAGAGAATTCAGTTCTTATCTCTGGCATTTATTCACAGCATTCTCAACCTGAGTTCATTAATCGATGCACGATCATCGCCTCAAAGATATTCTGCCGTTTGTTGCCAGCGTAGAGTGTGGCAGTTTTACCGCCGCTGCGGAGCGTCTGCACGTGACCGGATCGGCGATCAGTAAAAGCGTCAGCCGCCTGGAGACGCGATTAGGCTCGCGACTGCTGGAGCGCACCACGCGGAGCCTGCACCTCACCGACGCGGGCAGCGCCTATTACCAGACCTGCCTGCGCATTCTGGAGGATCTGGCCGAAGCCGAAGCGGTGCTGGCGGCACAGCGAACCATTCCTTCCGGTCGCCTGCGCCTGGCGGTACCCACCACCTATGGCCGCCTCAATGTGATGCCGCTGCTGATGCCCTTTTGTCAGCAACACCCGGAACTGGCACTGAGCCTGAGTTTTTCTGACCGCTTTGTTGACCTGTTTGAAGAGGGCGTGGATGTGGCGGTACGGATCGGCGGCGCGCCCGACCTGCCTGCTTCGCTGGGCTGGCGTAATATGGGCCGCGAGCAGATGCAATTCTGTGCCTCACCCGCTTATCTGGCACGCGAGGGACGACCTGAAGATGAGGCGGCGCTGCTGAACCACCGCGCCATCCTCTATGAGCGTGTAGATGGCAGCAGCAAACCCTGGCTGTTCACCACCGAAGATGGTCAGCCGCACTGGCGCGAGGTGCCGTACCGGCTGGCACTGGGCGACGTTGATGCCCAGCTGCAGGCTGTCATCGCCGGGCTGGGTGTGGCACAAATGCCCTCGTGGCTGATTCAGCATGCCGTGAAACAGGGCGACCTGGAGATAATTTTGCCGCAGCTGCAGCCCGACGGGCTGACGCTGAGTGTGGTGTGGCCACGCCGTAAACAGTTCCTGCCTAAGGTCGATGCACTGTTATCGGCGCTCACCGCACTGGAAATCCGCTAACCCACCCTGCTATCTGTTTATCGCGGTTGGGATGTTTCATCCTGACCGCGATCATTTACTCTTTCCAGCCGCTGTTCTCCCCCTGTTCTGCCCTGCCTGAACCGCCGGTAACTTATCAATCTTCCCTATAACCCGCTTAAATTTAATGTTTTTATTTTTGCTCTGATGGAATCCCATCAAAATAAAAATGGCGGAAGGGTTGAGCTCACATAATGAAAACTAAGTTTCAAATATAATTTAACCCGAAATAAAAATATCAGTAGGGTGATGTCTTCTTCATGTTCTGACGTTTTGTCTTTGCCGTTATTACCAGGAGTATTCATGGAAAAAGAACTTTATATCTCGTCGAACCCGGCATCCGGTCCAAATAGCACCACCCGCACCGAGCCTTTTGTGAAGATTATTGCGCTGGTCGCCACCCTGGGTGGATTGCTGTTTGGTTATGACACCGGTGTGGTCTCGGGCGCGTTGCTGTTTATGCGCGGCGATCTGCATCTCACCCCATTTACCACCGGACTGGTCACCAGTTCCCTGCTGTTTGGCGCAGCCTTCGGCGCGCTGGCAGCCGGTCATCTGGCGGATGGCCTCGGCAGACGACGCATTATCATTGCGCTGGCGCTTATCTTCGCTTTTGGCGCTGTCGGCTCGGCCCTGGCGCCAGATGTCACCTGGATGATCGCTTCTCGCCTGTTTCTGGGCTTTGCCGTGGGGGGTGCTGCCGCGACCGTGCCGGTCTACATCGCAGAAATCGCCCCCGCCAACAAACGTGGCCAGCTGGTCACCCTGCAGGAGCTGATGATCGTCAGCGGTCAGCTGCTGGCGTACATCTCCAACGCCACCTTTAACGATATCTGGGGCGGCGAAAATACCTGGCGCTGGATGCTGGCGCTGTCGATTGTCCCCGCTGTTCTGCTCTGGATCGGTATGATTTTTATGCCTGAAACCCCGCGCTGGCACGTGATGAAAGGTCGCAGTCAGGCAGCGCGTGAGGTACTGGAAAAAACCCGTGCCGCCGACGATGTCGAGTGGGAACTGGAAGAGATTGAGGAAACCATCGAAGAGAACCGTCAGCGGGGCAAAGGCCGCCTGCGCGATCTCGCCACACCCTGGCTGATGAAAATCTTCCTGCTGGGCGTGGGTATTGCCGCTATTCAGCAACTGACCGGGGTGAATACCATTATGTATTACGCCCCCACCATGCTGACCGCAGCCGGACTGAGCAACGATGCCGCGCTGTTCGCGACCATCGCCAATGGTGTGATTTCAGTGGTGATGACGCTGGCGGGTATCTGGTTAATCGGCAAAGTAGGACGTCGTCCGCTGGTGTTAATCGGACAGATGGGCTGCACCTGCTGCCTGTTCTTTATCGGGCTGGTCTGCTGGCTGATGCCGGAATACCTCAACGGCACGGTCAACCTGCTGCGGGCTTATCTGGTGCTGGCGGGCATGCTGATGTTTCTCTGCTTCCAGCAGGGCGCATTGTCACCCGTTACCTGGCTGCTGCTGTCAGAAATATTCCCCGCCCGGATGCGTGGCATCTGTATGGGTGGCGCTGTCTTCTCACTGTGGATCGCCAATTTCACCATCTCCATGGCCTTCCCGCTGTTATTAGCTGCATTTGGTCTGGCCGGAGCCTTCTTTATATTCGCGGCTATCGGCATCGGCGGTTCTGTTTTTGTTGTGAAGTTTATTCCCGAGACCCGGGGAAGAAGTCTTGAGCAGGTCGAGCACTATTTCTATGCGCTTTATAACGGCAACGGCAAAAAATAGTGCCTGAAACATCCGTATTAAATAACTCACGGCCCGCGTCATTACGCTGACTACCCGATTGCTATTAACACTGTACCCCTACATTCAAGGAAATTGTTATGAGCCTGAATATTCCCAACGCGCGCTTTTGCATCAACCGTAAAATTGCGCCCAGCCTCACCCTTCCGCAGTTTTTTAAACTGGTCAGCCAGCTCGGTATCCATAATGTCGAACTGCGTAATGATATGCCCAGTGGCCGCGTCACCGACGATCTCACTGGCGATGAGGTAAAAGCCCTGGCGCGTGAGTCAGGCATCCGGATTGTGACCATCAATGCGCTCTATCCCTTTAATCAGCTGAATGAAGAGGTGCTGCAACGCACCCACCAGCTGTTAAGTGATGCGCAGGCGGTCGGCGCTGAATCGCTGGTGCTCTGCCCGCTTAATGACGGTACGCCGATCAGCGCTGCCGACACTGTAAGCGCGCTGAAAACCCTGGCCCCGCTGTTCGCTGAGGCAGGTATTCAGGGGCTGGTGGAACCGCTGGGCTTCCCGCAAAGCTCGCTGCGTTCGGCGACTCAGGCTCAGACGCTGATCCATGAAGCGGGAGTGCCGTTCAGATTGCTGATCGATACCTTCCATCATCATCTGTTTGAAGATGCGGAACAGACTTTCGAACAGGAGATCGATATTCAGCAGATCGGTCTGGTTCACCTCTCCGGCGTCACCGACCCGCGCCCGGTTAATCAGCTTACCGACGAAGAACGCATCATGCTCAGCGCGGACGACCGGTTGCGCAGCAAGCAGCAGGTCGAGCGACTGGAGAAGATGGGTTACACCGGCCTTTACGCCTTTGAGCCGTTCTCCTCAGTGATGAACAGCTGGCAGGAAGCGGACATTGCCCGCGAAATTCGCGACAGCATCCAGCTGTTAAACCACACAGCTTAAGGAATTATCATGACTATTAATATTGGCGTCATCGGCACCGGCGCAATCGGTCGCGAACACATCCGCCGTTGCAGCACCGTGTTACAGAATGCGCGCGTGGTGGCGCTTAACGATATCAACCGTGACAACTGCCAGCAAATCGTCAACGAGCTGACGCCGGAAGCGCGCATTTATGACAATGCGATTGATCTGATTAACGATCCGCAGGTCAATGCGGTGCTGGTTACCTCCTGGGGCCCGACGCATGAAGCCTTTGTGCTGGCCTGTATTGAGGCGGGTAAAGCGGTGTTCTGCGAAAAACCGCTGGCGGTCACCGCACAGGGCTGCATGAACATTGTGGAAGCAGAAATTAAGGCCGGACGTCAGCTGGTGCAGGTCGGATTTATGCGCCCTTATGACAGCGGCTATCGCGCACTAAAAGCGGTGATCGACAGCGGCGAAATTGGCGAGCCTTTGATGCTGCACTGCGCACACCGCAACCCGGAAGTGGGCGACAGCTACACCACCGACATGGCGATCACCGACACACTGATCCACGAACTCGATGTGCTGCGCTGGCTGCTGGATGATGACTATGCCAGCGTGCAGGTGATCTTCCCGCGTAAAACCCGTAAGGCGTCGTCACATCTGCGCGATCCGCAAATCGTGCTGCTTGAGACCACCAAAGGGGCGCGCATTGATGTCGAAATCTTCGTGAACTGTGAATATGGTTACGACATTCAGTGTGAAGTGGTGGGTGAAAGCGGCATTGCCCGCCTGCCGGAACCGGTCTCTGTGCAGCTACGCAGCGCGGCTAAGCTCTCCACCACCATTTTGACTGACTGGAAAAAGCGCTTTATCGATGCGTATGACGTGGAGTTACAGGCATTTATCAACAACGTCATCAGCGGCGAGATGACCGGTCCTTCAGCCTGGGATGGCTACGCCGCCGCGGTGGCCGCTGATGCCTGCGTCGCGGCCCAGACTTCCGGTGAGATTGTGCCGGTCACCATGCCTGCAAGACCGGCGTTTTATCGCTGATAGCAACACTGCACGGCGGGTTCCGCCGTGCATTTCCCCCTCCGTTTCACCTTTATTCAACGGCTTTTCACGCATCATCGGTAACAGGATAAAGCCGCCAGGCAGGACATGGAGTCATGCCGGCCTGAACGCGCAGCACTGCCCACTGTTAACTCATTATCACGGCGCAGTAATCACAATTGCCACACGCCGATTTTGCGCGCGTCCCTGTGCACTATTGTTACTGGTAACCGGTGCACTCATGCCTAATCCACGTGTGATAATATTTTCGCGCGGTATAGCAGCCCCTTCCGCCCACTGTGCCGCGACTGCGTTAGCTCTTTTTAGCGATAACTGTTGGTTATAATCTGGTTTGCCGTAATTATCGGTGTGCCCGTCAATTCGCACATGCTTAATACCGGTCGACGCCAGGTTTTTTGCCATCCCCTGAATGTTACTTTTGCTGGAGGGTGTAAGCTCTGATTCGTTTACACCAAACAGGATCTTGTCTGATAAGCCTAATCCCCAGCCTTCCCTATTTTGAGTGAATCCCGCACGCTTCATCGCTGCGATCTGCGCCTCACTAAAACGTTCTTTAGACTGACAACCAACCAGCGCCAAAATAAGCAGCATCAGGGAAATATTCTTTTTCATCTTTAAGCCTTATTTGTTCGCTTATTTTTGTACATATTCATGTCGGCGCGTTCGAGAATAGACTCAACCGTATCGCCGTGTTGTGACCAGGCGTAGCCAATGGTAACCGAGGTATTTATCGGCGTACCTTCTGCAAGAATGATTTTTTCCATGATGAGGTCATGGATGTCCTGCATGAGTTGTTGTAATTGCTCCTCACTGACCTGACTGCTCACCAGCATGGCAAATTCATCCCCACCTAACCGGGCGACTAAATCCTGTTCAGATGCCAGTGATAACAGGCGCGCCGCTATCGCTTTTAGTACCTCATCCCCGGCCGCATGGCCCCAGTTATCATTGATACTTTTAAAGCGATCGCCATCAAGAAAGAGTAAGGCAAAACGCTCCTCAGCATATTGCTGGTCGAGAAGCCGGGAAAGGTGAGCAGCAAAGGCGCTGCGGTTTGCAAGACCGGTTAACGGGTCCTCCAGCGCTTTGGCTGCCAGCGAGCGATTATCCCGCATAAGCGAAGCCTTCAGCGATTGCATTTCCCTCAGCAACGAATTCAGGTCATCTGAAAATAGCTGAAACTCACTCGTCGTGCTCTCTGGTATACGCAAGGAAAAATCACCGGAATGAATCACATAGTGAATCGAACTGGTAATGTTGCGCAGCGTAGCGAGCATACCCCGATGCAGAAATTCACTCAGCAAAAGGGAGATAATCAGTACACATAGCATACCGCTGGTCAGAATCATGAAGGAGTATCGAATGAAACTCACCGCGCCGGTCACGGTGCCTTCCAGCGTTAATGTACCGACAGCAACGTCAGAGTGAATGATACTGACGTTAAGCGGTTTAAGATAAATCCACTCACGCAATAACCGCGAATACCAGCCCGTCTGCTCCTGCTGAGCATGCCAGTTGACCAGAACAATTTGATCTTTAGTGACCAGTTTCGCAGACGCATACATCCCTTCATTGCCGAGCCGGGCAATTTTATTGTGCGCATCGTAACTGTCGGAAAAAACGGTCGCAGCGGTCAGCGTGGTGCTGAGGGTTGCGCCGATTAATTCAAGGTTTCGCTTCTCGTAATTTTTAATAAATAGCAGCGACGTGGAGGAGAGCAACAGCCAGCACAACAGTAATATCACCGCAGCGTTGATGGTGCTTATTTTTCGCAGTTTATTGCGTATCGATGATTTTTCATTTTTTAATTTATCGAATTTCATTTTATTCGCTTCTCTCGCGGGACAGCAAAAGCACGTCCGGACTTACCCTGACACCGCTTCTGGCAAGCGAATCAAGGTTAACGGAAAAAAGCGTATGGCCCGGATGAAAAATCAGGCAAAACGCGGCGCCCCGCGTGCAATCCGCATTGTTCTCCGCGAGGGTAAGGACGGCTCTGCCCTTAAACTGCTGAATCAGGTCCACCTGCTGTTGTGACGTCTGATCGCCGAAATAGACGGCGTCGCATCTGTGCGACGGCAGCTCGCCTGCGCTGGCAAGATAAACAACGGTAAATGTGGCTGCCGCAGAGGAGGCTGTGTCCGGCAAGGAGAGATGCCGGGCTGAAGAAAAAATACATAATTGAGGCGGTTGTTTTAAGCCGGTCCATTGGGTGAAGCTGATAATACCACTGACGATATCATTGGCTTTGTCATCTTTTATTTCGGCACTGGCAATATGAGGAATAAGCAGCAGCAAAATAAGTCCCGTATAAACGAGTTTGCAGATGTGGCGTATGAAAAGCAGCACATCGACTTCATGATGAATTTGATATTTATCGATCATACTGCGTTCCCAAAAATTTTACGCATGGCAGGACGCTTTAATAAGCGTGGAAATATTAGCATAGCGCTGATTAAATTTGTACTTCTGGTTTGGTTCGCCACATACCCTGTTGTTGTATTTTTATCTGGCGTAAGAATCACTGTGCTATCTGTCAAAATAAGGTTTAAGAATTTCTTCTGTCCAGTGCATAAAGGCTCTGACACGCCGCGACAGATTTCGTCGGTGTGCGACAACAAAAGAGGCACTGAGCGGCTCAGGACGCAGATCGGGTAGAACTTCAACCAGCGCACCGCGCTCAATATAGGGTGCCAGTGTGGAGTAACCGCCCTGGATCAGGCCCAGCCCGGCCAGGCCCGCCTCATGATAGGCCGGTACGCTGTTGACCCTTATGGCACCGGGTAACATCAGCAATTGATAGCCGTCATCCGCCGGATACTCCCAGCCATCTGGCTTCGAACCAAAGCTCCGCAGGTAATGAACCATCTGGTGTCCCTGACTGA
Organism: Pantoea pleuroti; assembly: GCF_014156615.1. Classification (NCBI taxonomy): domain Bacteria; kingdom Pseudomonadati; phylum Pseudomonadota; class Gammaproteobacteria; order Enterobacterales; family Erwiniaceae; genus Pantoea; species Pantoea pleuroti. The sequence goes on along the minus strand of NZ_SBFD01000004.1, from coordinate 18,229 downwards.
GCAGATCATCAATCGTCTGCGGTACTCCGAAGCGCGCCAGATAGCCCGGACTGGCGGCATTGATCATGCGCAGCTGCCCCAGCGGGCGAGCAATAAGCGTGTCATCAACGATTGGCCCCAGACGGATGACACAATCAAACCCTTCATGCACTAAATCAACGTGCCGATCGGTACTTGAAAGCTCGATCTCCAGTTCAGGGTGTGCCTCCAGCAACTGCGGCAGCGCAGGGATCACCACGCATTGTGCCAGCACGGCTGGCATATCAACGCGTATTCTTCCCCGCAGTGACATCCCCTCGTGAGAGAACATGGACTGTAACTCTTCGGCTTCCGATAGCAGATCGCGTGCGCGTGCATAAAAAGCCCGTCCATCTTCCGTTAATTGCACTGTTCGCGTGGTGCGATGCAGAAGCGTCGCCCCTGTCTCCCTTTCGAGTTCGCGCACCACTAATGAGGCGCGTCCTTTCTGAATACCCAGGCTTTCAGCTGCCTGAGTAAAACTCTTCATTTCCGCCACGCGTGCAAAAATAATCAGCGCCTCAAGGTTTTTCATTGTTCCCCTTAGGAGTAACAGTGCGTTAATTCTTACGTTATTTATCACCATATTAATGGGTAATAGACTGCTTTCACACCGCGGATATCGCAGAACGCGATCTGAACGTTATGAAGGGGAATCGTCTCTATGAAGGCTTAACGCCGTTGCGAACTGCCATGCAGGTTAATGTACATAAGCACTGGTTCAGATCACTGCCGATTCCGCGGCAAACATGGCTCAGAGTACCGGGAAGCACTCAGTGAAAAGGTGGTTACTCACCACTCAATGCGTTGACCCGAAGGAAGAGTTGAAAGCTTAACCCCCATTCCGGGTTTGGTGCACGCCAGTCGCGCTGCCTTACGCTGGATTTTACCCCCTGTCAGGAAGGAAAAGAGAAATGAACAAAGGTTATTTAATCGCTCACGTGACCGTATCGGACCCTGTCGCATACGCTGACTATGCCAGAGCTGCAGGCGAAGCCATGCAGGCGTTTAATCCGAAGATCGTTGCCTGGTCAGGGCAGTATGAAAATCTGGAGGGCGAGGCGCATGAACGGCATGTGGTGTTTGAGTTTGAATCTTTTGCCGAAGCCAAAGGTTTTTATGAAAGCCCTGCGTATCAGGCTGCCAGGCTGTTGCGTGCAGGGGCTGCGCACGGGACGTTTGTGCTGGTTGAAGGGGCCAGCCTTTAAACGGTTCACCGTCATGTGCCGATGCAGACTCCAGCGAACATGGGTCCCGCAGGATTTCACCAGTATGCTCAGTGGTGCCGGGATTTACCGGAGAAAGCGACGAGGGATATTCTGACAATTGACGCTACCTGACCACCGCGCCGGTAAGGTAGCGTGCAACAGGCAAGGGGGGTAGCTGTTTCTGACTTAATGACTTCCGCAGATCGCTTTCATCCCCCTCTGCTTTCATCAAAGCACCTATAAGGTTTTCGTACAGGCGCTCACTTTCGGGGCAGGCGCAGGCCAAAGATAGTGTGCCCGTTCTCATGCCGGTAATAAGCACTTCCGCCATGTAAAGCGGCGATTGCGCGCACCAGCGACAGTCCCAGCCCGCTTCCCGCCGTATGACGGACGTTATCGCCCCGCCAGAAGCGTTCAAATAATTTTTCAGGATCCACCAGCGCTTCGCCCGCGTTCGACACCTCAATCTCAACGTAGTCAGCGTGATGACAGGTACTGACCTGAATCGTGCCTTTTTCTGGTGAGTAACGAATGGCGTTGATCAACAGATTACTCATCGCACGCTGGAACAGCATTTTATCCGCGGTGAGGCGGCCTGCGGCGCTCAGCTCAATGACCTTCTCCTGCTCTTCCGCAACCGGTTCCAGGAAGTCGATCAGCGCTTCCAGCGCGTCCTGCAGCAGGAAGTCCTGTTTATTGAGTCTGATATTGTGGTGCGTGGCGCGAGCCAGGAAGAGAATGTTTTCAGTCAGACGCGACAGACTCTCCAGCTCTTCAATGTTGCCTTCGAGCAGCGTCTGATATTCAGCGGCTGAGCGTTCATGACCCAGCGCGACCTGATTCTGGCCCAGTAACACATTAATGGGCGTGCGGATTTCGTGCGCCAGATCGTCGGCAAACTGGGTCAGACGGATAAAGTCCGTGGATAAGCGCTGACGCATAGCGTTAAGCGCATTGCCAATCGGTAGCAGCTCCTGCGGGATAGCCTGAAGCGGCACGGGCTGATTTAACCGGTCACTGGCCGTTTCTGCCACGATCTTACTTAACCGGCCGATCGCCCTTAGCCCTCTGCGAATCAACAGCGGACTGACAGCGGCGCACAGCAAAATGGCCGCCAGTGAAACCAGAATGCTTTGCTGGCGATAACGCTCCAGCATCAATGCCCGCTCCCGCGCGACCCGGGCAAGCGTAATGGTTACCGGCCCGAGCGAGGAGTTTGCCTGCAGGCTTAACGCCGACGCTTCCGTCTTATCCGCATTGATCCAGCGGTGCAGCTGTTTCTCACTGGGTGGCGTGCTGACCGGCGTGGGTGAGATCGCAGGCAACGTTATCCCGGTATGATTAATACTGACATTTTGCTCATGCTGCGAGCGGATGCTGAGAATGTCCTGATGGATATCGACCATCCGGTTGAAGTAGAGCGGCAGCGAGCTGGGATGGGCACCATCTTCAAGCAGTTGTCTTAACTGCGCCGCCCGATTAATCAGCGTTTGATCGTCCCGCCAGACCAGTTCGCTGCGTAACGCTTTATACAGAATCAGGCTGATGCCGCCACAGGCCATCGCCATGATCAGCGTAAAAATCGCCGTCAGCCGCAGCGTCAGAGAAGGGCTAGTCACCCTCGCCTCCTTTTTCTGACAGGCAATATCCCATGCCCCTTACCGTAGTGATGAGCTTTTGAGGAAAGGGATCGTCGACTTTACGGCGCAGACGGCGGATAGCAACATCAACGATATTGGTTTCACTATCGAAATTAACACCCCAGATTTCGCTGGCCAGCAGCGTCCGGGGCAGAATCTCACCGTGACGGCTGGCGAGCAGCCATAACAACATGAACTCTTTGCGCGTCAGCGTCAGAGTGACACCGTCACGCACAACCTGAAAGCGCGCTGAGTCCAGCACCAGATCGCCTACCCGCAGGACGCTACTGTGCGGCTGCTGCTGCCGGAGCTGATTCCTTACCCGAGCCAGCAACTCTGCAAAAGAGAACGGCTTAACCAGGTAATCATTGGCCCCCAGTTCCAGCCCTTTCACCCGATCATCCACCGAGTCTCTGGCTGTCAGGCAAATCACCGGAATCTGACTGGCGGTACGCAGGGTTTTCAGCACCTGCCACCCATCCATTCCCGGCAGCATAATATCCAGTATCACCAGGCTGTAGGGATGGGACAGCCCCAGATGCAGGCCATCCCGTCCGTCTGCGGCGTAATCCACGATATAGCCCGCTTCTTCCAGCCCTTTACGCACCCAGGCGCTCGCCTTCTGGTTATCTTCAATCAGTAATAGTTTCATCGGCGCAGTTTGCCATGAAATTTATGACCGCCCCAGCGTTTCAGCGCCAGATGACAATATGGTCATCTTTCTGACAGGCAGAATGAACAACCGCACAGGTATAACAGCGGGGTGATTAACACCGGAGTATTAAAAAATGAAAAAGAGCCTCACTGCCCTGACCCTCGCCACGCTGCTTGCCGTTCCCGCGGTCACCTTCGCGGCCAGTAAAAATCCGCTGAGTGTTCACGTACTGAACCAGCAAACCGGGCTGCCGGCCTCAGAGGTTGAGGTGATGCTTGAGCAGAAACAGGGGGAAAGCTGGAAAGTACTGAATACCGCCAATACTAACCAGCAGGGTCGGATTGATGCCCTTTGGCCAGCAAAGCCCTTTGAGGCAGGAGACTATCGGGTGATTTTTAAAACCGGTCACTATTTTGCGGCACACCAACAGCAGAGTTTCTTCCCCGAAATCCCGGTGGAGTTCCATATCACCAATACCACTACTACCTATCACATTCCATTGCTGCTGAGCCAGTACGGATATTCCACCTATCGCGGGAGCTGAAATAAATGAAACGTTTACTGCTGGCATTGATGCTGACAACCGGACCTGCCGTGGCGCTCGCTGCTGAGCCAGCCTCCGTCTATGACATGACGCAGGCGCTGAGTAATCAACTGGCAACGGAGGCCTTGTCAGCCTGCCATAACATGAATCGTCAGGGCGTAGTCGCCGTGGTGGATCGGGGTGGAAATCTGGTCACGCTGATGCGTGATGACAACGTGGGGCCGCACAACACTCAGGCGGCATGGCGTAAAGCGTTTACTGCGCTCTCCACCAAAACGCCGACCAGACAACTGACCATAAAGGCGCAATCCTCACCGGAAAGCGTCAACCTGAATACGGTTAATGAGCTATTGCTGCTTGGCGGCGGCGTACCGGTGCAATATCGCGGCCAGTGGATCGGCGCTATCGGCATGGCGGGCACCGGCGGCGCGGAATCCGACGATCAATGTGGGACCGAAGCGATTAACAAAGTGCTGGGTAACAGCAAACAACCGTAATTATGATGAACGCGCGGCGGGTATATTCCTGCCAGACACGGGGAAAAAGCTGTTCCCCGTGTTGTTTAAATAAGTCGCCGCCAGAACGGCTGCTTTGTGCCAGAAGCGGACATCTGCGTTCTGGGCCACCACAAACGGGTGAGCGAGAGTAATTTTGTATTAAATGAACGTACCTATCATCTGTCAGGTTTGAGAGGCGCCTCCGTCAGCGAACAGCTCTATACCATTCACATAACTTGAGGCATCACTTGCCAAGAATGAAACAACAGAAGCTATTTCTTCCGGCTCTCCGATACGCCCCAGCGGACTTTTAGCGGTGAGGAAGGCGATCCCCTCTTCGGCATTATCGCCAAATGCGGCTCTGAGCGACGCTGTATTCACAGGACCCGGGCTGACAATGTTTATGCGTATACCCGAGCCGTGCAGCTCTGCAATCCAGCTTCTCATCATGTTTCTGACCGCGGCTTTGGTCGCACCATAAATACTCATGGTTGGTCCCGGGTCTGATGATGCCGTCGAACCAATGATAATCACGCTTGAACCCTTTCCAAGCAGGGGCAAAGCCTGCTGAACAGTCAGCACAACGCCTTTAACATTTGTGGCAAACTGGTCGTGGATCTGTTTTTCAGTGATTTCACCAAGCGGCGCATGGACCCCTCCGCCGGCATTAGCGACAAGAATATCAATGTGGCCGGATTCCGCTTTAACCTGTTCATAAAGCGCATCAAGACTAACCTTGCTGCTGACGTCAGCAACAATACCTTTTACATTTTTCCCCAGAGCCTTTACCGCCTCCTGAAGGGTTTCTGCATTCCGGCCAGTGATAATGACATCTGCGCCTTCATCGCTCATACTTTTCGCTATAGCCAGACCAATGCCGCTTCCGCCACCAGTGATAACGGCGATCTTTCTCTTAAATGACTGATTCATAATTGCACCATGTGGGTTATTGTAGTGGTCACTATATTCAACCCTAAACAGACTGTCACTAACTTCTTGTAGCGATCACTACAAAAAAGTTTTAAGATGGTAGTCAGAAACACTTCTGATGCAACGGAAAAAAAACCCATGAGTGATACCGGAAAAACAATAAAAGCACCCAGGCGAGTATTTGACAGAGAATCCGGCGTGCAGACGGCTAAAGCGCTGTTTCATCAGCGTGGTTATGATGCTGTAGGTATCACGGAACTGACAAAGACGCTGAATATAAATCCTCCCAGCCTTTACGCCGCTTACGGTAGTAAAGCAGGGCTGTTTGAACGCTGCCTGGGTCTCTATGTTACAGAAGGAAACCTGCCGGCTGACAAAATTCTGACTCCGGGCAGGCCGCTGGATGAGGCGGTTGCAGATCTTTTTATGACGGCTGCACGTTTATACGCCCGATCCCCAGTCCAGCGAGGCTGTCTTGTGGCTGAAGGTATGCGTGCCGATGATCCGCAGGCCCGGGAGCTGGCAAGCCGCTATGGTGAGGCAGGAATTCAGTTCATCAGAAGTTATATCCGGCAGTATGAACCTGCACGGGACCGCGAGCTTTCTGACTATGTCGTGACAACGCTGCGGGGCTTTTCTGCAGCCGCAGTAACGGGACTGTCAAAAGCCAGGTTAACTGCCGTGGCTCAGCTGGCCGGACAGTCATTCAGTGCTCTCCTGACGCCAAAAAATGTTTAAGCAGGAGGTAAAAGTTATGTCTGTTATCGACCATATTGAAATTGCTGTAAAAAATGCTCTGGTATCGCTCAAATTCTATGAAGCAGCCCTCGCTCCGCTGGGGTTCAGCCTGATTATTTCTGTGCCTCCGGAGCGGACTTTAACAGGTGGTGCACGGTACGGGTTGGGCCCGGAGGGATACCCGAGGCTCTGGCTTCATGATAAAGACCTAACAGGCGCTTCAACACATCTGGCTTTTTCTGCCAGTGAACGGGCCATAGTCGACGAATTCTGGCGTGCCGCTCTGCAGGCAGGCGGTAGAGACAATGGCGCGCCGGGAATTCGCGACCATTATCATTCCGACTACTACGCGGCTTATATATTAGATCCTGACGGTAATAACATCGAAGTCGTCTGTCAGAAAGGATGAGTAAAAGTGCCAGCCATCATTTTGCGAAATTGAATCACGTCTGAGTTACCGCCTGTTGGGTTGCCTGGCGGCTACCCACGGAGTGATATATCGTGAGGTGAGTGATTGCTTCGCTGTGGCAGTAAAATTGACTGCCCTATCAAACATGATGCTCCTGAGCGCTTTCTGCATCATCAGCGTCGTTTCGGAGACTTGCAGCGTCTTTCAAAGGAGAGCGGCCAAAGAAACGGGCGTACTCACGATTAAACTGGGGCACGCTGCGATAACCCACCTCCATGGCAACAGACGTGACGCTCTGCTGACGCGCCAGTAATTTGGTTCTGGCATGAAGAAGACGGACGCGCTTCTGATACTGGACCGGACTCATGTTTGTCACGGACTTAAAATGACGATGAAAGGCCGATACGCTCATGGCTTCCTGTCCGGCCAGTGATTCAACCACAAATTCATTAGCAAAATTATGTCTTATCCAGCGAATCGCATTACCTATCCGAGCCAGCATGGTTCCCGGTGACGCAACATCCCTCAGCATCCAGCCATGTGGGCCTTTCAGAACATGATAAAGGATTTCACGTTCATACACCGGTGCGAGAGCAGGGATATCTTCAGGGCTTTTCATCAGGCGAAGCATTCTTACCCAGGCATCCAGCAGTTCGGGCGTGACGGCAGCAACGGAAAAAGCACCCGACTGCGGATCAGCCTTCACGGGAGGTAAATCAGCCAGCAGCGTCGCAATCCGCTCCGGTGTCAGGGTCAGACTGACCGCGAGATAAGGAGCACCGGTGGCCTCAGGGTGGACTTCGCCTACGGCTGGCAGATCTACTGACATGACAAAGTAAGAAGCAGGATTGTAGTTGAATACCCGGTCACCTACCGTCATGGATTTACTTCCCCGCAGTATGAGATTAACCATCGGCTCATAGACCGCAGCCAGTGCATGCGCGGGAACGTCACCCTGCACCATTGCCACACGGGGGATACCGGTTTCGGTTCGCCAGTTTCGGGCATGAGCGGCCAGAAGACGCAACTCTTCAAGCAGCGGTTCCAGTGTCAAAGTCAGCCTCCTCAGTATGATGATTAAAGCGAGCATAAAGCAGAAAAAGGCAAGAATCGAGCAGGAACGCAGAGGCTGAGCTGTCCGGAAAATTTTATCCTTTTTCCTTTCGCAGACAGAAAGGATGAAAGCATGAAAATTGTACTGATTACCGGCGGCAGTGGCGGGATCGGCGCCAGCGTGGCACAGCAGTGCGCGGCTAAAGGGATGGGGGTGATTGTGACTTATAACAGCCACCCTGAATCTGCCCTGAGGGTTGTGAAGGAGATTGAAGCGTCAGGCGGCCGTGCCGTTGCGCTGCATCTGGATGTGGCTCGCACCGAAACCTTCGGCACTTTCCGCGACGCTTTACTGAACTTAATCAGCGTTACCTGGGGACATGAGCAGATTGACGTACTGGTCAACAACGCCGGGTTTGGGCTCTTCAACCCGATTGAAACGGTGACGGAGAGTGAGTTTGACACTCTTTTTGCCGTACACCTGAAGGGCCCTTTTTTCCTGACCCAAAAGCTGCTGCCTCTGATTTGTGATGGAGGACACATCATCAACGTTACCAGCGCCACCACGCGCGTGGCTACGGCAGGCGTTGCGCCCTACGCTGCCTTTAAAGGCGGCCTTGAAGTGCTGACCCGCTATATGGCCAAAGAGTTCGGGCCGCGGCGCATCCGGGCAAACGCAGTCTCTCCGGGCGCAATCCGTACGTCGCTTGGCGGAGGACTGAATGATGAATTTGAGGCGCTGCTCGCCTCACAGACCGCGCTGGAACGCGTGGGGGAGCCGGATGATGTCGGCCGGGTTATCGCAGGCCTGGTCTCTGATGACAGCGTCTGGATTAACGCACAATCTATCGAGGTTGCCGGCGGCTACCAAATCTGAATCCTTCCGGAGGTTTTATGCTCGATCATCTGTTTTTAACGGTCAGCGATACAGACCGTTCTGTCCGTTTCTATACACAGGCCCTTGCCCCTCTCGGCATCACTGTTCGTCATGATTATGACGGAAAAGAGGGCCCGCCCGGCCACCCGGATTTGAAAGGGTTCGGTGCCCAAGGCCGGATCTTTTTCTGGCTACGCGAAGGAGTTGTTGCGCCAGCTGCTGTACATGTCGGGTTTGTCGCCCGTAACCAGACAATGGTGAATGAAGCCTATGCTTCAGCCCTCCGTGCTGGCGCGTCTGACAATGGTGCACCCGGTGCCCGACTTCACTACGATCCCCGCTACTACGCCGCCGGCGTGCTCGACCCCGATGGCTACAGCCTGGAATTCGTTTACAAAGAATGGCAGCACCCGCAACCATGAAAACATTACTGATTTATGGCGCCACCGGTTACACGGGACGCATGACCGCCGCGCAGGCTAAAAGTGCCGGACTGAATATTATTATTGCTGGCAGAAACAGGCAGCGGCTGGCCGCACTCGCCGGTGAACTTGACGTCAGTATGCGGGTATTCGGCCTGGCGGACGCTGCTGAAACTGCGCAGCAGCTGGCAGGCGTCAGCGTTGTGCTGAACTGCGCCGGGCCGTTTGCCGCTACGGCAGAACCGCTGATGAAAGCCTGTATAGACCAGGGTATTCATTACCTTGATATCACAGCGGAAATTAACGTTTACCGGCTGGCTGAGTCACTGGGAGAAAGCGCGGCGCGGGCCGGGAGTATGCTGCTGCCCGGCGTGGGCTGGGACGTGGTGCCAACCGACTGCCTAGCCGTTCGCCTTGCACGGCATGTACAGGAACCACGACGGTTGCGTATAGCATTACAGGTGGCCGGAACGATGTCCCGGGGTTCTGCCGTCAGCGCAGGCGAAATAATCTCAGCCGGCCTGCTGGAACGAGCTAACGGTATTCTGATGACGAAAGAGGATACGCAGCCCGGCTGGTTTGATTTTGGTGACGGGCCTGTTGCCTGTGCGCCACTTTCCTTTGGCGACCTGGTGACGGCATGGCATACAACCGGTATTCCGGATATTGAGATGTTTGTGCATGTAACAGGAAATGCCTTTCCGCAGGGCGATTTGTCCCTGCTTCCTGAAGGGCCCGGGCAGGATGAACGCGATGCAAATCGCGCACGCGCTGTTGCTGAAGTTACCGGGGCTGACGGGAAGATCCACCGGGCTGTGATCGGAACGGTTAACGGATATTCCTATACGCCACTTGCGGCCACAGAGGCTGCAAGGCGTGTCGTGATCGGTGACAGTTTCCCCGGTTTTCAGACGCCCGCGATCGTTTTTGGTAGTGAGTTTGCGCTGAGTATTCCGGGTACGTGGCTCCAGCTCTCCTGACTCTGTTAATAAGCTGCACCGTTCAGCAATGAGCTGGCCGGTGCCCCGCATTACGTCACTGCTTTGATTTTGATACACGGCCGGGGGAATATGTCTGCATGTAAGGGCATCACGCTGTCATTATTGTCGTCAGTACTGTTTTCTGTACTCTGTTATTACAGTGTTTTTTTGTATCCGTTGAACGGATGGCAGATAGCCGGATGGCGTGCAGTAACCACCGCATTGTTGCTGATGCTGGCGCTGGTTTTTCGCAAAAAGCTCAGGCCTTTCCGGCACTATTTATTGTCAGTGGTAAAAAGTATGCGCCTGCTCGCTGCAACGTGTGTCTGCGCCGCGCTTCTTGGCCTGCAAATAATCATTTTCTGCTGGGCTCCCGTTAACGGGCAAAGCCGACACTGGCACTCGGCTACTTTCTGCTTCCTCTGATCATGGTAATAACCGGCAGGGTCTTGTACGGCGAAACGATGTCAGGATGGCAGAAAATTGCCGTGCTGCTTGCGGCCTTCGGCGTAACGGCTGAAGTGATAGTGGTCCGTTCACTTCCTCTTGTGGCCCTCGTGGTTATGCTGGGATATCCGCCCTATTTCATTATTAAACGTCAGCTTAAAAATAACGCTTTCTTTAGCGTTATTGCAGAAAACTTATTCCTTGTGGTACCAGCAATTGCTGTTCTGGTTTATCAGGGAAGCGAAAATGAATGGTTACCGGCCGGACCGGCCGGCGGATGGGGCACTATTACAGGACTGGGATTACTGAGCAGTACTGCCCTACTCTGCTTTCTGCTTGCCAGCAGCAGTCTCTCGTTTACGCTGTTTGGCATGCTGTCTTATGTCGAACCCCTATTGTTATTTCTGGTATCACTTTTTCTGCCGGGAGAAAAACTGACTCTGTCATCACTGTTAACGTATGTCCCGATATGGCTTGCCGTTCTGGCACTGATGGCTGACGGGTATAAAAAAGTGAAGTCTACTACGCTCTCTCAGTCTGCGAACTGTCGATAGGCGTGCCCACATGAAACTGAAGTGCACCCATCAACCGGGGAACCACGTTGCGCGATGTAAACCGCCACTGACCGTCGTGTTTTTCAAAACTGTCGTAATACCTGCCTGTGCATATTGGCTGCAAAGGAAACCCCTCCAGTTCCTGATGCACGGTGAAATAGCTGACGCAGGTGGCTGAATTACCGGAAGGTGAAACATCTATCAGCACATTAGAAATGTTATGCCTCGTCCGGGGAGTTCCGTCCTTATGGCGCTGAACGCCACGGTTAAGAAACTGCTCAACCTCTTCACTACCATGAGCCGTATCACTGAGAACAATAAATTCAGCATGTTTAAACAACCCGGCATTCTCAGCAAATTTCCCGTCATCCAGGTTGTGAGCATAGGTAGCGAGTAACCGCTGAATTTCTAGCTCATCGAAATAATGTTGTTCATGTTCTGCGCGAACAGAGTTAATCATAATTTGAACTCTTCAGGTCAGGGTTGAAATGGCTCCGCCACGCACAAACCAGGCGAACCACGTTAAATATTGCCGTTGAAAATCAGCGCAACAGGTCCACTGCCGGAAGCATCTGTGCCAGACCAAATCGTGGCAGCAGGAGCGGTTCCCGCAGAAGGGAGGACTGTCATGTTGCGCAAAAATATTCCTTCTCCAGTAACAACAGTCAGATCTGAGATGCGCCGCCATCGGCAAAAATTTCCGCGCCGTTGATATAACTGGCATCATCACTGGCGAGGAAGACAACAGCTTTTGCTATTTCGTCTGTCTGGCCGATGCGACCAATCGGACTGCGGTCACGCAAAGACTGCAGGATGGCGTCAACGGGGTCGGGAAGGAAATCGTGTAAGGATTGAGTATCCACCGGTCCGGGGCTGAGAATATTGATGCGAACGCCAGCACCTTTTATGTCCAGAATCCAGCTGCGTACCATTGCACGTAAAGCAGCCTTGGTGCCTCCATAAACACTGAGGCCCTGACCGGGATTAATGGATGCCGTTGAGCCCGTGATAATAATGCTGCTGCCTGGTTTCATAAGTGGTAAGGCTTTCTGAACGGTAAACGTGATACCCCTTACGTTCGTTGTGAACTGACGATCGAACTTCTCCGGGGTAATCTGCCCGAGGGGTTCAAATTCGCCCATGCCGGCATTTGCTATCAGAATGTCAATGCGACCAAACCGGGACAATATTTGCTTATAAAAATTATCCAGTTCGGAGAGGCTGGATACATCCACCTGAAACTGACTCGCATCCGGTCCAAGAGTACTTAGTGCAGATTCAAGTTTATTCTTGTCCCGCCCGGTAATGATCACAGTTGCACCGAGTGCTGCTAATTCCTGTGCGATCCCAAGACCAATGCCAGATGATGCGCCGGTCACAACCGCGATTTTGTTCTGAAAAGAGTGAGTCACTGTATATTCTCCTGATTGCTGTGGGTTAAACATATAGTGATCACTACAGTTAAAAGTAAAATATTACAAGTTAAAATTTAACCTTTATTTAACAAAATCTTTTATATCAATAAGATAAATACATCATTTCATGTTTATTATTTTAGTGGTTACTACATAAATGGATTCAGGTGGCAAGATGAATCAAGATGACAGGCTGCGACGGTCTGCATTTGATCGCGAAGCTTTAGTCGCAATTGCACAGGCACACCTTCATGAACATGGCTATGACGCTGTCAGGATTGCTGACCTGAAGCGGGCGCTGAATATCAAGCCGCCAAGTATCCAAACACCTGACTTTTCAACGATAATCATGTGGGTCCATACAAGACAACGGTCAAGCGTGACGTAAAACAGTCCAAATCCGGTCAATCTCCGACATTTCAGATCCGCATAGCACCTGAGCTGAAAGCGCAGTTTAAAGTTGCAGCGAAAGAGGCGGGGATGAGGCTTGGGAACTGGTTGAAAGCGCGTTGATGGAGGGAGTTGGAGCGGCTGGGGTTGAAGAAGTTAAGAAGTAGAATGTATTAGTTGATGGTTGATGTGATGTGTTTGTTGAACAGCGCAAAAGTTTATTTGATAGTCCGCTGTGTGCCAGAAGCGGACGTTGTCGCCTCATAAAATTTCGATGGATGTGCTTTAGAACTCAAATGTTAAAATCGAGTAGGTGGCAGATTATAAAATTTAAGGGAAGCGTATGAAAATTACTATATGTGAGGCTTCGGACATTCCGGAACTGGCGAGAGTTTTTGTCGAAATGGAGTCGTATTACTTTGGCAATGAGGCTGCCAGCTATGATGAAATGTTCTCTTACCTGACTCACAAAGTTTTCTCTGTTTATTCGGGCGTGACCGTGCTCGGAGCATGGAAAAACGGGACTCTCGTCGGATTTGCCACATTCACATTGATGTTTCCGGCTCCCAAATGCTCCGGCCAGGCGTATATGAAAGATCTCTTCGCATCAGCATCTGTGAGAGGCCAGGGTGTAGGTAAATCGCTTATGGGATTTATAGCGGCGTTTGCAGTTGAACATGGCTGCACGAGATTTGACTGGACGGCTGAAACCACCAACCCGAAAGCAGCCGAGTTTTACTTGTCTCTTGGGGCGTCCCAGCTCGAAGAAAAACAGTACTTCCGTCTGGATCATCAGAGTTTAGTGACGTTTGCTATGCAGAATTCACAATCATGAAGGCCATTCAGGCTGCGTAACTCTGATGCGTGGCCGAACTCTTATGTATGTTAAAAGTGAGGGGCTGGCAGAGTCATATAACGCTGCCAGCTGGTCGTTACTTGAGAATGGCCGTTAGGAGACTGCTGAATACGGAACCCGTTACGAAAGCTCGCTCCGTCGTGACTTCCTCTTTCCGCATGTCCGCTAGCCTGGCGAGGGCACTTTCAGCATCGGCAGCGCGAACCTCTTCAAATTGCTTTTCCCAGCCGTCATTGGCCAGTTGAGCGGATTTTTCCGCGTCAGTTCTTTCCAGGGCGGCGATATGCTTACCCTTTTTAAAAAAGCAGAACTCCGGCATGGTGTACTCCGTTAATAGGGTTGCAGTAGGGAATAACATATCTAAACCAGCCTGATTTTGTACAGTGGAGCCTTTCTAACGAGGTTCGGTACTGGAAAGTTATGTTCAAGGTATTAGATACATGTCATAAGTGAAAGGTCCGCAATTCGCTCAAAGCGGACCTTCCAGAGCGCAGGTCTGTTGCGTACCAAAAGCGGAAGTAACACATGCACTTTTATGTAAAATAAAACATACAGGTCCCACACATTCGGGAAATGCTACCGGAGTTTAGGTATTTTGAAATCAGACATTGAATAAGGTTTTTAACTCATGACATTAAACATACGGGAAGCGGCTTTTGAGGATTTAGTACTATTGAATGAACTCGGCTACAACATCTATCGCTCTCATTTCAGTCACATGTGGATTTCAGAATCCGAAATGAACGTATTTTTGGATGCTGAGTACTCATATTCTACGCTTGAAAATAGTCTGCAAGATCCCAGTACATCCTGGTATCTTGCAGAAGCACACTACCCTATCGGCTTTGCAAAAGTTACATGGGAAAGTCAAATCCCAGAGACCTCTATTTCAGGTGTCTTGCTTAACAAACTGTATCTAAACCCCACTGAGACGGGTAAAAACTACGGAAAGATAATGTTTGAAAAATTCATAGTGCTTGCGCAAAGTCGCGGGAAAAATTATCTGTGGTTAGAAGTGCTTGAGCAGAACGAGCGGGCTTACCGATTCTATGAAAAACAGGGGATGCTGCATATCAAAGACACAGTACTCAGAACAGCTTCACAACAGAGCACGCTGAAGGTAATGGGAATGTCTATCTGAGTTTCGTCGAGGGGGCGTTATCTTCAATGTTTTGGAATACCCTCAGCTGTCATAACAGAAAGGTCCGCTTTTCGCTCATAACGGACCTAAGCCTGCAGTAAAAGTCCGCTGTGTGCCAGAAGCGGACATCAATGCATCCTTAAGAGATGACAAAACCTGATTAGCGATTATTTATTTCCTGAGCCTTTAAGAAAGCGGGGCGACTCGTTGCTCTTGATATGTAGCTATCAAGCTCTTCGGTGATTTCCAATCCGCACAGTTTTGCCCATAACAACGTATGAGAAAGAAAAATATCGGCCAGTGTAAAGTTGTTACTCGCAATCCATGTTTGAGTTGGGTTAAACCTAATCTGAGAGATAACTTTATCTGCTTCCTTACTGAGGTAATTCATTAAATCTGGGGAACGTTGATTTTCGGGAGTGAAGACAACATGTTTGAGCAGACTCCAGACGGGGGCTTCCAGATCGGATAGCGTGAAGCTTAACCACGAATTAACGGAGGATTTTTCTTCAGCAGTTGCGGGATAAATAGAGATGTTTTTATGTTGTTCACACAGGTAAATACAGATCGCTAAGGTTTCACTGATTGACACTTCACCATCGGTCAAAAAAGGAACTTTTCCCAATGGATGGGGTGATTTAACCTCAGAAGCAGGGTTCAAAAGATCGACTCTGATAGACTCGTAATTCACTCCCATTTCTTCAAGAGCCCAGAGTACTCTTAATGATCGGCTTTTGGGGTAAGTATAGATCTTCATTTCAATATCCCTTTGTTGTGAAAACAATTTTATAAGGCAAGTGGGTAGCTCATGTCAAAATTTCTGCTCCTCGCTCATACCGAATCTTGGCCTGCATTTAGTCCGCTTTGTGCCAGAAGCGGACATTGAAAATGATTTTTCACCAGTCAGCGAGCAAAAGATAAATCCCGTGCCAGCGCGATTTCGTCAAAAAAATAGCGATTTTTATTCAGCAAATTTCAGCAGTGCCTCACCATCGAGACGATAGCGTACCCATTCAGATTGTGGCAACGCGCCAATACTAAGGTAAAAATCAATCGCTGGCTGGTTCCAGTCAAGCACACTCCATTCAAGTCGGCCGCAATTTCGTTTGACTGCGGATTGCGCGATATTTTTCAACAGCGCCTTTCCCGCACCTTTTCCACGATGATCAGGGGTAATGTATAAATCCTCCATGTAAATACCGTTACGTCCAAGCCACGTGGAATAACTGGTGAAGAAAACGGCATAACCTATGGTTTTATCTTCACTCTCACAGATCAACGCTTCGGTTTTATTGCCTGCGCTAAACAGTGTTTCACGGATCTCGTCTGGTGTGGTGACTACTTCTTCTGGCGCCTTTTCATACATAGCCAGCTCATAGATCATATCGTAAATTGCCGTTGCGTCTTCCGGGCAGGCTGGGCGGATCGTGATGCTCATTAATTTTCCCGTGATTTCTTGGTTGTATCGATATTGAGGGTACTAAGCATAAGGGTTATTGTTAGAGGAATTAAGTGCAATGAAATCAGCAAATGATGAATATTATGCATTCAGTCCTAAGGCGTATTGATTTAAACCTTCTGCCAATTTTTGACGCGATTTATCGCCACCGTTCCGTTCGTTTGGCTGCGGATGAACTGGCGATGAGCACATCGGCGATGAGCCATGCGCTTTCACGGCTACGCATCACGCTCAATGACCCATTATTTTTCCGGGAAGGACACAGTATGAGCCCCAGCGTGTATGCCGCTCAGCTCGCGCCTTCTATCGCTTCAGCGCTGAACTACCTCAACAAGGAGCTGACTCCGCAGCCGAAGTTTGAAGCCTCCACGAGTACGGCGCGTTTTCTGATTGCGATAACAGATTTTACCGCTTTTTGTATTTTCCCTGCCCTGATGCATAAATTGCAGCAGGAAGCTCCTGGTTTGCACTTTGAATTACTTTATTTGCCACATAGTCCGGCGCTCACGGAACTGCTGGCTGGCGAAGTAGATCTGGCTCTTGGATTCAGCACACCAGATGAGACCCGACATCCTGAACTGGAAGAAATTACCTGGTTCGAAGATGAATATGTCGTCATCAGCAACCAAAACCGAACACAGCTTACGCTGGAAGATTATCTCGCCGCCCGGCACCTGGTTGTGACACCATGGAATGAGAAGCGAGGTGTTCTGGATCTACAGCTTGAGCAGATGGGTTATATACGGCAGATAGCGATCAAAACACCGTCCATGCTTAGTGGGCCGTTTATTGTTGCGGAAAGCGACCTGCTGATGGCTATTCCCCGTCTCGCCGCAGAGAAACTGCTCCCGGCAATGAATATCAAGATTTTTGCGCTGCCGTTCGAGATACCCTCCTTTGAAGTGAAGGTTTATTCGCATATACGGAGCGGTAAACGAGATGCGACTAACTGGCTGAAATCGGTATTGCAACAACTGGCGAAAGAGGTTAACTCAGAGCAATGAATGCGAAAAACCGAAATTGTAAGGTGCCTTATTTTTTTGAGTGGAAGTACTTGCAGATTACAAAGTCTGAACTTCCACTCTTTGTTAACAGCGAACTTTGCCGATCGTAGATGTCTGCTCCGTGCCAGAAGCGGACCTTGTTACCACCCGTTAGATTAAACGTTTTCAGTAATACTTTTAGCTGTGTATTGCTCCCATTGGGCATTGCGTAATCCATTTTTTCAAGGGCCTGAGCTAAATAAACCGGATGCATTTTTTGCCGGTGTGTGTTAAGTAATTAAGAAGCCTGTATAAACGGAACGGTAAAGATGCATATTGATGAAATTCCTGCTTATTTATTGCAACACGACCGTTTTTATCTGACGGCTCCAGACCTGAGTCGCTCAGAAGAAATGCAACGTAAACTCAATGAATTTAGTTCGTTTCACCATGAGTTTCTGCTCTGGTCTCCTGGCTTTCATTCGTTTTCTTCAGTCAGGGATAATATGCTGGATGCAGCAGATAATTTCCTGAATGATAAAGAAGAGTATAAGTTTTTAATTATTGATCGTAGGTCAGATGAGCTACTAGGTTGTATAAGCTTATTCATAAGGAATCGAGCTATTCCTTATTTCGAGATCGGCTACTGGCTAGCCACGGATGCGATGGGCAAAGGCATAATGCCTGAAGCATGCAAGCTGGCTACAAAAATAGCCTCGGACTTTTTTAACGCTAAAAGAATAGAAATTCGTACTGCCAGACGTAACGTACGCAGTCAGTCTGTTGCATTAAAATGTGGGTTCAAACCAGAAGCCATATTAGCTTCTGATCGACTGGACAGCGCGGGAGTGATTGACGATACCTTTATTTATCAATACAGCCGCTGATCATACCGTGGCCTGAAGCTACAACGTCCGCTCTTTAGTACAGGCGGATATTCAACAATAACGGTCCGCTCTGTGCCAGCAGCGGACATTTTGTAAGCTCTCCTGGACAAGTTGAAAATATGATCA
>NZ_SBFD01000036.1:285-521 GCF_014156615.1 Pantoea pleuroti | reverse complement strand
AAGCAAATAAACGATTTGAGGAACCAGGCAAGCAAAAGTTGTTGGCTGAGAAGCTCAGCTCTTCAGCAATTGCCACCATCTGTCCCTGAGATAAATCGTGAAGCCTGGCACCAACTGACGGCTTCATTGCAGAAGCTCAACGACCTTACATCTTTCCTCAGTCGTAGAGGAACAGATGCTCAGCCTCTATCCCAAGAAGTTAATGCACTAAAAGTGAAGCTGTCGCATGTAAGAGA
>NZ_SBFD01000036.1:0-275 GCF_014156615.1 Pantoea pleuroti | reverse complement strand
CTCTGCTGAAATTAAATGAGTAAAGATCCTGTATGAAGGGAATGAACAGGATTCGCCGGGGTAAGAACTTTCATGGTGTCGTCTCATATGCTCTTTCCCCTGCTCCTCATCACTCCACCCCTCCTGTTCTGATAGGAGGTAACCTTGTAGGCATTACAGTGGAGGAGTTAACAGCAGAGTTCGCTAAAACTCAGCAACTGAGAAAGGATGTTGAGAAAGCTGTATGGCATAACTCGCTACGATTACCGAAGGGCGATTCATTAACCAATGAGCAC
>NZ_SBFD01000035.1:0-514 GCF_014156615.1 Pantoea pleuroti | reverse complement strand
AGATCGTCTTTTATATATCCATTCCAATCATCTTTGAGACCAATTAAAATCAATCTCGTTCCACTTCCGGCAATCAATGCATTACCATATTTATCTGAATATGGAAAAGGGATGGAATGAATCTTATGCTTAATATCAAAAAAACTTTGATTAGTTGACTCGTATCGTCTCCAATCAACATCTATTTGAAATATTGAGTCATCACTTTCACTCTTAGTTTGAAGAATAACTCTTTTGCATAATCTGTCTATGCCTAATCGACCTAAGCCTTTTGCACCGGTTAAAACACGACCAGATAGTGAAGTGGCATTGATAGTTTTATTTTCAGTCCCAATTCTCAACCATTTTTCAATAAGTTGATCTAAACTCATTCCATTTCCATCATCCTCGATGATCATAGTAGAAACAGGTTTAGTTAAATTAAAAAAAGATAATTTTACATTACTAGCGTCGGCATCATAAGCATTTTTGACCAACTCTGATATAGCTGTAGTTGAATTAGATATACTCTCCC
>NZ_SBFD01000034.1:0-537 GCF_014156615.1 Pantoea pleuroti | reverse complement strand
CTTCGTTGATAAAATCGTGCTGCCGCAACATCTCACCCCGCTTGACAATATCAAGGCTGTTAACGTCAAACATCAGCTTAACCGCGTTATGCTCAGACAACGCTTGTAAGCTCATGCCACTTCCAGCATAGAGTAGTAGCAATACAACCAGATCGT
Organism: Pantoea pleuroti; assembly: GCF_014156615.1. Lineage (NCBI taxonomy): Bacteria > Pseudomonadati > Pseudomonadota > Gammaproteobacteria > Enterobacterales > Erwiniaceae > Pantoea > Pantoea pleuroti. The sequence goes on along the minus strand of NZ_SBFD01000034.1, from coordinate 381 downwards.
AATTATCTGGTGTGTAGTCAGTTGATGGCGCGTTAGGTTCGATGATTCGTTCAGCAATGCCTGCGTGGTCCACAAACCAATTCAACCAGCTCACCAGGATCTCACTATGATCGAGTAAATTTAACGACCATAAAGGTAACGTGGTAAAGGCTAATAACCCACTGTTGCTGTGTTTTCGTATGTAGCGGGTATGCACCACATCACCGGCCTGGTGCTGGTGGCGATCTGCACTGCCAGTAAAGCCAGCAATAGCCTGGTCTGTTTCACTGGTTAGCAAAGCGGTTAGCCCCGGTTCTTGCATCTTCAAAGCCGCTGAAACTAATTGCCAATCCAGTGGGGAGGGCAATTGCGCTAATAAGGTAAATTGTTCAGCTTTCAGGT
>NZ_SBFD01000033.1:0-549 GCF_014156615.1 Pantoea pleuroti | reverse complement strand
GACCGTCAGGCTTGCAGCAAGACGGCCAGTTAACTGGCAATAATAATTGAAATTATGCCCATGCCTTATTTTGGATAACCACCCTGTATCCATCTGGGTCAACAAATGTCCTTCCATTGACATCCCAGTAAGGGTTAAACGAATTCGTCATTTTGAACCCGGCTTCTATCATCCTGGCACAGGCATCTATCCACGCATTTTCATCTGAGTAATAAAGAACGAGTAAATCCTCCTCAGTTTGCAAAGGTTGAATGGAATGACTAAGGCAAAAGGTGAATTCTATATGCCAGTCTAAACCCTTCCGTCCTAACATCAGTCCATTGAAACCTTCATGATCATTGAATTCAGCAATTTTTTGTAAATCCAGTCCCTGACTGTACATCAGAAAAGATCGTTCAAGATTGGAGACGGGTTTGGCAATACGCATATGAGTAAACAATTGGATGTTCCTCGCAGAAGCTTTTAACTTGAGTGTTAAAATTCAGTTCGAGTTTACACGTGATCATATTTTCAACTTGTCCAGGAGAGCTTACAAAATGTCCGCTGCTG
>NZ_SBFD01000032.1:0-569 GCF_014156615.1 Pantoea pleuroti | reverse complement strand
GCGATAACTTTAGCAACAACACCCGCGCCAACGGTACGGCCACCTTCGCGGATTGCGAAGCGCAGACCTTCGTCCATTGCGATTGGGTGGATCAGGGTAACAACCATTTTGATGTTGTCGCCTGGCATTACCATTTCAACGCCTTCTGGCAGCTCTACTGAGCCGGTTACGTCAGTTGTACGGAAGTAGAACTGTGGACGATAGCCTTTGAAGAACGGAGTATGGCGACCACCTTCGTCTTTAGACAGAACGTAAACTTCTGACTCGAACTGGGTGTGCGGCTTGATTGAGCCTGGCTTAGCCAGAACCTGGCCACGCTGGATGTCTTCACGCTTGATACCGCGCAGCAGAACACCACAGTTTTCGCCTGCCTGACCCTGGTCCAGCAGCTTACGGAACATCTCAACACCGGTACAGGTTGATTTCACAGTATCTTTGATACCAACGATTTCAACTTCGTCGCCGACTTTAACGATGCCGCGCTCAACACGACCGGTAACAACAGTACCACGGCCAGAGATTGAGAATACGTCTTCGATTGGCAGCAGGAACGGCATGTCGATCGCACG
>NZ_SBFD01000031.1:0-575 GCF_014156615.1 Pantoea pleuroti | reverse complement strand
CCAGACTGTCTGAATAATAGAAAACCGGAGCACATGCATTGAAAATAAAACGAAGAACTGTCTGGACATTGCTGTGCCTGTTCTGTGCGCTGTTCTGGATTCTGATATTCTCTTTCTTTAACCATGCTTTAGCGGCAGACCAGCATCATAAAAAAAGCCGCAGTTATGGTGACGTTCCTCCAGAACAGCTTGTTCAGAAAATAAAACGGCTTGATTTGACAGAGCAACAGAGAAAATTTCTGGAATCGGTATTGCAAAACGAGGGTGCCAGGGATGAAAAGAAATGATTAGGCTGTTCCCTCTCTTGATCTCATTCATTGTCACCGGACGCTAACCTGAAGAAATTTTGCAGTGCCATTAACACCCTTCCAGTCAGGGCAATCTCGAGCAGAAATGTGGGATCTTTTTGCTGCAACCAGAAGAGAAAATCAGGATCACTGGTTAACGGCTCTAATTCACGATAAGCAACTTTCAGAAGCGCTAAGTTATTGATATAGGTATCAAGCGAGGTATAACGGCCCTCGCTGAGTTGTAAAAGTAACAGGTCAATACGTGCCTTTATGTCTTTAACGTGC
>NZ_SBFD01000030.1:0-624 GCF_014156615.1 Pantoea pleuroti | reverse complement strand
CAAAGGTCGAACCACGAAGGAAGATATTCAAAAGCAGTTCGGTGAACCTACTCGTAAGACAACCGTTGATACCAATGAGGACATGTGGTTTTACTCAATCATGAACTCGAATATGTCAGCGATGTCTTACATTCCAATTGTAGGGCTATTCTCGAACGGAACTGATATGAAAAGTAAAAATTTGACTATAACATTCACAGGTGACAAAGTCGAGAACTGGACGTTTAGTGAGAGTAATGATTCGGTTCATAATGGAATCTGAAAGTAAAATGATTAAATCCTCTAAGAGCCGGAGGATTTAATCTAAACATTAAGCAGTTACTAAGAAATACTTAGGGATCAGAAATTATAAGTTCCATTTTTGGTCCAACGTTTGCAAAAATTATCTTGCGAGTCTCGGGATCTGACCAGAACATAAGTCTTAAAGCTTCATGACCTCTAGTCAGGTGGCACCTAAAACCCTTAAGCCCCTCAAAAGTTTTTTGAGTATTTGAGTTTTCTGATATTCTAAACGGTTTAACTTTTAACTCATCGCGTTTACGACATATAGTTTTTATAACTGTATCATATACTAAAGTAGAAAACTGTTGCGTATTAGCACATTGATTATTTATCAATGATTCA
>NZ_SBFD01000029.1:0-681 GCF_014156615.1 Pantoea pleuroti | reverse complement strand
CAAGCCGAGAAATTGCGCGCTTGGGCGAAGCGGCTAGAAGTAAGATTAGCATTGCTCGAAAATAAAATACCTATCTCAAAGCATGTTGTCAGAGAAGCCAAACACTCAAAGGCTACCCTATCGTACCTAACAGAAAATAGATTAGATGCTCGTTACTATGCTAACAAACACCTCGATCTTTATGCTCAATTCACCGACGACTTTGAAAGCCTTGGTACTATTTTCTCGAAATTTAAATATGGAGCGTCTATTGCTGCAAATTACGTAAACACTGATGGATTGCCTTTCATTCGAGGCAATGCTTTGTCACCTAACAGAATTAACAAAGACGACATAGTTTATCTAAATAGATCGCTAGAAGATGAGGGCAATAATTACTGCATCGAAGAGGATGATATATTAATAACCCGAAGTGGTACTGTCGGAGTAGCAGCTCACGTGACTTCAGAGTATGCGAAATATTGGTATGGTTCTTTCATTATAAAATGCACACTCTCAAATAAGTTATATTTACCAGCCTATGTGAGTTGGTACTTGAATTCATGGGTAGGTCAACAACAATTTCGAAGGCTAGAAAATGGTGCTGTGCAGTTGAATATAAACATTGAAGAGTTGAGTTCAATTGCTATTTGGAAAGCATCACAGGAGTTTCAGAACGAGATACAGCAACTACTGTTCGAG